>JAHDFX010000076.1 GCA_020627965.1 Saprospiraceae bacterium | reverse complement strand
ACCAAGAAGTTGTTTGATGAGGAGTTGAAAAATTATGAAATATTACATCTACCGACATACCGACGCATAGAAGAAGACTTACGAAATTTAGGTTATGACGATGAAAAATTCCACATCAAGAATGAAGATGCTCGTCTTATTCACTTTGGAATGAAAGATGTAGAACAACGATTTAATAGTATAACTCATGAAATAGAACGCAAATCGCAAGAAGGTTTATCCAAAATATCCAGCGAAATACTTAGTCAGTTAGTTAATGGTATTCCCGAGACAAACGAAAAACTTTTGGAATCTATTGATGAGAATGACATAGATATTATCCTTGCCCGTGTTGGAGATGGTATAAAGAAAAAAGATCAGCAACGAATTAAAAAAATCGTCACGACTAAAGAAATCCAAGACAAAGATCATTCTTTGCTTTTCTTCTTAGATAAGCTTATCAATGTTTATGATGAACAAAGAGAACTAGATAACTCAATCAAAACATTCAGAGACATATGTAATAAATATCTGGTCAACAAAAAACTGATTTACGACGAAAGTAAAATAGAGATTTATATCCAGGCTGATGGCAGTGACGAACCACTAGACCTGAAAGACCTATCCTCTGGCGAAAAGCAGATCATTTCTATTTTTTCAAGAATTTACCTCTCAGATTCTGACAAAGAGTTTATTGTTTTGTTCGATGAACCTGAATTATCCCTTTCTATATTCTGGCAAAAACAATTGCTGCCTGATATTTACAACTCTGGCAAATGTCGTTTTCTATTTGCGGTAACACACTCCCCTTTTATTTTTGAAAATCAACTAGACGAACATGCGGTTTCACTCGGAGAATATTTAACGCCCATAAAACGCAGTAAAACCAAAAAGGTAGTATGAGTGTAGATGAATTGCGACAAGCGAGAGAAAATTCTGCTCATGTAGCCTACATGACCTTCACCAAGCATATTAGAGAGGATAAACTTGGTTTGTTTTGTTTCTTTGAAGGCAAGGATAGTCCTTATTATATTGCTCGGATAAAATCAGTTTTCCAGGGCAGTTATTATCCCATAGATTGCAAAGGAAAAGGTTATGTTTTAAAGGTATTTGAGTTGATTCAAAACCACAAAATTTACAATAAATATAAAACATGCTTTTTCACAGACCGTGACTTTGATCCGCCTGTTAATCATCCAAACATATACGAAACACACTGTTACTCTATTGAAAATCTATATGTAAGTGTTGCCTCTTTTGGAGAAATTCTAAAAAGTGAATGGGGATTTTTAGAAACCGACGATGACTTCAAAAAATGTATTGAACTTTATAAAAAACTACAAGAAGAATTTCATAAAGCCGTTTTATTATTCAACGCTTGGTATGCTTGTCTAATAGAGAAAAAACACGAATTAAAGCAGATAACCAATGTCAGTTTAGACGATAAAATGCCAAGAGGATTTATCAAAATTGACTTAGATGGTATTACTTCGCATTACGATTGGACTAAGATTAAAACTACATTTCCTGATGCACTGAAAATCACTAAAAAAGTAGTTGCCGCAAAGGAAAAAGCATTTAGAAAAATGGATCAGCGACTTGTATTCAGAGGGAAATTTGAATTCCATTTCATGTTAAAAATACTGGAAAGTCTAATAATGGATTCAAAAAAACCTAAAAAAGACAGAGTGTTCATTTCAAAACCTATAAAATATAGTATTACACATTCACAGGCTATCTCACAGTTTTCCCAATATGCAGAAACACCGCCAGAATTGATAGATTATATCAAAAATTGTATAAAACAAAACTGAATTAACTATGAACTATAAACAAATTATAACTCCCTTTTTCATCTTATTATCAGCTTTCAGCCTATCGTTTGCACAAACAGCAGACCGTTGGCAGCAAAAAGTCAATTATGTCATGGAAATTGACGTGAATACAGATAAGCATCAGTATGATGGCAAACAGACCTTAACGTATTACAATAACTCACCGGACCAGCTCGACAGAGTTTTTTATCATCTGTTTTTCAACGCTTTTCAGCCTGGCAGTATGATGGATGTCCGTTCTCGTACTATCGAAGATGCTGACAAACGTGTAGGCAGTCGTATTTCAAAACTAAAAGACGACCAAATTGGCTACATCAAAGTGTCTAAACTAACACAAGATGGAGCGGCTGTAAACCATGAAACAGTAGGAACTATTCTGGAAGTAGAATTAAGCAAACCCATTCCTCCGGGTGGAAGCACGACTTTCTACATGGAGTGGGAAGCACAAGTCCCTGTTCAGGTTCGTCGTTCGGGTTGGAAGAGTAAAGAAGGCGTCGAATATTCTATGTCGCAATGGTATCCCAAAATTTGTGAGTACGATTATATGGGCTGGCATGCCAATCCTTATATTGGAAGAGAATTTCACGCTCCTTGGGGTGATTTTGATGTAAAAATCACTATTGACAAAGATTATATTTTGGGCGGCACTGGCTACATTCAAAATCCAAATGAAGTTGGGCATGGTTATAATACCAACACCGCTTATACTGCGCCTAAAGGCGATAAACTGACCTGGCATTTCAAAGCGCCTAATGTACATGATTTTGTATGGGCAGCCGACCCTGACTACAAACACATAACAGCAAAAGTACCTGATGGTCCGGTTTTGCATTTCTTGTATCAGCCAGGTCCTAAAACCAATGAAAACTGGGAAAAACTACCAGAATATACCATAAAAACATTTGAGTATATCAATGAAATGCATGGTAAATATCCCTACGATCAATATTCTGTCATACAAGGCGGCGATGGTGGAATGGAATACCCAATGGCAACATTAATTACAGGAGAGCGTGAACTCACAAGTCTTGTTGGAGTGACCGTACACGAAGTTTTCCACACCTGGTATCAGATGTTAATGGCAACTAATGAATCTTTGTATGCATGGATGGATGAAGGTTTTACTACTTATTCTTCTTCTCGTTTGATGCAAAAATTATTTGACATACCTGGAGATGCTCAGGAACGCTCCTATCAGGGGTATTTCTTTATTGCAAGTAGCGGTCAGGAAGAGCCGATGACCAAACATGCTGACCATTATAATACCAATAGAGCTTACGGACTTGCTGCTTATTCAAAAGGTGCTGTTTTTCTTCACCAATTAAGCTATATTATCGGTCAGGAAGCACTGGATAAAGGCTTATTGGCGTATTATGATAAGTGGAAATTCAAACATCCAAATCCGAATGATTTCATGCGTGTCATGGAAAAAGAAAGTGGGCTTGAGTTGGATTGGTATTTACAGCACTTTGCCAATTCAACCAATCAAATCGACTACGGTGTAAAGTCTGCCGCTAAAGAAAAGAAAAGCACAAAAGTGACACTAGAGCGCATTGGCAACATGATGATGCCTATTGACCTTGTCATAGAAGAAAAGAACGGAGATAAAACGCTTTATCATATCCCGCTACGTATTATGAGAGGTGAAAAACCACAGGAAGATAAGAGTATGGGTTATGAAGTGGCAGAAGATTGGCCATGGACTAATCCTACTTATGAATTGACTATTCCTATTAAAACTAAAAAAATCAAGACCATTAGCATTGATCCTTCTAATCGGATGGCCGACATGGATAAGGATAATAATGTTTATGGGATATTAAAAGATTAATCTGGCAATTTCCTGCGGTTATATTTTAAAAATAAAAATCCCGAATTTTCATAATGAAGATTCGGGATTTTTATTTAAAGCCAACACAGCTTCTCTAAATAAGCGTATATTTCTTTTTCTATGAAAGATCAACTAAAAACGTAACAAAGTTGCAATTAGGTGACAGTCTTTTGAGCTTATTAAGCTTATATTTGTGGAAATTTACAAACTAATTGGTGTCATCTCTGTTACGCCTATGTTTTCAATCCTAACATCCACTAAATTTCAATTATGAAGAGTTTATTAACTTGCTTTTTTACTTGTTGTGTCCTAATAATGAATGCACAACTAAACTGTACCTTAGTCGGAGAAGTCACTTATAGTGATAACGGCAATGACATCTGGGGCTATGTAGCTGATGATGGTACAGAATATGCCCTGATGGGACTTAGAAATGGTACTTCTATCGTTAGTCTGGCTGACCCTGCTAATCCGGTGGAAGTAGCTAATATTTCAGGGCCTTCCTCTACCTGGAGAGATTTAAAATCCTGGAGTCACTATGCTTATGTAAGTAATGAGACTAGCAATGGTATATTAATTATTGACCTTTCGGACTTACCGGGCAGTGCTAATAATTACTATGATTTCCAGCCCATGATCGACATCAATGGAAATGTTAGTCAACTTTCCAGTATTCATAATTTATATGTAGATGAATTTGGGTATTTGTATGTTTCTGGCAGTAATATTAATGCTGGTGGTACACTTATTTTTGATTTGAATAATGACCCTTACAATCCTGTTTATGTAGGCAGAACGCCTGCTATTTATGCACATGATACTTATGCACGCAATAACCTGCTGTATACCTCTGATGTATACGACGGCGTATTCACGATCTATGATGTAAGCGATAAATCAAACATTGTAGCGCTGGGCAGTAATGGAACACCATTTGATTTTACACATAATGCCTGGCTGTCAGATGATGGGAATACATTATTTACAACGGATGAACGTGCAGATGCACCAACTGCTGCTTATGATGTTTCTGATCCAACAGATATAAAATATCTTGATGAATTTCGCCCTGCTGCTACTGTTGGTAATGGTGTAGTTCCACATAATGCTCATGTTTTGAATGACTATGTTGTAATTTCACATTATACAGATGGGATTGTCATCATTGATGGAAGCCGTCCCAACACGCTCATAGAAGTTGCTAATTATGATACTTACCTGGGACCAGACGGTGGTTTTTTCGGCTGTTGGGGTGCTTATCCTTTTCTTCCTTCAGGCTTAGTACTGGCATCTAATCTGGAAGGTTCTTTGCAGGTATTGCAGCCAAATTACGTAAGAGGTTGTTATCTGGAAGGTAATATTACTGATGCTAATACTGGCGCAGCAATATCTAATGCATCTATAACTCTTGTAGGTCCAAGTATTGTTGACAATTCAAACCTTAGTGGTGAATATGCTACAGGAACAGCAACATCAGGCACTTATGATGCCATCTATGACCACCCTGCTTATATGCCTCAAACCATTAGTGTAAACTTAGCAAATGGTCAGGTAACGATACAAGATGTACAATTGATGACACAACCTATGTTCAATGTAACAGGACAGGTAGTTAGTGCCATTGATGGTAGCCCTATTCCTGATGCTACGGTCTCTATTGCCAATGCTGATTTCAATTATGAACTGACTTCAGATGCCTCTGGTAATTTTTCTATTAATAACGTAACTGGTGGTTTTTATGATATTTTTGCTGGAAAATGGGGTTATATTACCGCAGGTTTCCCGCAAAGTGGTATTGATGGTACAGCACTTTTGATAGAACTTGAAGAAGGTATTCAAGATGAATTTGCAGTAAACCTCGGTTGGACAGTCACAGGAGATGCTGAAACTGGTATGTGGGAAAGAGGAGAACCAATAGGCACACAATTTGATGGTGGAAACTCCAATACGGACGAGGATCTGGATTTTGACTTAGGTAATGCTTGCTATGTAACTGGTAATGGCGGTGGTGGTGCTGGTGATGATGATGTCGATGATGGTTTTACCACATTAACTTCTCCTCTTTTTGACCTATCTGGTATGAATGAACCTTATCTTGCTTATAGTCTTTGGTTTTTTAATGAGGGTGGTCAGGGAGCTACGAATGATATGCTTGAAGTCGTTCTTTCTGACGGAAACACTAATGTCAGCCTTCAAACTCTTACAGATAGTGAGAGCAATTGGCGTCCACGTACCTTTATACGTGTAAAGGACTACTTTCCAAACCCAACAGCCAATATGCAAATTTCTTTTGAAACAGCAGATGATCTTCCTGGTCACTTAGTAGAAGCCGCAGTAGATTTTTTCATTGCCTACGACGATGCTCCGGTTGCTATTGAAGATATTGATGAAAATATCGAATTATCTGCCTTCCCTAATCCTTTCAGCAATACTTTGAATATTACTTATTCATTGGAAAATATAAATACTAATACTTATCTGGAAGTATTGAATGTACTTGGTCAGACTGTTGAAAGTATGCCTATTTTACAAAAAGAAGGTGTTGCTAATATTGGTAACAAACTGGATTCGGGTATATACTTCGTGCAAATTCGCCACGCAGATGGTATGAGCCGTCCGATTAAAGTGATTAAGGAATAAAATCAAATTATCACAGATATATAAAACATAAGTCATCCCGAATTTTAGTCAAAATAGAAATTATAATCTATGGACTATCGACCATCAACTATGGACATTTTTTAACACTTTTAAAATTCGGAATGACTTATGTTTTTCTTTATTTTGTTGTAAATATTCAAAACATGAGCAAAGTATATAAAAACGCAGAAGAAGCTACACATGATATTCAAGACAACATGACCCTAATGCTGGGTGGTTTTGGACTCTGCGGTATCCCGGAAAACTGTATTTCTGCATTGGTAAAAAAAGGTGTAAAAGGACTTACCTGCATATCCAATAATGCTGGTGTGGATGACTTTGGTATTGGACTTATGTTGCAAACTCGTCAGGTCAAAAAAATGATCTCTTCTTATGTTGGTGAAAATGCTGAGTTTGAACGCCAATTACTCTCTGGCGAACTAGAAGTCACCCTGACACCACAAGGCACACTAGCAGAAAAAATACGTGCGGGTGGAGCCGGCATTCCTGCCTTTTATACGGCTACAGGCTACGGTACAGAAGTTGCAGAAGGTAAAGAAACCCGCCAGATAGATGGTCGCTGGTATGTATTGGAACCCGCCCTTCACGCTGATTTTGCCTTAGTAAAAGCCTGGAAAGGTGATACCATGGGCAATCTGATATTCAAAGGAACGGCTCGCAATTTTAATCCGATGATGGCGATGGCTGGTAAGGTGACTATAGTGGAAGTCGAAGAATTAGTCGAACCTGGTGAACTTGATCCTAATTTCGTTCATACGCCTGGTATCTTTGTACAGCGTATTTTCCAAGGGGTGAATTATGAGAAGCGTATTGAGCAGCGTACGGTTAGGGAAGCTTAAAATGCTTGCCTGAACCGCAGAACGGATGAATACGGAATTTAGAATGTGAAGTACTTGATTCTCAATTAAAAAAACTCCGGCACTGCTTCCAAAAAATCATAAGTCTCTGCTTCATGATTCATCTTACAACAGTAGGTCTCTACTCCATTCGTCAACACCAGATACTCCACGCCTAAAGCCAGATTATAACGGGCGATTTGATCAAAAGTATCTTGTGTGATGGGTACATAAGCCGCCTTACATTCTACCAGCAGCCAAGGCTTTGTATCATTATCAAAAACTAGAATATCGCAACGTTTCCGGCGGGTATTGATCTTCAGCAACATTTCACACCGAATATAATTTTTGCCATAGCCCTTATCCTGCATTAGATATTGCAAGACCAACTGACGTACTACTTCCTCCGGCTGTAAAACCAGGTATTTTTGCCTTATTGTTCCAAAAATATAATGCTTCTCCCCTTCCTTCTTGAATTGGAGGTCTTTTTTGAATCGTGCGTAATCAATTTTTATCATGAATTAAAAATTCTTCCTCCATTCCGTCAAATCGGCGGCTTCTTCTTTGGAAATATAGCCAATTTCTAAAGCCTCTTTGAGCAAAGCATCATAATTACTCAATGTTTCTAATTTACAATCTACTTCTTCAAAGGCATCTACAGAACGCTGAAAGCCATAAGTAAAAATAGCTAAGACACCAGCTACATTACAACCCAAACTTTCCAATACCTCAACGGCTTTCAGGCTACTTCCTCCTGTAGAAATCAAATCCTCTACTACCAACACACGTTCATTTCCCCTGACTTCTCCTTCTACCAGATTTTGCAAACCATGTCCTTTGGCTTTACTCCGAACATAAGCAAAAGGCAAGCCCAGGGCATCAGCCAACAAAGCTCCATGCGCAATACCTGCCGTAGCTACACCAACCACCATAGTCAATTTACCAAATAAGGCAGATTTTTCTACCAAACCAGCTTTTACAGCATTACGCACAAGCGGATAGGACAACGTTTTTCTATTATCACAATAAATAGGCGACTGAATTCCCGACGCCCAGGTAAATGGATTTTGAGGGCTTAATTTTATTGCTTTTATTTGCAATAGTTTTCCAGCAATATCGGCTTCAAGACTTAAAGACATATTTTTAAATTTTATTGGCGCAAATGTACAAAATATACTTAGACAAAACGGCTTTTCAACTCGTCAGCCGAGATGAAATAAAAGAACTTCCACAAGGTAAAAAACATTTACGTGGCGAGTATCATGGTAAAGTTGGCTTATTGCTTAACTATGTAGATGCAGCGGAGAAAAGTCAACGGTATGATACAGTAAGCATAGTTGGTAATGATCTGGAACAGTTGAAAGAGGATTTTTTCTCTTTATTTAAAATAGTTGAAGCAGCAGGTGGACTAGTACATAATGAGAACGATGAAATTTTGTTTATTTATCGCCGCAAACATTGGGATTTACCCAAAGGTAAGATCGATCCGGGAGAAAGCAAGGAAGAAGCCGCTGTGCGTGAAGTCATGGAAGAAACTGGTCTGCAAAATGTAGAACGCCATGAGCTAATTTACACATCACATCACATCTATAGAAATCGCAAAGACAAACGTTGTCTAAAACCAACCTATTGGTATAAAATGACAACTTCAGATACTAAATTAAAGCTTCAGCATGAGGAAGATATAGAAGATGCTCGCTGGATGACTAAAACAGATTTTTTGTCTACTGAACTCCCAAGTTACGGAAGTATTTTAGATGTTGTGAAGGCATAACACTAACTCAAAAACATCAAATATCACGGGGTGAGTAACTGATTTTGAATATTCTTTTGGGGGTATTATTAAGTTAGTTTTTATCTGGTAATTTATACTTCCCAAGAAATACATCTGCTTCTCCTGTAGCTCGTAAAAGAGCTGTAGGAAAATTTAGTATACGTGTAAACCAACCCGTAAAATAAATATTATTGTCTTCATCTGCTGTCAGTGCTTTCCCATAGGCCAAGCCTTGCTGAATTGGAGCCTGTACCCAATTAACTTGTCCATTTTTACTATATTCAGTAATAAAAAAGTTATTCCCTCCGCTAGCGGTCAATGTCGTATCTCCAAAATTAGATTCTGCATCGTACCAGCCTGTCATGTATAGTTTTTCATTGTGCAAAAGCAAACCCATTCCCTTGTCATGTTCAAAACCTCCTGCACGTTCCAGCCATTCTATCTGTCCGGTACTCGGATCTAGTTTCGTCAAAAAAATGTCGGTTTCGCCCAGGGCTGTCATCAGATCATCCCCAAACCTTCCTATGCCCTGATAAGCTCCACATACATATATTCCAGAAGTATCTGCAAGTACATCACCACCAAAACCAAAAATTCCTTTATCGCCCCATTCGCTCAACCATAAAACTTCGCCATTGCTATCAAACTTAGCGGTGTATATCCCCTTTTGCCCTTCTATCGTATCTGTTCCTATAACATTTTTTCCAGCATATTCGCCTGTTATGTATATATGATCGGTTTCATCAACATCAATAGCATTAACTAACATATTCCCTCTTCCTGATGAAGCCTTGAGCCATTGCACTTCTCCTTCCTTATCCATTTTTAATAAAAAAACGCCCCTCCATCTAGGCTGATAAAATTGAAATGTATCCACCTTAAATGAATCTGCAAATACACCTGTCATATAGATATTTCCATGTTTATCGGTATCAACTCCGTAAGCTCCGTCAAACCCTGGTCCACCAAAAGTTTTCACCCATTTTAGCTGCCCCTCTGTATCATAATTCGCAATAAAAATATCTTGTTTATCACCTCTAATAATCACAGAGTCAAAATGTAGTTCATGCTCATAAAAACCAGCCAAATAGATATTTTCAGCATTTCGGGACATGCTCATGCAATAATCTCTTCCTGTTCCATTTATCTGTTTCGACCACAACCAATTGCCTGATGTATCATATTTGGCAACAAAAATATCACTGTGTCCTTTCGAGTTTAAAGTATCTCCAAAATCGGCAGTTAGCTCAAATGTTCCCGACAGATATAAGCCACCTTTTTTATCTACTGAGATATGCTGACCATGTTCAAAGCCCAACCCTCCGGCTTTTTTTGCCCATTGCCAATCCTGAGCTTTTATGTTTTGAATCCCCAAAAAACAAATGAATATCAGGCTCATGTATCTAGGGTGAAAATTTATTCTTGTACTCATACTGTCTTGTTTATCAGTGGAGGAATTGGGTAACTTATTTTCCTAAATTTATAAATAGTTGGCATCATTTTTAGTTAAATTTTATTAAATCCGTATATTTAAGCTTAGAGTTTGTTTAAATTTCTATGATTGAGCGAAAGTAAGCAAATTTTATTCTGAACAAGGCACGATGAGAGAGCATAGCTGTGCTACGTGATTGAAGAGTAACGAAGTACAGGGTAAAATTTGCCACTTGTAGACAATTGATAGAAATTTAAACAAGCTCTTAGTTTGTTTAAAAAAAATAGTTCAGTAAAAGGCTACTGGGGCTTTCCTCAATTTTTGCCCCAAGAACTAATTATCTGTAAATGAGAAAAGTAGAGGACATTATACAATCGCTTAGTGATAAAGAAGCGAAAAATTTTATTTTCTTCGTTAATCGAATGCGTACTAATCAGAAAGAAAGTAAAATTGTTCAATTATTTGAAGCTTATTATAGCAGATCCCACAAAAATAACGATCACCTTATCAGGGACTTATTCCCAGGCATGAGCAAAAACGCTTTTTATCGTCTCCGAAACCGTCTTCTTGATGAAGTACAACAAAGCTTACTCGTTCAGTACGGGCGCATGGATGACCACCTGCAAATACACCGTACCATCATGCTCGCTCGTATTGCCTATAATAAAGACGATTATTCCACCTCCCATACCCTACTATTAGAAGCAGAAAAAAAAGCATTAAAAATTGAAGCCTATGAATTAGCAATGATCGTCTATTCTGAACTCATCAATATGAGTGCGGTTTTCGGTACTATTGACTCGCATGATTATATACAAAAACGCAAAGCGATCAGAAATAAACATGAGAAACTCAGCGAATTGCGCTATATCGTTTCTCAGGTAACTTTCAGATTGACTTCTAGTATCCATAATGGCACCGCTGAATCTGACATTCTCCAAACAATGGCAGAAATAAAGGATCAGTTTTCTGAATCTGATCTGGTCAAAACGACCTTTAATGCCCGACTCGACATTTTTCAGGCTATCCAAAACATTCTTTATCAAGAGAAAAAATTCGACCTCTTATTGGAACACCTAATAAAAGGTTATGAAGAATTTGAGCAAGAGCAAGCATTTACTAAAGCTCACCATAGAACCAAAATTGTTATCCTTAGCTGGATTATAGCCAATCACCATTGGTTGTTGAAAGTCCCTGCATCTATACCATATCTAAAAGAAATGCACAGAGTATTAGAGCAACATGACGGGGTAAATAAGGATAAGTTTTGGCCATTTTACATTACCTATGAATACTCTACTTTTTTCCATACCAATCAGTTGGACAAAGGCTTAAGAGTGCTTGATCAGTTTACAGAAGAATACCTCGGCGGGCGAGACGTTTCCTTTTTATCAGAACTGCCGCCAAATGTTCTTGTCGGGCATTTGGGCAGACTAGCACAGATACATTTTGCCCTTAAGCAATACGATGAAGCATTAAAAGAATTATCGCCTTGCTATGTTGCAGAGATACACGAAAAACTCTCTAAGGAATTCAGAATGGAGGTCGCTATTCTTGAGACGATTATATATTTTGAGAAAAAAGACCATCGTTATGCTCTGGATCTTCTTAGAAGAACAAAAAGAGTCTATAAAAAGCTCTTGTCTGAACCTAATAATATCATTTTCAAATCATTCATAAATATATTAATCAATATTCTCAAAAAAGGTGTGTTTGATCCTCCTGCAAGTGAGCAAAAAGAAATTGATAAGTTCCTTAAAATGCATCCGCCTTATGGTGAACCCTTTGAAAAATGTATCAACTATAAAGTATGGCTGGAAGCAAAGATGAACGACAAAAATTATTACGATATTGTAATGGATTATGCAAACGAAGGTAATAAACGAAAGGCATCTATTGCTATTTAATCTGCTGCTCTGTGATTTTATTTTATACTGATGACATACAAGATGGTTTAGCTACATTGGCTCAGGAGGAAGCCCGCCATTGCCTGCAATCGCTCCGCAAAAAAAGTGGAGATACCATACAATTTGTAGATGGGAAAGGGGGCTTTTATGAAGGGGAAATCATTGAAGCAAGCAAAAAAAAATGTGTGCTGAGTATTAAGTCTGTTATCGAAAACTATAATGCTCCTGATTTCCAGTTACATATAGCCATAGCACCAACAAAAAACATCAGTCGTTTTGAATGGTTTTTGGAAAAAACAACTGAGTTTGGCATTTCAACCGTCACTCCCCTACTCTGCCAGCGCTCCGAACGTAAAAATATCCGGACAGATCGTTTAAGAAAAATCATGCTGACTGCCATGAAACAGTCTTTGAAAGCTTATTTGCCCAAATTAAATGAATTGAGCAAGTTTCAAGACTTTATCAAATCTCCTGCCGACAGTTCTTTCGATTACTTTATAGCACATTGTCATCCTGATAAAGCATTAAGTCATTTAAAGGATGTTGCAAAGAAAAATAAGAATATCTGTATCCTCATTGGCCCCGAAGGCGATTTCTCTAAAGAGGAAGTTGAATTGGCTTTGCAACAAGGTTATGAAGGCATCAGTTTGGGGAAAAGTCGTTTGCGTACAGAGACTGCTGGCATTGCTGCTTGTCATATTTCAAACCTCATCAATACAGCAGACTAAGTAGATTGTAAAATATTAAGTCTTTCCTTATCTTTACCAAAGTCCCTTTCTACCCACTACATCACAAAAAATATGCAATTAAAGAACATAATCGGTTTTGAATATTCAGCCGAAGGTAAAGTTAAAGTACAATCTTTCAATCCAGCTTCCGACGAAGCTTTAGATGGACATTTTAGTGCAGCAACAGAAAGCGAAGTCAATCTTGTTATGAAAAAAGCACAGATCGCCTTTGCGAAATACCAACAACTTTCCGGTACAAAACGTGGCGAATTTCTGCGTAAAATAGCTGATAATATAGAAGCCCTTGGCGATACATTAGTAAAGCGGGTTATGCTAGAGTCCGGTTTGCCAGAAGGCAGAGTAAAGGGAGAAAGAGGACGCACCTGCAATCAACTTCGTCTTTTTGCACAAGTTGCAGAAGAGGGTTCCTGGGTAGATGCAAGCATTGATACAGCCCAACCTGATCGGAAGCCATTTCCTAAAGCGGATATTCGTCGTCTCTTGGTGCCAGTAGGCCCTGTCGTTGTTTTTACGGCAAGTAATTTTCCCTTAGCCTTTTCTACTGCGGGGGGCGATACTGCTTCTGCTTTAGCTGCTGGCTGTCCGGTTATTGTAAAGGCTCATGAATCTCATCTGGGTACCAATGCAATGATAAGCGAGGCGATCAGTAAAGCGGCTCAGGAAACAGGTATGCCAGATGGAGTTTTTTCTTCTTTGAATAGTGATGGTTATCAGGTTGGACAATTATTAGTCATGCATCCATCAACAAAATCTGTGGCATTTACAGGCTCTCATAAAGGCGGATTAGCTTTGCATAAATTGGCGCAGAAAAGAGAAGAACCTATTCCTGTTTTTGCAGAAATGGGTAGTATTAATCCTGTTTTTTTATTGCCACAAGCAGTACAAAACAAAGGCGAAAGTATAGCTCAACAACTCGCTGGATCTGTTAATCTTGGCGCAGGACAATTCTGTACAAATCCAGGTTTAATTATCATAAAAGAAGATAAAAACACGAATGATTTTATACAAAATCTTCGCAAGGCTGTCGCTCAGTTGACACCCTGTACCATGCTAAATAAAGGCATTTTTGAAAATTATAATCAAAAAAGATCAAATGCCCTGAATATACAAGCTGTTCAGGAAGAGCAAGCCGTTGCCGAAGGTGGCACCAATCAGGGTTTGCCAACAATAGCTTCAGTTGACGCATCAACATTCATACAAAATCCGGCGCTGCATGAAGAAGTTTTTGGCCCTTTTTCCTTGGTCGTCAAATGTCAGAATAATGCAGAACTAGAAGCAGTGGCAGCGTCTTTAAAGGGGCAATTAACTGGTACATTAATGGGTGAAACAGGTGAACTAAACACTTACAGTCAACTTATTGCTATATTGCAAAAAAAAGTAGGCAGATTGATTTTTAATGGTGTACCAACTGGCGTAGAAGTCTGTCATTCCATGCATCATGGTGGCCCATATCCGGCTACTACCGACGGGCGTTTTACTTCTGTAGGTACTGCGGCGATTAAACGCTTTGCCCGTCCTTTATGTTTACAAAATTTCCCAAATGACCAATTACCCGATGCGCTGAAAACAGCAAACCCACTTGGCATTTGGCGCACAGTTGACGGGGAATTGATTCGTTAATTTCTTAATTTACAGGTATGTCAGTAAAAAGAAATGTTGTCAAAGATTTTGATGAATGGACAGGCACATATACCAAAGATATGGAGCGTTTTGTTCCTCATTATAAAAAATTATTGAATTCCGTAGTCGACTATCTGCCCGAAGATTTCAAACCACGCAATATACTTGAACTGGGTTGTGGAAATGGAAATTCTACAGCTATATTAATCAATCAGTTTCCTGACTCAGCATATACTTTATTGGATGCTTCGGCTGAAATGCTAAAGGTTTGCAAAAAGCGATTTTCGGACTATTCTATCCATTATATTGAACAATATATGCAAGATGCCAGCTTTGAAACAGATGCTTTTGATCTGATCGTAGCAACGCTAAGCATCCATCACCTCAATAGTCAGGAAAAGAAAGAACTTTTCATCAATCTCCCTGTTTGGTTGATAAAAAACGGTATTTTTATGTATACCGACTTGATGATTGACCACCAAAATAAAGTTTTACACGATCCCTTCATGAAAAGGTGGGAAACATTCGCTCGTTCCAATGAAACAACTGATGAAGAATGGGAATGGCTAAGTGACCATCATTATGCATATGATAAAACAGATGATGCCAATGAGCAAATGAAATGGCTCAGAAGCACCAATTTATTCGTAGATAAGCCTTGGTCTGTTGAAGACTGGACTTGTTTAAGGGCTATAAATAAGTGACTGACATGGACGTAATTATCAATTATTTCTCCGAAATGCCAACCCTTCACCGTTCTATTTTACTGATCGGTGGACTGACTATTTTCTTTTTAATTGAAAATGCTGCCCCGCTTTTTTCGATGAAGACTTATAGCAGAACTAAACATACTGGTCTGAATATTTTCTTTACTGCAACAACAATACTTGTCAATTTGTCGATGGCATTCCTCTTAGTAAAAACTGCTCAGTGGGTTGCTACGACTGGCTTTGGTGTGATGAATTGGATGAGTGCTGCTTCTATCTCTATTTGGCTAACGGCAATCGTCGGCTTACTTTTAATGGATCTGGTGGGTGCCTGGCTCGCACATTATGTAGAACATCATGTAAAATGGATGTGGCAATTCCATGTCGTTCATCATACAGATCAGCATGTAGATACAACTACAGCCAACAGGCATCACCCTGGCGAGAGCGTTATTCGTTATATCTTTACTTTAGTAGCTGTCATTGTTACCGGAGCTCCTGTATGGATGATATTTTTATACCAGTCTTTATCTTTGATTTTATCGCAGTTCAATCATTCTAATATCTCCATGCCCAAATGGCTGGACAATGCCTTAGTACTGATCGTATGCACGCCCAACATGCACCGGGTTCATCACCATTACCGTCAGCCTTACAGCGATACAAATTATGGCAATATCTTTTCAATTTGGGATAGAGTCTTCGGCACTTATGCTGTCGTTGACAATGAAAAGCTTGTATACGGTGTAGATACTCATATGAAGAAAGATGAGATTAGCGATATAGGCTACCTTTTAAAAATACCATTTTTACCCTATCGTCCTCACATTAAATACGAAGAAGAAGAGAGCTTATAAATCAATTTTCCGGCTTCATTTTCAGCAACTCTGAATCTCCTGTCATATTCAGGAACTCGACAATATCGTCTGTTTCTTGTTCTGAGACAGCATTTATATTCTTGTGTCCTTTAATACAGCCTTCCAAAGTATTAAAAGTACCTCCATGTCCCCAGGCTATATGGGCAGTCACATTGGTAGCTAAGCGCATAATTCTGAACTTCAGGCTATCTTCTGGCTGTTTTGTAAACGAATATCTACCGGCATTACCACCTGCGGAGCCATCATGAAGTTCATTTATCAAGTGTGGAAACCCTACATCTGCAAAGCGATCTGCTCCCATAAATGGCGGCTCATGACAACTGGCACATTTTGCTTCAAAGGCTACTAATCCCCGCTTTGCCTGAGTTGAAATATCTTCTTCTCCTCTTAGCCATTGCTGAAATCTGGAATCATTTGGGACTAAGCGCATTTGAAAAGCAGCTACACACTCCGCAAAATCCTCTACTTCGCAAAGTCTTCCTTCGGCTACTCCAGTGTACACCTTTTTAAACATATCCAGAATTTCAGGATGGTTTTCTCTCACCATTTCAACATTAGTTCTCATATCATGCGCACCTTCTGAAGTTGCAAAAAACGCCTGCAATACAGCAGCATGGAGTTTGAAACGATTGATCCAGGTGTTTTTGGTAGAATCAGAGGAATTAAAGGCATTGTTAATGTCGTCCGGTCCTGCTGAACCATTCCACAGTAATAAATTGGAACCCGCTATGCCTATTGATGATGGAGATTTTACAGCCGGAATATCTGGTTTTTCAAAACCTTCTATTAGCCTTCTATTTGGTGGTGTACCTTCGCAGCCACGCCCACAAGATTGTTGTTGTCCGGCAGTAAATCCATGCGCAGGGCTATGGCAATCTGAACATGCACTGCCATTTATTTTTGTAAAAAAGAGCACTTTACCTAAGTCCGCTTTTTCTATAAATTTGGGAATATCCTCATTCTCAGTTGGTTTATCTGGTAGTAAATAATGCTGGTATGCTTTAGGTTCTACTACTTTTTCAGTAGTCGTCTCAGGGTTATTAGGGTTTGGGCTATCCATTATACAGGCAAAAAAACCGCACAGGAACAGTCCCATTAGGAAAAATTTTCTCATCGTAGTCTTTTTAGATGGTTGTTAATAAGAGTTTATCTTAGAGCTTGTTTAAAACTCTAATTTTCAGACTATTCAAATGTAGCAAAAAAATCCAATATATTCAAAATAGAATTATTTAAGTTTTCTACAGCTAGTGAAATTTTCCAATTGGATCGATTTCTGGGTTCTACATAATTTGAAATGGAGCGAATTTGTAAGACGGGGATGTTTTTCAATTGACAAGCATAAAAAACGGCTGCACCTTCCATGCTTTCAATGTCTGGTTGATATTTATTTTGTATTGTCTGGATACTGTTTTTTTCGCCATGAACTTTATTGACAGTAAGTCCGCTAACCAGTCTTAATGATAGTTGTTTGATCGGGTTTGAAGCTTGTAATTTCTTATTTTTAAAAGGCTTTTCATCAGCTTGAATAAGATCAATTTCAAACATATCTGTAAAGCTGCCATCTTGCTCTTCTACTCCGAGGTCGCCAATTCGTTCCTCTACTACCTGAACAACTTCTCCCAATTCTATAGAACGATCGAAAGCACCTGCAATACCAGCATTGATAACTAGATCATAGTCTTGTTGTTCCAGCCTTTGCATAAGTTTTATGCCTGTGGCTAACATACCTACGCCAGTAATCAAAAAGTCAATCGTTTTAACTGACTTATGCTTCAATTTGTCTCTGGTCGGTTGAATTTCCAGTGCAGTTGCTGCTACAATTAATATTTTTTCTACCTTATTCACCCTAATACCTCATCCATGATTTTATCAAAACGTTTATCCATTGTATCCATTAAAAGGTCTATATAGCTATTTTTGGGAACCATTCTTTTAATAGGATAAACATTGTCTGTCAGAAATTCAGGATCATAAGTTCGACGTATTTTTATTTTGGACAAACTACGCTTTTTATGTAATTCTTTGGAGGTTTTAGGATTGTCTACATCAACCATAAAAGTATTGTATTTACCATCCTTTTGCTTCCATTTATGTACGCCATTCTCATTATTAAAATAAGGCGATACACAATCCCCCTTAATCTTCATCAATACTGCGACAAGTTTGTCATTTTCTTTTTCTGGCTCAAGTTTGACTTCTTTTTCTGTATTTACTTCAAGTACAACATACTCAGCTCTGGCAGTTTTCACCTTCACAGCAAAGCCCTCTTCGTCATCCTCCACTTTTTCTACCAACTCATCGTAGTACGATTTTCTATACCAATAAGACTCTAAAACAAATGTATAGTTTTTAAGCTTACACATCTTGATGTAAAGCTCAAGTGGCTGCATAATACCATTCCCCGTCAAAGACAATTCAAAATAATTTGCATTGGTATTATTTTTCAAATACAAGTCCATCTTGAGGCGGGTAAATTTCTTTTCCCAATCTTCTGTTCTTTGTACCATTGAATCTCGGTAAGGACTTAAACCCATGCCTGTAAGGGTATACTCTTCTTCCAAACTCTGAATGTCTTCTATCATGCCTTCTACACGTTCTTTCGTCTGGATATAGTCGGTATATTTTCGTGTTCGATTCTCCTCTTTCCAAAATTTTTCACCCAGGCGTTTTTTCTGGCGTTCAAGAATATCCAACTGACTCATCAGGTTCATATAGAAACGTCCCTCGCTCATTTTGGCAATATTTCTTCGCAACTCGCTGGTATGTTCTATCCAGGTATTTCTGGTCAGTTCTTCCAGCAACAACTCCGTTTTTAACGGGTCGGCTTCTATCTGTATGTCTGGCTGACCATCTTTTATATTAACCGCCACCATTAGCCTGTCATCAAAATCGTAGAGATTTAATTGTTTAGACAATGGCAAAATTAGCGTTTCCTGTAGCGTTCTTTGTATTTGCCTTGCTCCATATTTAGGATTATAACCTTCTACAGCAAAGTAATCGAGTACCTCTTCTGCCAAATCGAAAGTGATGTGTCGATGCCGAATGCCTTCTCTTTGTTTTAAAAGATTAATTTCCCGTTTTACAACGTATTTAACGACTTCTTTAGAAATAGGCTGAAAGGGAATAATGCTGTCAATTCTATTAAATAATTCGGGACGAAAATGCTTGCGCACTTCCGACATGAAATGCTCTTTGACATCTTCTGTATCAATTTCTGATTTCCAGCCAATGCGGTCAGATTGTAATTTTTTTGCGCCAATATTTGATGTCATAATGACAATAGTGCTGCAAAAATTCACCAGTCTGCCAGAACTATCCGTCAGCCTGCCTTCTCCCAGCATTTGCAAAAGCAAGTCATAAAATGTCGGATCAGCTTTTTCTATTTCATCAAATAACAAGACGCAGAAGGGCTCTCTCCGTACTGCTGCGGTCAGTAATCCATCAGAATAATAACTCAAACCAGTCAGGCGTTGTACATCATAAGGATTGCTAAATTCACTCATATCAAAACGCAACATTCGGTTTCGATTACCAAACATAAATTCAGCCAAGACCTTGGCCATTTCTGTTTTTCCGACTCCAGTTGGTCCTACAAAAAGAAAAGAAGCGATCGGTTTTCCTTGGCGTGATAAAGCAGTTTTTACCATTGCCAGCATATCCATTACGCTTAGTACGGCTTCTTCCTGTCCAAATACATTTGAGCGAAAAAACATACCCGCCTCCTGTATATTCATCTGTATTTCAGGATCAACCATAAAAACAGGCATACCAGTTTCTTCGCAGAAGTATCGAATAACATCTTTGCGTGCTATTTGAGTTTTTACACTTTCCCTGCGTTCTTTTGCTTCCTGCTTGTCTACATTTTTCTGATTGAGCAATATGCTTTCTAAAAAGCGAATAGGCTTACCCGGAAAACCAGAATATGGCGTAAACCGACGATTGAGCCGGATGGTTTCTTTGATAGCCTCTGATTCAATTTTCATATTTCCCTCATGAGCTATCTGGCTAACTTTTTTGACAATTATATCTTCCAGACCTTCTCTGGGTTCTTCTAGTCGAATAACCTGAAACAAACCGACATAATTGGGGCTGCGCAGCTCTATTTGAGCGTATTCTTCTGGTGTACATTCACTAATTACGCTAATCTCGCCACGGCTCATGTAAGAACGCATATACTCCGCCATGCTCATATTGTTACCGGCATATTGTCCTACCTCAAACAATTCCAGGAAATTCCTGACAAAAAGAATTTCTCCTTTATTGGATAATTCCCTGCAAAAAAGAGACATATTTTGTTGCCAGCCCACTTCTTTTGTCAACTCCCGAATCATTCTGGAAGCAGTAGTTTCCCAGATAATCCGATTAAGCCCCAAGTCTTTTTTCCGAAAGGCTAATTCCCAGATTAAGGCTGTTTTGCCTACTCCAGAAGCACCAACTAAAAGAACATTTCGATTAAATCTTCCTTTTAAAATACGGGATAACTGCTCTAATTCCTTTTCTCTGCCATAAGCCACCTGACGTGGTACAACCAATTGATGTGCAGCATTTTTCAACCAGGACTCCTGCTCGGCTTCGTCTAGCTTTTCCAGTTCGGCTGGCGAATAAAATTTTAAATTAACCTCATTCGTTTCCAGCTCCGTGGCTTCATACCATAGAGCAGGTATCAGCATTTGCATATAACGCAATCGCTCCGTTTTTGCAAATTCCAGTCTGATACTTTGTATCAGGTTTTTTTCTAATTCCTCTTCCTGCTCTCCAAATGCGTCGATACCAATAGCAGGAACTATGCCATTGAAGCCTTGCTCATTTTGTAAATAGAGATAATTGAAAGTGACTTCAAATGCCGGATAGTTTTTGCTCTTAGGTTCTGGAAAATCAATACTGACCTCGCCTGCTCCATAATCACCTTCTTGCTGATATTTCAATAATTGATCGTAAGTGCCTTTATTGATTACTTTTTGTTGGAAGGTTTTTTGAAATCGACCAGCCAATACTTTTCCAGCACCTTTACTGCCAAGTCTTATAACGTCTTTATCTTTTAGTGTGGTGTATACATCTATATCGCCCATAAAACGCAAACGAGCCGTATAAAATGGTATTTTTATCTGGTATGACAAATTGAGAAATTTAGTGGATTATAATTGCCCAAATATAGAAAATTTCGATCAAACAAACTTAACTGTTCGTGGACGGGTGGGACACTGCCACTCACTAAGAACGTGTTTAAATACCAAATCTGTAGAACCTGATTGGCTCATTTGTTTTGTAATTGAACAGAATTAAATTTAATACATTGTAAATTATAGATAATTCTGTCCAATTTACTCTTCCTCAAAAACTTCTTACGTAGCTGGGCTAACGGATTATGATATGCGTAGGACGACCAAAGGGAATCTTACGTCATATCTAATGTGTGTGCCCAGCATGGGCATCCATTTCATATCACAAGATATGAAATATATCTGGAAGGTGAAAGTCCCTTATGCACGGGAGTAAGGTCTCGAAGCATTAGTAAGCCGCAAGTGAGCGTGCTTACGATTCAGTAAAGAGCGTGTGCAAAAAGTCCGTGAGGACTGGACTGAAGGAAGCGGGACTACAAAAGTCGGTACCGACGAATAGTGAACGAAATGCAGTTTTGTTCCAACAAAACCAAATGTCCAGTGGACATTTGATGTAGAGAAGAACGAAGTGGTAGTAAAAGCATAGAAATTCGTAGCCTTATGCTAAAGTACGAAATAGTTCAAATGGTGTAAAGAGCATTTGAGTGATGAACAACGAACCGCTGAGTACGAGACCCGTATCCCGTATAACTATCGGGAGTGGTGTGAGAGGCGCACTGGCAGTCAATCGGCTGTCAGCCGCCTACTCGATTCTGGGGCGTTTTACTTTTTCTTAAATTATTCGTTATGTGATATATATTATTAAAGTTTAGTTACATTTTTGTAATGTAAAAACTATTTGTATTCCAGAATCTTTTCTTTCCTCTTAATTACATAAGGAGAGGTCATTACTGAAAGTAAAGCAGTATAATTCAAATCAAACTTCAATTGGTTTCCAACATTTAGATTAATCTGTTTTGCATCCACAATAGTGTGGTCGCTACTTGCACCTAATAATTGTATATCCATTCTCGGTTTTAATCCTGAAACCAAAACATCTTGTAATCCAATTCCAAGTATTCCTCTTCTCATTTGTCCTTGATTTTGAAAAGATAGAGTCTCTCCGAAAGCGTTTTGACCAATCTTACCATACGGGGCAGATGGTTTTAATTTTGACTCAATCACCTCTGCAATCAAGGTAAAGGCGTCAGTAAATAGCCCGGGAATGGGTTTTCTATGGATTGGTTCGCAGCCCAGAAATATTGATTCTCCTAATCTAAGATTATTGATCCTACCAATATTTTTTGTAGATATAAACCAGTTATAGTTCGCTGAATTTCCTCCGGAGATAATATCTAATTTCAGGTTGAATTTTTTTTCAATATTAGTAGCAAGCAAAGACAGGTATTGCATTTTTTCTTCATCAGGCTGGATTCCACCAAAACAAGCAAGATTCGTTCCTATTCCTTTTAGTTCTATCCCTTCAAGTTCTAATACTTGCTGAATAGTCTCTTCCAAATCGGATGGCATTAATCCTTCTCTTAAGTCTCCCAGCTCCACCATCAAAATAATTTTATGTATGGTATTATTTTTTATGGCACAAGCAGAGAGTTTTTGAATGACTAACAATTCTGAATTGAGACTTAAATCTGCATATTTTATAACAGCTTCAATTTGGCTAATTAATGGTATCCGAAGTAAGAGCAACTGAGCCCTAACACCTGCAAGGCGCATTTTTTTTAGATTACTAATTCTGGAATCGCCAAGTGTCTGAAAACCAATATTTACTATAGCATTAGCTATATCTGGATTACCGCAAACTACCTTGGTCACTCCAACAATATCAATCCCCTTCGAACCATATAAGACCCTTAAGGCGTTTGCATTGTGTGCTATTTTCTCCAGGTTGAACTCTATCCTTGGAGTTGGGGAATCTTTGATAATTGTTTTTTTAATGATGGAAAAATATTTAATAATTCTTTAACCAGCTTATTACATCCATACTTTAAAACATCTGTTGTCGGGCACTGATATTGACCTTCATAAGTTCGAATCGTATCTATTAATTCGGGATCAGTCATATTTTCATGGTTAATTGTTATTACTATGACTTTGGAATTGGAAAAAACTTCTAACTGTTTAATTTCACTTGCCAATTTAGGCATAGCTATTTTTGGGTAATCACAGCGACTTTTCCTTTTTGGAGCGTGTTGAAGGATAATAGCATCTGGCTGTGCTCCTTTTATGATAGCACAAGAAGAGAGAAATGCAGGATGACTCAATGCGCCCTGTCCTTCAACTATAATGATATCAGGATTCTCATTTTCATAGGCATTAACAACCGCATTCTCAACTGCTCCGGTAGCGTAACCAGAGCTGAGGACATCTATGGCAATCCCATATTTAGCACCTTGAATTAATCCAGTTTGACCTGTAGAAATAAAAGTAGTTTTCAAGCCTTTCTGTTTTAGGGCTTGAACTAAAAGGAGGGCAGTCGTTCTTTTTCCCACAGCACAGTCAGTACCCAAAACAGTTATTACAGGAACCTTGACATCAAAGATTCTGCCTGAAAAATGGTGTAATTCTTTTCTCGAAGGAGGTTTTCTAATATCAATAATTTTCACATTGGCTTCTTTTGCCTTTTGAATAAACTCCAAGTCATCCGTAAAATATTCTGCCATACCATTTATTATATTCAACCCTCGTTTCATTGCCGTAAAAAATATTTCTCTTTGTTTCTTATCAAGAAATGATTCCAGAGGTGCAATACCATAAATAAAATATTCAGGTGTAGTATCTAAATAATCCATTGCTATGTCTATAGTCCTAAATATAGAGATACTGTTTTTGACCCCATCTAAATATTCACCTGCATCCAATCCTGACTTAGTACTATCAATGATTCCTATGATATTATATTTTTCAGAATGCCTAACTAAGCCATTTGCAACTTTTCCATCAATTTTCCCAAATTCATTTTCACAATAAATTATTGCATTTTTTTTCATACTATTTTTTTAATTATTAAATTGCCGTTTTTTTATCATTCCTCCTTTCAAATCTCTTACACTATTCATTACGATAAATGCAAGGGGGTCTATCTTTAGAATTTCATTTTTAAATTTGCCAATCTCTAATCGCGTGATTACGCAGTAGATAATATTGATAGTGTCTTGGTTTTCACCGCTTTTTCCAAAACCGCTTTTTCCCTGATAAATGGTGATTCCTTTTCCCAGTTCGTCAATGATCATCATACGGATTTTTTCAGGATGATGAGAAATGATCGTTACTCCAATGTATTCTTCTATCCCTTCAATAATGAAATCCATTGTTTTAGATGCCGAGAGATAGGTGAGGGTAGAATACAAGGCTACCTCAAGAGAAAGGAAATAAGCTGCCGTTGAAAAAATAAGGATGTTGAAAATAAGGACGAAGTCACCTATACTTAGCCCTGTTTTTCTGCTCAGGTAAATAGCTAAAACTTCAGTACCATCCAGAACGCCACCGCCTCGCACAGATAGGCCAATTCCTGCCCCAAGAAAAAAGCCGCCAAATACCGCTACTAATAACTTGTCAGAAGTGATGATTGGATAATCAATTAATACAAGGACAATTGCAAGTCCAACAATTGCAAGTATGCTTTTTACTACAAACGACTTGTTAATTTGAAAATACCCAAGAACAATAAATGGTATATTTATTACGACAATCAAGATGGATAAAGGATAGTCAGTAATTTCGTTCAGCAGAAGTGAAATACCAGTTACGCCACCATCAATAAAACCGTTTGGCAATAAAAACCCTTTTAACCCAAAGCCTGCGGCAAGAATACCAAGGGAAATGAAAATAATGTCTTTAAGTAATGTCCATTTTTTAAACCTTGTATTCAAAAGTGGCTCATTGATATTCGTTAGCATCTGTCAGATTTTTTATAGCAGAAATGCTTCGAATAAAAGCGACACCGCCTCCGGGAATTATGTATTCTTCAACCGCTGCTTTCGTAGCATTCAAAGCTCCGTTGCAGTACCTATCTGAAGTTGTCCATGAGATATTTTTAATAAAACCTGACAAAACTATACTTCATCATCTGTCCGCTTCTTTTCTTTTCGTTTAGCCGCTTTTGCAGCTCTTTTTTCTTTCAGGGTTTTTGTTGGTGCTTTTTTAGGTGATTTATTTCC
>JAHDFX010000347.1 GCA_020627965.1 Saprospiraceae bacterium | reverse complement strand
CATCGACCATCGACCATCGATTCCGATCAATTATCGGAAACCATCGACCATCGACATTTTTCACGAATCACCTATAATTTTTCCAAAAAAGCGGTCAATGTCATCACATCTGTTTTTCCAGGCTTTTTCACAAAAGCTCCATTTCTGTCAATGATAAAATACTCAGGTATGGTCTTTACATTATAGGTAGAGACAATTTCCGACTCCATTCCTCCTTCCGCATATAAATGAACCCCTGCAAGATTTCTGAATTTCACTGAATCCTTCCAGCGAGCTTCTGATTTTTCCAAAGAAACATGTATAAAAACAACATCATTTCTACTCAAACGACTTTGCACTGTTTTAGTCATTTCTATTTTACTAACACAAGGACGACACCAGGTAGCCCAAAAATCTATGTAAATAACTTTGCCTGCATAATCGTATAAAGAAACCGGATTGCCATAGATGTCCGTCATCGTAAATGAAGGCGCCTGGCTCCCTACTGCATAACGATTCTTCGTGTAAAAAACATCCGTAGCGGTATGCGCATAAGTATCATATTGTGTATTCGTCACAAAATCATGATACACATCCAGCATAACATACATTTCATTATTTTTCAAGCCTTCCCGAATAAGCTCCGACTGTATATAAGCCTGAGTTTCTCCATAGAACATCTTTTTTGCAATCTCATATTGCCCGACATAAGCATCGCCTTCTTTTTTTTGCTGGAAAAACTGATAATTCACAAATCCCCTTACAAAACGGCGATATTTTTCATTGCCTATTAAGTCATCATCGCAAATCACTAATTCGTAAATAAAATCAAAAAAATCAGGCTCTACTTGTTTCTTTTCACCATATAAATAGCCGTATATCAGCATATAATAAGCCCATTCATACTCGGCATTGGCTTTCATCTGCTTGATAAACATAGGTGAAAGATCGGTAAAATTACGTGCATAAGATTCTACCATGCTGATTCTTTCCTGCTTATACTGGCGCATAATAGAAGTAAAACTGGCAGGATGGTTTAATTGCATTTTAGCATCTATTGTTACAGGAAGCTCATAGCGTACTGTTCCCTCCTTATATTGTCTGGTTTTAAATTTGCTGACCTCAGGATACCGGTCATGATAAGATTTGAACATGCGGTTATTAGGCCCGCCTATTCCCGAAAAATACATAGACTTTTGAAAATTGCCCGCCTGACAATCTATTTTCAAATCATCGCCAGGTTCTAAATATATTTTTGCAAAGCCACTTGGCCCATAAACCAAAGCAACGAACTGTGCTTTTTCCAATGGAATAATAAAAGTAAATTCATTATTACCATTTAGCTCCGTCTTATATACTTCCTGCTCCTTCCCTTGATACTGTTTGTCTATTTTAAGCGTGATCTGCTTCCATTTAGCTCCTGTAACTGTGCCTTTAACCTGTGTATTGCCCTCATTTTGAGCATATAAAATTTGACTGGCAAATATTAATACTGTTAAGATAAAAATTCGCATAACAATTGAGTTTATAATCAATTTTAAGTTACTATACACTTTTCAAATTGGCTGACAATTTCCCCCTTTGGAGGGGGCGGAGGGGGTGGACAAAGAGTAAAATTGACCAATATTCCACCCCCTTCACCCCCTCCAAAGGGGGATAATTCAGCATTTTAGTAAAAGTGTATAGCAACTTAAATCAATTTACCTTATACGTTATTTATATATAATATGTTTCATTTTTAAACATCGTTTATAATTTGTTGATGAATTAAACGAAAATGCATTAAACTATTTTTATACCTATCTGTTTCCTGACATATTATTTGCTCTATTTTAGATTCAATAAAAACGTACCTTTGTGAAAACGACTGTGCAAACAATGGGGATGCAACCTACAGACAAGCAACTCCGCGAGGAGTTGGAAGCTAAAGACATGAATGCCGTTGCGCGAAAGCGCGACCATATCGAACTGGCCTTCCAATCGCAAATTGCTAATGGGACTTTGGATGAAAGATTCTATTACGAGCCTTTGCTATCCGGGCATCCGAAGCGGGGCAGCCTGTCTGAATTTGAATTTCTGGGTAAAACTATGCGTGTGCCTATGTGGGTATCGAGCATGACTGGAGGTACACAACTGGCGCATACTATTAATCACAATTTGGCGAAAGCCTGCCGTGAATTTGGTATGGGTATGGGATTGGGTTCCTGTCGTTCTTTACTTTACACAGACGATACATTAGAAGATTTTAGCGTCAGAAGACTGATAGGTGACGATTTGCCGCTTTACGCTAATTTGGGTATAGCCCAGTTAGAGCAGTTACTCGACAATAATCAGATCTATGTTGTCAATGATATGTTAGATAAATTGGCAGCAGATGGACTGATCGTTCATGTCAATCCATTGCAGGAATGGTTGCAACCAGAGGGAGATCGTTTTAAATATCCCCCAATTGAGACAATTAAGCGTTTTCTGGACAACTTTGATAAGCCGATTGTCGTAAAAGAAGTTGGTCAGGGAATGGGTTATGCCAGTTTGAAAGCATTATTTCAGTTGCCGCTTGCTGCTATTGATTTTGCTGCCAATGGTGGAACCAATTTTGCTAAAGTTGAGCTGTTGCGCAGCGACGAAAAGAAACAGCAGATATATGGTCAGTTGGCCAATGTCGGACATAGTGCCGGAGAAATGGTCAACATGAGCAACCGTATTCTGGAAGAACTAGGCGATAAAGCCCTTTGCAAACAGATCATTGTATCAGGAGGAGTGAAGAATTTTTTGGATGGTTATTATTTAATTAATAAATTGTCCTGCCAGGCTATATATGGGCAAGCTTCTGCCTTTCTTCGTTATGCCCGCGAAGATTACGAAACGCTGCAGGAGTATGTAGATGCACAAGTACAAGGTTTGGAACTAGCTAATAGTTTATTGGCAATAAAGTGAAAAGATTATGAGATCAAAATCAGGTTTCTCTAAATTATCGAAGCGGAAAAAATTGCGCTGGGTAGCCGAAAACTTCTTCAAAAATCCTGAAGAGGTAATGAGGGAACTCATGAGCTTTTGGCATGAGGAAGATAAAACGCAAAAAGTATTCGACGACTTTAGTGAAAACACGCTGAGTAATTATTATCTGCCCTTTGGTGTAGCGCCGAATGTGATGATAAATGGAGAAGTCTATTGTGTTCCAATGGTGATCGAGGAAAGTTCAGTCGTAGCAGCTGCATCAAGCGGCGCTAAGTTTTGGATGGAGCGTGGTGGTTTCAAAGCTGAGATCATTGGTACCAAGAAAGTTGGTCAGGTACACTTTGCCTGGAAAGGTGATAGTGAAAAACTCAAAGCCATTTTCCCGGAGATCAAAGCCGCCTTGCAAGAAGGTACAAAAGAGCTCACCCGCAATATGGAACGCAGAGGTGGTGGCATTCTCGATATTGCCTTGATAGACATGACACATCTGGAATCGGATTATTATCAGTTGAAAGCCGATTTTGAGACCTGTGATTCTATGGGTGCCAATTTCATCAATTCTGTTTTAGAAGCTTTCGCCAAAATACTGAAAAGCTTTGTTGCCGGGCGTACTGATTTTACTGATGAAGAACGGGATTTAACCATCATAATGGCTATCCTCTCGAACTATACACCGGAATGTCTGGTCAGGGCAGAGGTTTCTTGTCCAATAGAAGACTTAGGCATGATCGGTGGTGACAGCCCGGAAGAATTTGCTTATAAATTTGAAAAAGCCATTCGTATAGCGCAATTGGATGTACATCGTGCGACTACCCACAATAAAGGCATCCTGAATGGTATAGATGCCGTTGCCATTGCCACAGGAAACGACTTCCGAGCCATTGAATCTTGCGGGCATACTTATGCTGCCCGTGATGGTCAGTATCGTAGTTTATCTGATGTCAGTACAGAGAATGGCATTTTCCGTTTCTGGATGGACTTTCCAATCTCAGTCGGTACAGTAGGCGGTTTGACTACACTACATCCACTAGCCAAACGCTCCCTTGAAATGCTGGGTAATCCTGGTGCAAGAGAATTGATGCAAGTCATTGTGGCGGTTGGTCTGGCACAAAATTTTGCCGCTGTCCGTTCTTTGGTCACGACTGGCATCCAACAAGGACACATGAAAATGCATCTGGTGAATATCCTGAATCATATGCAAGCTACTGAGAAAGAAGTGAAGCAAGCTTTGGTATACTTCAAAGACAGGGTTGTTTCATTCAGTTCCGTCCGTGAATTTCTGGACACCCTGCGGGGAAAGTC
>JAHDFX010000346.1 GCA_020627965.1 Saprospiraceae bacterium | reverse complement strand
GTTCTAATAACATCAGCGACATTTCGCCCCTGCGACATTTGATAGAGAAAGGTGTTCCTGTTAGAATGAGTCATTCAAGTACGGGAATTATTATAGAAGATTGTCCGGTTACCAATCCTCCGAAGGAAATTATAGAACAGGGGAATGATGCTATATTACGTTACTTTGAAGAGCTAAATCAAAAAGGTACAGCTTTTATTTATGAGGCTAAACTCTTACTGGTTGGTGAAGGTGGTGTAGGCAAAACTTCCCTCCGCTTAAAACTAGCTAATTCTGATGCAGCGCTTCCTGAAAAAGAAGAAAGGACAAGAGGTATAGATGTAGTCAGGCTTCCCATAAAAGGCAAGAATAACCGGCCTTTTTATATGAATATCTGGGATTTTGGCGGTCAGGATATTTATCATGCTACTCATCGCTTTTTCCTTACTCGTCGCTCGCTGTATGTATTACTGACAGAGACACGCCGGCAGGATGATAATTTTGATTATTGGATACCGAACATTCATCTTTTTGGCGATAACAGCCCTATCCTGGTCGTCAATAATAAAATGGACGGATGCCCAAGAAATGTAAGTATAGGTACTTTCCGTAAAAATGAGGCTTTTAATATTCCTGAGCATGTAATGGAGGTAAACCTAAAAAGCTGCGAAGGTCTGGAATCACTAAAAAAATCAATATGCAGGCATATACAAGAACTTCCTCTTGTGGGTAATCCTGTACCCACTACCTGGTTGAACGTGAGGGAAGCCCTTAGCGAATTATCAAAAACAAAAGCTCATATCAGTTATCAGGATTTTCAGGCACTTTGTAGGAAAAAAGATATTAATGAAGACTTGAAAATATCGGATCTCGGCAAGTATTTACACGATCTTGGTATTATACTTTGGTATCATGATATTCCAGTATTAAAACATAAAGTTATTTTACAGCCTACCTGGGCTACGGACGCTGTTTATCTCATTATTGATGATACAGAAATCCAAAAAAATAAAGGACATTTTTGTCAGGCTGATATTGAGAGAATCTGGTCTTCTCCCGATTATGTAAATATGCATGATGAACTACTCGCACTGATGCATGCCTTTCGCTTATGTTACCAAAAGAAAAATGAGGATGCCTATATTATTCCCTCTATGCTTCCTGTCGATGAGCCAGATAATATCTGGGATGAGCGTAATAATGTACGTTTGTATTATCAATATGAATTCATGCCTAAAGGTTTGGTGAATCAATTAACTGCGGAGATGAATTCAAACATTGCTTCAGAAGACAAAGTCTGGAGCCAAGGAGTGGTACTGGAACGAAATGGAGCTGAGGTAAAAATCGTAGAAAATCGCCCAAATAAAAGACTTTTACTATTTGCCAGAGGTTTTCAGCCTGACGCATTTTTGTTTGGTATTCAAATGAAACTTGAAGATATTCATGCTGGTTATCCCGGAATTGATTTTCAACAAGTCGTCCCCTGTCCATGTAGGGAATGTCTCAACAATGTTCGGCCTACATTATTTGAATTTACTGAATTGACAGACAGATTAAAACAAAGAAAAAACCTGATACGCTGTAATAAAAGCGACGAAGATCTTGATATACATAAAATACTGGGGCGTGTAGGTATCACGCCTGTCAAGATGGATAAAGAGGGGCATGAATGGGATACCGTCTACATAAATCATGATATTTTTTCAACACCCAAACCAGCCATTATGGAACAAAAGCCTAAAGCACTCCAAATCTTTATTTCTTATTCAAAAAGTGATAAAACAAAAATAGAAGAAGAGCTCAAGCCCGACTTAAGAACCTTGGAAAGAACGGGAAAAATAAAAACCTGGTATGATGGCGATCTTCTTGCTGGTTCAGAATGGGATTTAAAAATCAAGCAAAAACTACGTGAAGCAGACATTATCTTATTGATGGTTAGTCGTAAATTCATTGCCACTGATTATATATGGGATGTCGAAATTGGAGAAGCTATAAATAAACACAATGAAGGCAAAGCTATTGTCATTCCAATTATTCTCAGTCCTTGTGTATGGACGGGCGATGCTACCCCATTTAGCAAATTGAATGTCTTGCCGGCAAAGGGTAAAGCCATTTCAACATTTGAAGATAAAGACGAAGCCTGGACGGAAGTTTTGCAGGGTATTAGAAAGGTTGTTGAGCAAAAAACTAAGTCCTAAAAAGAAAACGTCATGCCGGACTTGATCCGGTATCTCTGCCAGCGTTAGAAGCGAGATTAAGTTCAGTAGCAACTGACTCAGCACCCTACTAAACCTTATCGAGATACTGAAACGAGTTCAGCATGACGGTGGCTTTTTGGGTTTTGGGGATTATGGGACTAGGGAAGAACTTGAGTCGAAAGGTATTTTGGAAATTCCTTTCGACAGATTTTCGTTTTCATCTATGAAATCTTCTTAGTGTCTTTCCAGTCTCCGTTCACCTTAGTGAACCATTTCAAAACAAATTCACATAGCCAAAATGGATCTTACCTGCTCTGAAATCAATCGGATTATTTAATTGTCGGCCTAGGGCGTAGCTCAGTCCGAAGATGCCTGCTTTTGTCTCGAAAGTCATGCCTGCTCCAAAGCCGAGGGGTTGGTCGGTGATGTCATTGGTGCTGCTTTTGTTTTGCAGGTAAGCGTAATCGCCAAAGAGGTAGATATAGGAGTTTTGGCTGATAATAAAGCGGTATTCTGCTGTAGCAATGGCGTACATGGAGGCAAAGACGGACTCTTCATCGAAGCCACGTAGGATGCGATTGCCGCCAATGCGTAGGAGTTCGTTTTGGTACAGCTGGTTTTTGGATAAGATATAGGCGCCGTTGATGCCTGTTTTTATGGTTCCCCGATTGCCGATGGGCCAGAATTTATCGAACTGAGCATGGAAGCGGTATTGAAAACTGCGGAGTTCCAGTGTATCATATAGGCTGCCGTAGTCAAATATCGGATCAGCGGGGTCTGTGAGGGCTGTGATTTTTTGGTTTTCGGTGATGCGTTTGGTACCTGCGCCTGCCCGTAATCGGGTTTCAAAACCTTTGCGTGGATTGTAGCGATAGTCTAGTTTTTCCAACTGATATTCTAAACCGAAAGTGGAATTACTGACGTCTATGTTGGCGGGTAGCTGGCGGGTGGCTATGATCTGATTGTCATTGATTTCCAGAATATTAGTGCGGATGTTATGCCAGAAGGCTTTGAGGTAATTGCCGCCTTCCAGGTGATATTGTATGCCGATGTCGTTTTCTAAGTCGAGGTAGCTGGAATCTCTTTTGTATAGATTGAAATTCAAGTCTAAGCCGAAGGGTTGTCCTAGTAAATAGGGATACAGAAAATGGGCTTCAAGACTTTGTGTACCAGGACGTAGCTGTTGCCATTCTATACGAATTTCTTTGCCTGTACCAAAAGGATTTTTGAGGTCTATTTCGGCATTTCCCGTAAGGATAAGCCTGCCAGTTTCTGTGTTATTGGGCAGGAAACCAATGAGAAAATCGAAGCGACTGGCTTTTTTGTTTTTGAGGAACATATTGACGGTAGCTTTGTCTTCTACGAAGGTGACTGTAGGGGCTCGTTCTTCTGTCAGAAAGGGCAGTTCACGGATGCGACTGCGTATTTTTTTGATCTTGTCTTCAGCGTATAAAGTACCGGGTTTTACACCGAGGTAGCCAGCGAGGTAGCTGGGAACGATGTTGGTTTCTGTGACGACATTGACGCCATCGAAAGTGATGAGTCGGTTTTTTTGCATGTATAATCTGGCGGCTATTTCCTGTCCGTCTATGCGGATGCTGTCGAGCCATACCCGTGCGAAGGGAAAACCGTTGTTTTCGGCATAGTTCAGGAGTTTTTGTTGTAGCTGGCGGACTTCTTTGTAGTGAAAGGCTTTGTTTTCGTAGAGTCTTTCTCTGAAGCCAACCTGTGATAGAAATGCGGGGCTGATGTTTCCATTCTGGAGGTTCGCCCATTCGTATTTTTCGCCTTTGTGTAGGTGGGCGGTGTAAGTATTGCCGGTTTTAGTGAGACTGTCTATGGAGGCGGCCAGGTATGCCTGGTCGTGGAGTTCCTGGAGGGTGTTGTTGAGTTCTTTTTTTATGGAGATGAGGTTGGGGTGTTTTGATGTGTTGATGTGTTGGGGGGTTTCATTTTTCTTGTTTTCTCTCGCTTCTCGTTTCTCGTTTCTCGCTTCCGCATCTTGATATGTTTTGATTTTTAGGTTTAGGCTGTCCTGGGCTTGGAGGGGGTTGGAGAGAAGTAAGCAGATGGAGACTTTTAACACTAAGTTAGCTAAGGTA
>JAHDFX010000345.1 GCA_020627965.1 Saprospiraceae bacterium | reverse complement strand
ACATTAGGTCTTAAACGAATGCGGAGCATTCTCAATATCAATACGGAGTATTGTTCTTAATTCTGTTCTCTACGCCTGCGTTCTTCCTCCCGTACTCGTTTTTCTTCCCGCATAGCAAGATTGAGAATACGCTTAATAAAACTGGCAATTGACAAAAAAGCAAAAAAACCGAAGGTAAGTATAATGTAAATCCAGGCATATGAACCCGCTTCCAGTATGGATTGGGAAGATAATAGCATAGCCAGAAGAGACAAGACAAGCATCAGCCCGAAGAAAGCAGGTATAGCTTTTCCCCAGTATTTGTCTATGCTTTCGGAAGATACGCTTATCATTGCATCAAACATGGCATACAGGAGAATACAGGAAGCTGCTGTCAGCCAATAAAAATCAGGAGCCACTTCTACAAGACCAGTCGCATTTAATAACCAGCCCACCAGCATAATGATTACGCCAAGCCCCAATGCTATCGATGCCTGATGGAAAGGCTTTTGAATCTTATGTAATACGCTTACTTGTTCATTAGGAAACTCCATGATTGCTTGTATTTAAAAATTCTCTAACAAAATTATATATTTCTGAATAGAAATGAATTATACTCTAAATTGTTTAGCATTATGAAGCGTTTTTCGCAATCCTGGATAATTAGGAACACTATTTGTCTTACTTTTGTCATCAATACAAAATTTTAAAGAATTTGCTAATCACCATGAATACAAAAAAGCTGTTGCTAGTCCTCTTATTAGGAATACAAACGATCTTCATAGCTGCCCAGGATAATTATGTACGTGTTGTTGCCCGCCCTGGCGATAATGCAGGTTCTTTATTAAAATGGTTTGATCTGGATAAATATTCCTGTAATGAGCGTCAGTTCTATGAAATAAATAAATTAAAAGAAGGCGCTACACTAAAAGCCAATTCAGTTTATCAATTGCCCATTCTTTATTACAGATACAATGGTAAAAGCATCCGAACCACCATTGATGATTCTGATATCAATAAAGCATTACGTATCAAAGCCTATAATGAAGCCCTGGAAAAAAAAGGCTTAATGGCTGCCAATTTTGTCAATACACGTACGCTTTGGGTGCCTTATCATGAATTGAAATGTCCGGGAGAAAAGGTAGTATCAGAACCCGTAGCAGTCGAAACTCCCAAGTCATCAGAACCTGCAAAGGGCGATTTTTCTATCTTCGGTAAAGACAATCCCATCAAGAAGAAAGACAATATTTTGAAGGGGGCAGTATACTATATCGTCAGTGGACATGGTGGCCCTGATCCTGGCGCCGTCGGTTCACGTGGAGGAAAGAATGTATGTGAAGACGAATATGCCTATGATATATCGCTCCGATTAGCGAAGAATTTAATAGAACACGGCGCTACAGCCTACATGATTACCAGAGATAAGGATGGCATCCGGGAAGGGGAGTATTTGCCCTGCGATTATGATGAAACCTGTTGGAAGAATAAAACCATACCCAGAGGACAAAAGTCTCGCCTAAATCAAAGAGCTAGTGCGGTAAACGGACTTTATGAAGACCATAAAAAGACAGCCAAACTGCAAAGAGTCATTATGGTACATATTGATTCCAGAAGCAAGTCGGAACAGACAGATCTGTTTTTATACTACCATCCATTAAGCCCCTCAGGAAAGAATGTTGCCAATACACTTCAGGCAACTATCCGGGAAAAATACGAAAAATATCAACCGGGGCGTGGCTATACAGGTACAGTAACAGCCCGTGATCTGCATATGCTCAGAGAAACCAAACCCGCAGCAGTCTACATAGAACTTGGTAATATCAGCCATAAACGCGACCAGCAACGCATCGTTAAAGCCTCCAACCGTCAGGCACTAGCCAATTGGCTATACGATGGCTTCGTAGCAGATTATAAGAAGAGTAAGTAGGGGTGAGTTAATTGGATGCATTGAGTTATTAAGTTAATTGAACACCACTCAACCACTCACGACTCACGACTCACGACTCAACCACTCACCACTCAACCAAATAACCACTCAACCAAATAACCAACAATTCCCCAAAACATTAGTAATTCTAAGTGCTCTTCAGTACCTTAGTAACCGAAGTGTTGAAACTCCGCCCACCTGAGTCATCCTTCAGCACTATAGGAACAACACCATGAATATTCGGGAAATCCCAATGGTTCGGCTATTACTGCCGTTCATACTAGGTATTTGTCTGTCTTTTTATCTGGACTTTTATTGGCTATTATTACTCATTCCTTTGCTTGTATTCCTGGCAGGAATGTTCGTTTTGATTCCCGTAAAAATAAAATACAAGCAGCGTTGGTTATTTGGTATCCTGGCATCATTGGCTTTCATTTTATTAGGTTCGGTCATAGGCGAACGATATGATGAGCTCAGTCAACAAAGACATTTCAGTCATTTTTTACATGCTGACAATATACTATTAGCCCGTATTATAGAAGTGCCACAAGCCAAAAAACGAGTCCAAACTACATTAAAAATCTTTGCGATTCAGGATAGCCTGAACAACTGGCAACCTGTTAATGGAAAATTATTGGCTTATATAGATGAAGACCTCAACAGCATGGCACTACAATATGGAGATGTCATTGCCCTAAAAGGCTGGATAAGAAAAGTAGATGCCCCAAAGAACCCGGATCAGTTTGATTATAAGACATATTTAGCCCGACAAAACATTTACTATCAAGCTTTTTTGAAAAAAGGAGATTGGGCTTTCGCCAATACGAATGAAGGTGAGCCAGTATTAAAAATTGCCTATAAAGTTCGACAGTATTGTATTGAATACCTCAGAAAAATATTGCCTTCCGACAAAGAGTTCTCCGTAGGCTCTGCTTTGGTATTGGGCTATAAAGCCGAAATTTCAGACGATGTTCGTGCTGCTTATTCACAGACGGGAGCTATGCACGTATTGGCGGTTTCGGGGCTGCATGTGGGCTTGGTCTACTTGTTTTTGCATGTCTTTTTTGGAGCCATCTTACGTAGTCGCTACCTGAAAAAATGGCTAAAACCCATACTGACCATACTAGGCGTTTGGGGCTTTGCCTTACTGACGGGCATGTCGCCATCCGTTTTACGGGCAGCTACGATGTTCAGTTTTATCATTGTCGGTCAGGCTATGAGTCGGTATACCAACATCTATAACACCCTCGCAGCCTCTGCTTTTTTTCTGCTCTGCTTCAATCCATACCTCATCGTCAATGTCGGTTTTCAGTTGTCTTATCTGGCGGTTATTGGCATTGTATATTTTCAGCCCCGCATCTATCGACTCTGGCTCATAGATAACCCTGTTGGCGATAAGTTATGGGCTTTGACAGCCGTTTCCATAGCCGCCCAACTAGGGACTTTCCCCCTGACACTTTATTACTTTCATCAGTTTCCATTATTCTTTTGGCTGGCGAGTCTCATCGTTGTTCCGGCGGCTACTTTTATCCTGGGCTTAGGCTTGCTGAGCCTGATTACTTCCTGGATTCCCATTGTTGGAGCCTTTATTGGTAAGCTATTATATGTACTGATATGGATCGTCAATGCTCTGATATTCAGTATTCAGCAAATTCCATTCAGCCTAATAGAAGGCATCTGGATAAGTGCCTCGGCTATGCTGCTATTATACGGACTGCTCATTTGCCTGTCGATGTATTTCCGTAAGGCAAAAGCAAAGTGGCTCATAGCCGGGCTAAGTATTCTTTTATTGCTTATCGCAAACAGGTCTTACAAAATGATACAAGAGCAGCATCAGAAAAAGCTGGTCGTCTATCACAACTATAAAAACTCCGTTATAGATGCCATTTCAGGTAATAATACGACAGTGATTTCCAGTACTCAGTCGAAATTTTCTGACCTTAGTTTTGTCAACAAAAATCATCAGGAAGCTACAGGTGTCAAAATAAAAGAACAAGCCTGGTTTCAAGGTAATCACATGAACGATTACTTATTTTTACAACAGGATTTCATCCGTTTTCACGATAAAAATATCTTTGTTTTAAATAAAAAAGGTCTGCCAGAAAAGCCCTTACCCGTCAAGATAGATTATGTGCTTATCCAGAACAGTCCGTTCTTAAAAATGTCAGCAGTCCAGCAATATTTTCAGTCTGAAATATTGGTTTTTGATGGTTCAAACAGTCGAAAAGCCGTCCGAATCTGGAAGCGTCAGTGTGAAGAATTGGGTATTAAATATTATGATACACAAGAAGATGGTGCCTGGATCTCCCCGTACCGGCGCCTTTAGTCGCCGAATCCATACAGACGAGCGGCGACTAAAGGCGCCGGTACGTTGTATT
>JAHDFX010000075.1 GCA_020627965.1 Saprospiraceae bacterium | reverse complement strand
AAGAAATCGAAGAGCTACGTGCAGAAGTAGAAACCCTAAAAGAATTGGTCAACACTTTAGTTAATGCACAAGGTACTTCCGCTTCCCAGACAATTGAGCTAGGTACGCCAGCTGAATTATTCCAGAATCAGCCAAATCCATTCAGCGAAACTACTCGTATTCAGTACAGCCTTAGCAGAGACGTCCAAAATGCAGTGATGCAAATTACGGACATGAATGGCAGCGTATTGAAAACGGTTCGTCTGGAAAATGCCACAAATGGAGAAGTTATTATCAAAGCACAGGAATTGAGTGCCGGTACTTACTTCTACAGTCTGATGGCTGATGGTCAGCTTATTAGTACGAAGAAAATGGTATTAACAAAATAAGGAAATTTGGTTTCAACTCCGCTCAACCAACCAGTCTTATGGTTGTCCGAGCGGAGCCGAGGACAACACTAATTAATGACGAATGACTGATAAGTTTCTTTCATTCGTCATTTTTTCAACTTTACTTAAGTAACAATACTTCGTATTGATATTGAGAATGCTTCGCATTCGTTTAAGACCTAATGTCATTTGACGATCAATAAATTATAAAAAAATCTGAAAAATGGATTTTATTTTTTTGAGCATGTGGGTATTCTGCAAACGTTCAAAAAATATTACCTAATGAAAAACTAAAGCGAATATCCTGATTGTCAATATACTGGATGTGTGAGCTTTATGTCGATTTACATTTGACTGATAAAAGCAAAAACCAATACGGAGTATTGTTAAGTAAGTGATTGGAGGTTACTCCAACGCTTCGATCTTATCCACTAGCCATTCTCTTTCAATTATTTTCATTCTCGTGATTTTCTGAAACAGTTTGCCTTTACTACTTTGTTGCTCTTGTTGTTTTTTGTTTTTCAAAGTATACAGTTGCAACAAAACCCGGGCAAAATTTAGATAAGGCTGAAGAAAGAAAGGACTAATATGTTTTTTGCTGTTTACATATTTATAAAAAGCACTTCTTTTTTTCAGGAAGCCTTCGGTATCAAAATATATTTTTAAAAGTAAAACCTCGTAAGAAACTCTATAAAAAACATCGGGATATTCCTGATCTCCCCATGCTATTTTTTCTTCCATTTCCTGAATTTGCCGGACTGCTGTTTCGTAAGCAAACTCTTGTCCTATCTTACGCTTATGCTTTGAATAATATAAATATTGAGAAAAATAAAGCGCAGTAGAATTGTACTGCATGACAAAACGTTCCTGAGCTTCGTTTTTGAAATATACCTGTGAACTATATTTTCTCTGGAGCTTTTTAAAACGATCAAAGTGACCTAATTCGACAAGGAGTTGCATATAGTTTTTAAAATGATGCAGAGATATTTGTTTCTTACGCTGATCTTTTCCGGTATAGCAAAAGCCTGCCTCAAAAAACTGTTCATACAAAGCCAGTTGGCGAACGTTCCAAAGGTGAGGATGTTGGAGTGGTGTTTGAAAACGACAAAAATTAATAAGCACCTGATAAAGCTGTTTCTGCTCGTATTCTACAAAACGTTTTTGGTAAGTAAACAGAATATTCTTGCAAATATCGAATTGTTCCGGTGTTTCCTTTTCCCAGAGCATGTACATCTCATAATAGAGGTGTAATAGGGGGAAGTCGGCAAGATTGGTATCCCTAAGAGTCTCTTCGACTATTTTTATATCTCTGCATTTAAAGTTGTAAGGCATCAGAATAGTGCGCCGTTTCATGACGCCCGCAAATCTGATTTTTATCAATGCATGAAATCTGTCTATACTGTCAATAAATTCCTGTAAAAGCTGATTCGTGGATTTTTTACGATTGGCATGAACAGTGTGATATTTATATCTTTGTTCGGCAATGAGCAGGTCGTGTAAATAGTTTTCCTGATATTCTAATCGCTTAGAAGAAGCAGGTCTTTCATAATGCCGGGCTTCTTTATCAATAAGAAGATTGAACCTGTGATGTGCCTTTCTACTTTCCATGCCTTTAATGAGGTAACGGGTTTGCGTATGTTTGTCATTATTATACTCTTCTTGTGCAATAAAGCCACGTACCAGTTTTAAAATACCTGAATAATCATTCATTATTCTTTCGGGTTTAGTATCAGGAAATACTTGCAGATAGACTTGTTCTTCATTTATATCCATATAAGTCTCCAAACCCGTTCTGGCTGCCCATATGGCTTCAAACAACTTTTTAAATCGTTCATTTGTATTGAAATAATCCGACTGGATATACCTTTTTAAGCGATACAGTTCGTCTTTTTCTAACACGTCAATGAATGAAAATAACTTATGTGGAGTCATTTTTGAACTTTAAGTATTTTTTAAATTATTGCAATTTAGTTTATTATAAATGTAAAAACAAAAATATAATGACCAGTTTTATTTATTAATAGTTCTTTGAATATCTTTTTTGCTCATAAAAAGCCTTTACATTTGTATTGTGATATTTAATTATCCATTCGTAAAAAAGTAAGACTATAAAACACCAGTAAAAACGAAGAATATGCCTGCATAGAATAGGCTGTTAACATTGAACTAAATACTTACTTTTTTACGAATGTGGGGTGTGGTACTCGACGGAGAGCACACCTCACAAGTTTTTAATTTTAAAAATGTATTCGTTTAATGTACCCACAATGAAAAAGCATCTAATAACCTTGATCTGTAACCTCATAATGATTAACATAATCTCAGCAAACACCATAAGGTGTGATGATGTTATTTTTCCTATCTGCCCTTATGGAAATTCAGTTAACCTACAAGAGAGCCCAATAGCTAAATTATCAGTTAATTCGGATTGTTATGCAAGTTCCATACTAACACCACCTACAATCGGAGCAGTGACCATTGTAACTCCAGGTTCGGGTAATGTTGGTATAGAAGAAACTATTGTTCCTGCTATACCTAGTCTGGAGAATACCTATCAGTACGTAACAAATACAACTTGCGTGTCGGAAGATTCTTTTACGGCAGTAGAATGTTGTATTGAAGGAGACATAACTACATGTGATACGGTACAGTATTTTATTCACATCAATTTTGATGCTTGTGCTGTGCCGGACGATCAGTTTTGTTGTGTGCCGGAAGATGAAGCCTTTCAACTTGATGTGTTGATTAATGATGCACAATATTTAAATGATATTTATGCCGGTACTGGCTACACAGTTATAGATAGCCAGATAACGGACATTATTTTGCCGCCTACTAATGGTATGGCTTTGAATGAAAATGACTTCATTCTTTATACAGCTGATGCGGCATTTACAGGTGTAGATGTCATGGAGTATGCTGTGTTTTACCATTTGGAGAACCTTGCCGGAGAAGCGATTTTTATCTGTGATACAGCAAGTGTCTGTATTCTGGTAGAGGACTGCATTTCTTTGATGCCGGATGACTATGTTGTAAATGTTGGAGACACACTATACTTTAATGCTTTATCAAACGATATTATTCAGTCTACATTAGACAGTTTATGTTCAGATACATTGGAGTGCGTCAACCCTTTGCCTACCATAGACAGTTCTTTATTTACATTGCTGACTTCGGGAACAGAGATCAACTCCCTTGGAAATGGTGAAATTTGTTTTGTATCTGATACCGTAGGCATGTATACTTATAGTTACGAAGTTTGCACTTCTCTTGATGCTTGTCGCACAAATACTATTAGTATAAATAGTGGTGGGGCATCCTGCTTATATTTTGATGGTAGTGATGATAGAATTACAGCACCAAATACAGTACTGGATGGTATCGGAACTGGAGACTTTACTTTTGAGGCCTGGATTGAGGCAGATGCTGCTGGACAGAACAACAATCCTGTTATTTTATCAAATCGTACTGGTTTTAGTACAGGGGCATTATTCGTCTTAATTAAATTATCGGTATCTCCTTACAAGGCTTTGGGCGTGCAACTTAATGGTACCAATTATTATATCGTTGATAATGGCACTTATAATGCAAGTTTACTTGATGGTCAGTGTCATCATGTGGCAGCTAGTAGGGCAGGGGATATATTGTCTTTTTATATTGATGGTGCGTTAATTGGTACAATAATAGTCAATACGGGAGCTTCAACAACTTCGGGAGGCAGTCTTTATATTGGTAATGAAACACTTCAAGCTTCTAACGACTTTAAAGGTCATATTTCAGATGTTCGTGTATGGGATATTGCTCGTACAGCGACAGAGATACAAAATACTGCATCAGGATACCTGAGAGGTACGGAAGCTGGACTAAGAGCCAACTGGAAGCTCAATGAAGGAGTAGGTCAGACAGCCTATGATAATGCTCCAAATGGCTATGACGGGATACTGGGAGCAAACTCAAATGCAGAAGGAACTGACCCTGGATGGGGAGAGAGTTGCTGTATCACCTGCGATCCTGTCGAACTCGTTACAGACGGAGATTTTGATGATGCCTCTGGCGCCTCATTCACTTCTGGCTTACCACAAAGTTGCAGTTGTACCTGGAAGAGTTGGTGTATTGATACTGATCCCAAAAACAAATGTGCAAGTTCAGCCTGGAACAGTTTTGCAGCTCCTGCCGGATGCAGTCCAAATTTTTTGATCGTTGATGGATTTGCCGGAACGGGGGTAGTTTGGTCACAGCCTGTTACAGTTAAGGCAGGAACAGTATATGAGTTTTCATTCTGGTATTATCCCAATTTATCTGGCGGTGGAAATCCAAATCTTGACATCAGGCTAAATGGACTTACATTCGCCAATACATCCGGCATATCCGGCACATGGACTAAATACACTTTCAATGTTACATCAACCGTAAGTGGTCAGGCATTGCTTGAGATTGTCCAGACAACTGTTCCGCAGTACAGTGATTTTGCGATTGACCATATTTCTTTACATGAAGATTGCGGCTGGGAACTCTGTGATCCTTTAATAGACTTAAGCGCAAACCCTGTCCTTACGGGTACTGTTCACGCAGCATTGGAAGTCAAGTCAGCTGGTACTGTTTCTGGAGGAGCTGATGTTTCTTTTAAAGCTGGACAGATAATACAACTGGAAAGCGGCTTTAGAACAAACAGCAATGTTGAACTGGAAGTCATTATCGAAAATTGTATACCAGAATAAAGTCTAATAATTCCACAAAAGATTTTTTAATAACTTTACCAATTAGAAATAAAATGACTCAATCAACAATATATAACATGTCGAACAGAATAATCGATCACTTCGAGGAGGTCTATAACTTTACTTTACGCAAATTATATCAGTCGGGGCAGGCTGCTGTAGATGCACCTTTGCACATACTGCAACTACTGACTGAAAACCCGCCGCATCAAGCCGTGCATGCGCTCGAACTCTGGTTGTTTTGTGAAGCCCGTAAAATATGTTTAGCTACTCAAAATATAAAAGAGCAGGAAGCTGTTATCAGTCAGCAAATTACCCAGCGTTTCCTGCAAAAATCAGATTCAGAAAATTCTGGTAGAAGCAATAATGAGATTGACCAACTCGTCAAAACCGTTATTCAGAATATGGGATTTTCAACCTCATAACACATAACAATATGATAGTGCCTTAACCCCGGCATCCTTTATTTAACACAAGGACATAATGGACCTGAGTGAATAGCCTGAAGAGGCTACATGGGATTGCTATGTCTGCAATGAAGCAATTTATTAACAACACAAAATCAATACAAAATGAAAAAACTAGTTCTTTTTTTAATGCTGATTACTTCCTGTTTTTGGAAGGTAGAAGCACAAACTACTTTTGACCATGTCTTCGGAATATTTGGAAGCGATCAAGGTGAAGCTGGTCAGGATGTTCTACAGTTGGACGACTGTAATTACATTATTTTAGGAACAAGCGATGATGGAGCTTTCCTCAGGAAAGTAGATGAGTTAGGAACACACATCTGGACTTATCAGTATAATGCTAGTTCTACAAATAGATTTTACGGAGAAAGCATAGTTCAGGCTGCCAATGGAGATATTCTTATTGCTGGTGCCAATGATTTCATTTATAACGCAAGTAAAATGATTGTTCATAGAGTAGATGCAAATGGAGTAGGTATCTGGTCAAAAACATATAATTCTATTGATGGTTGGGCAGAAACCACTATTGTTGAAACTCAGGATGGGAATTTTGTTATTGCAAGCAATTCTACCAGTGGAGGTTTTTTGACTAAAATAGATGGTACAGGTGGTTTTATATGGAGTAAAAAATATGATACTTCAAGCGGAATTACTGATCTCATAGAGATGAACAATGGAAATTTAGCCCTTACCGGAAGAATTATTTCAGGAGTGCAATCTGGAATATATTTATTAATAACAGATGCAGGCGGAACTCCATTATGCGAAAAATGGTACACTTTCCCCGCTAATACAAATGGAGAAGCAAGTACCATCATGGAAACCAATGATGGAGGGCTTGCAATAGTTGGATACAGAACAAGCGGGATTGGAGGAGAGCGAAATGCAGTTTTTATAAAGACAGATAACTGTGGAAATATTTTATGGACTAAAGAATATTCAAAAATACCAGTAGATGACAGTATCTACGCCCGTGATATTGTTCAAAATTCAGATAACACCTATGTAATCGTTGGTATTGCTAATAGCTTCGGAGAAATATCCCTATTTAAAACAGATGTAAATGGGAGTTTTGTTTTTGGAAAAGATTATCAGTCAGCAAGAGGTTATAAAACTCAGATCATAAAAACAGAGGATGGTGGCTATGCTATTGCTGGAACACGGGACGGGTATAGCGAATCTTTTGCTGCTGGAGATCCATTAGAAAAATCGGTAATTGTCCCTAATAGAGATAATATACGACTGCTTAAAACTGATGGAAATGGAGGTATAAGCGGCTGTGAAACAGGGCTTAATCTTGTAGAATCTAATCTTACCCCTCTAACAAATGTCCTAGCTAATGTTGCGAATTCATTGACAGTTACTCCGCAGACAGTTGTTGTCAATGCTACAAACCCTGTATTAAACGAATCTATTACCTGCATTGGCGGCATCCCAATTTGCAATGACCCAGGAATTGATATTCAGGAAACTTATGCCTGTAAAGTCAATTTGCGTAATGATTCTTTATCTCAAGACTATGCTTACGATCAACTACTTCTGGACGATCAGACAAGAGTAGTTGCCGGAACTTCCTTACTCGGTACAGACATGTGGCTATTTATTGAAGAATCTGATCCTTCAGGTAATTTGATTAGAAAGAAATCCTACCCTATTCAGGGAACAGTAGTTTCTAATGTACAGATTATATACGACGGTACTACGGATGAATATGTTCTGTTTTTTGATACTTCGGCAAATAATGATGTAGATGTTTATTTATTAAGGGTTGATCGGGCAAGTTTAGCTCCAATAAATTATTATGGACCATTAATGCCCAATGGAACAAGTAATTTATCGACAGAAACTGCAATTAAAATAGTCGATGATCCTTCTAGTTATTATAATGCATCAGGTAGCTACCTTTTACTGGTTAATCAAAATGATCCACCTGTCAGAAGAAGCTTTGTAATTGTCTTGGATAAGGCTACTTATACCACCTCTGATATATATCAGATAACGATAAATGGAAGTACTGAAGTCAGGAGCCATGACATGATAGAAAGCACAATACCTGTTGAACCAGACTGTGGAGGTATATATAAGTCGTATCTGATATGCGGTTCTGTGGATAATGATGCCTTTGTCACAAATTTTGCCTGCTATGGCTCATTTACTTTTACTTCCGTTTTTGATGTTGATGGCAATGCCAATACAAGAGACCCAGCCAGACGCATTCAACTGGCAGGAGATAAATATTATGTTAGTGGTGAAACGGGCCGTTATCTGGGTTTAGGTGGCGGAAGCGCTGTTAGCGGAAAAGTATGGCTGGGAGAGTTTGAGCAGGGACAATACGAACACGTTTTGAATGGACTTACCATTTATGAAAAAAATACTGGAAGAAAAGAGTCTTTGATTGATATGGATTATTCGGGAGGTTATTTATATCTGACCGGACAAACTGAGATAGAAGACTTGGTGGTTTCTTCACCGGGAAGTACGATAGGTCCTAAAACTTATGTTGCTAAAGTTGATCTGGCAGGTAATATGCTTTGGTCTAGAGAATATGCTGCACAGCCAAATACCAGCTCAATAATTTACGACATAAAAGTGGAAAATGGAGCAGTCTATAATGCCGGGAGTTGCTGGGATTTAGTATATGAAAGTGACCCGGTTTTACCAGGATATTTCCTTAGAAAAAGAAATATTGACCTATACAAGAATAAGACAGATTTATCAGGTCAGGTATCCAATGATGGCTGTTATGAAGATATTGCTTTTACATCAACTACCCCTACACGTCCTCTAACTACATATGTAGAAGGCTCTCCGCTGACTAACCATACTGCTAGTATCTTGCCGCCAATTGTTGAAGAAATAGCTTATGCCGCAGATTGCTGCGCCGGATCTGTTGACCCTGTTGACCCAACTCCCTGGACGAATGACTGCCCGATAGATGTATTGTTTGTGTTAGATAACTCAGGATCGATTGATGGAAACGAGTTTAACACAATGCTAATGAATGTCAATCAGGTTATTGCCGACATCGAATCAGATTATACAAATGCCAGATATGCAAGCACTCACTATGCGGGCTCTTGCGGTGAAAAACTTTATATCGAACATGATTTTTCCACTGCGAGTAGTGTTGCGTCCAATATTAACCGACAAAATATTAACATTCCGGGTGGAGCTGGTGATGATTTAAATCTTGCATTAGGCTTAGTGGCAGATGCCATGTCAGGAACACCAAATCCAGATTTATTACCAGCAACTACTTTTCTGAATAAGCGTCCAACTTCTGATCTATATGTCATAATTCTAACAGATGCTGTTGTGGATATGGGAGGTCCAGGATGTTCTAATTCATCTATGTTACCTTATACCAATGCTATTAACTTAAAGAGTACTTATAATGCTAATATAACGTTGGTTCATTATTGGCCTGATAATACTACGCCAAGTCTATCTGGTTATCCAAGTTCCAGAAACTCCGTTGCAGCAGCCATAACTTCTCCTGGAGGAACCTATACAGGAACTATTGATCCTGCCTATACAGGTGCCGATGCTACAGCAGCACCCAGACAATATATTCCCTGGAATTTTGCTGCAACTTCCTCGATTGACATTTTGAGTTCAATTCCACCCTGTACACCCTGTGTAAATTGCGACTCACTCATGGTGCGTTCCAATGACATCATGTCGGATAGTCTGTGTTGTTATAGTATAGATTTAAAGAATAATACTGGTGTAAGTGTGCCTGTAGTAGAAGCAGAAATTATCTCCGCTGATTGGGGTTTTGCCTCAGGTTCATGGCAGGCAGGAAGTGGTTTTAGTTGGTGTTCGACACCTAATCCGCAAAAGCTATGTCTCCAAAATTCATCTGGTATTCCTCCGGGATGGACGAATGATGCACTACGCTATTGTCTGGCGCCTAAAGTAAATAACCCTTCACCTACTCAGCAAATTGTTTTTACCTGGAAAATAATGGAAGGTGATGTGTTGTCTGATGTTTGTAAAGATACCATTACTGTAAATTGTGAGATAGAGCCGATTGACCCATGTGTAGATATTATAACACAATCAGTAGATTGTAATCCTGATAATCCTTACGAGTATTTTGTGTATTTCAATATTCAGAATAACAGCAATAGTGCCTTACCGTTTATCAGCTTTAGCAATCCTTCCAGTGGAGAATTATTTCAAACTTGTACGGGAGGTGCACCTACGAGCAGTTTGTCTATTCCTACCGACCCAAGTCCTTTGCCAGGGATGACTACAGGTAATACGCAATGTGTAAGGATCATTAGTCCAACACCAGTGTTAAGCCCAAGGCAGGTGTGCTTTGATATTGGTTTGTTCGATATAGATACCTGTTGCAACAGAGTCATGCCGGTTTGTATTGATTTAATTCCTTGTTGTGATCCATGTGTGGAAAATGGAATTGACTACCAGGCAATTACTGCGCCAGGCAGCGATCAATGTTGTTATCAGATTGATCTTATTAATGAATGTGAATATCGTTATTTTACCAAAATAGAAACAGAAATACTGACACCAGGTGTTACCTTCGGCTTCCATGCCTTGGGAGGTCCTGACGCTGCCAACTGGTCGATGTGTGGCTCTACGCCTACTACACTTTGTATGGAACCCAATTCAGGTACAATAAATCAGAGTTTTGTTGATGACATTCTGCAATTCTGTCTTGATGATATTGATGATCCGGCAGAGACACCTCAGCAATTGGTCTTTAGATGGTATACTGATAATGGGAATACAGATGTAGTTGCCTGTACGGATACTCTTGTATTGTTCTGTGAGCCTGACATAGATAATTTGTGTCTCGAAATTACAGACGAGGTATTGGAATGTGATAGCATCACTGGTAATTATAATTATACATTTACAGTCACGAATACTTCTACTATTCCATTCTGTGCCACCGACATGGATATGTTTGTCACAGGCACTAGTGATCTGGTCTTTACCTCAACAAGTTCTATTATTGAAACAATTCCATTTTCAGGAAGTGGTCTATGTAGCTCATTTTCTCAAACACTGACGACTTCTTTTACAGATATTGACGGATTACCGACTACTGGTCCGCTTACACTACAGTATCGCTTAAGATATGCAACTGGAGATACTTGTTGTTACGAAAGTGTATTGAGAGATATACCGATACCATATTGTGGTGAAACCGGACAATGCCTGAGTTTTGACGGACAAGACGATAGAATTACAGCTTCGAATGGAGTGCTGGATAATATCGGAACCGGAGATTTTACCTTCGAAGCCTGGATTCAGGCAGATGCTGCTGGACAGAATGCTCATCCAATTATTTTTTCAAATCGTCCTAATTCGAGCAGTGGAATGATCTTTTCGCTGCATAATCAATGGAGTGGCTCTTCCGTGAAAATGCTGGCGGTGCAGTTAGCGGGTTCCAATCACTTTATATACAATAATGGACCAGACATAATAAATGTTTTGGATGGAAACTGCCATCATCTGGCAATTAGCAGAGCAGCTACTTTGTTATCTTTTTATATTGATGGTGCATTAATCGGAACCAAAAATATTTCAGGAACACCTTCAATTGCTTCTGGAAGTAACCTCATTATTGGTAATGAAAATGCGACAGCAAATAACGACTTCCGTGGTCATATTTCAGATGTCCGTATTTGGGAGCTTGCCCGAACAGCGACAGAGATACAAAATACAGGATCAGGATATCTGACAGGCACAGAACCAGGGTTGGCAGCTAGCTGGAAGCTCAATGAAGGAGCAGATCAGACAGTCTATGACAATTCTCCAAATGGATATGATGGTATACTCGGAACAAGCACAAGTGCAGAAGGAACTGACCCTCAATGGGGAGAGAACTGCTGCATTCCCTGCGATCCTGTCGAACTTGTCACAGACGGAGATTTTGACGATGCATCTGGTGCCACGTTTACTTCTGGTTTATCACAAAGTTGTAATTGTACAGGGAACAGTTGGTGTATTGATACCGATCCTAAAAATAAATGTGCCAACTCTCTCTGGAATAGCTTTGCAGCCCCTGCCGGATGTAGTCCAAATTTCCTGATTGTAGATGGAGGAGGTACAGGGAGCCTTGTATGGTCTCAATCAGTAAATGTAATAGCTGGGGTGAATTATGAATTTTCATTCTGGTATTATCCGAATCTATCGGGGGGGGGAAATCCAAATCTTGACATCAGATTAAATGGAACTCCGTTTACCAGTACATCTGGTATATCTGGCACCTGGACGCAGCATACCTTCAATGTTACGCCTTCTGTAACTGGCACAATGTCACTTGATATTGTTCAGGCAACAAGTCCGCAGTATAGCGATTTTGCGATTGACCATATTTCTTTCCATGAAGACTGTAGCTCTACAGCATGGGGATATTGTGATCCTATAATAGACTTAGGTACAGCCGATATTCCTGTCGGAACAATACATGCAGCAGAAGAGGTCAGTTCAGCAGGTACCGTTCCAGCAGAAGCTAATGTATCACTAAAAGCCGGACAAATGATCAAGTTGGAAGGTGGCTTCAATTCAGCAGTCGGAACAGAACTGGAAATTATCATCGAGGATTGCTCTGATGAAGGTAATAATAATTAAAACATATTAACAAAAGGAAGGTCAGTTGTAGCTTGCTATGGCTGCCTTCCATCAATAACCAATACTCATGATGTATTATCATAAAACAATTAAAATCATTTCAAAACAATTAAAACAAAACACCATGAAAAATTTATTTTTTATTGCATTATTAAGCTTAATCCCAATGCTTACTTTCGGGCAAATTTATGTTCAGGCACCTGATGGTAACACAACGATAGGCGGCGATGGTACTTCGGCAGCCACCGAAAAACTAGAAGTGGAAGGAATTGCCAAAATGCAGGGCGGCACTATCCAGCAAAACGGCGGTTCAGCCTCTATTGTCTGCGAACGGATCAATAAATCTGCTTTTGCTTTCGGAGCAGGATTACACGGCGGTTTTGCTGTTGACCAGGATTATCACCTGGAATTTCGTTCTAGCCCTCGTTCTTCTATTTTAAACAGAACAATAGCAAACGGAGACCTTATGCTAAGATTTAGAAGCGGAACAGGTTGGGCAGGTTTTGGCATCTTTACGCCAGCTTCGGCATTGCATGTCAATGGTAGTATAACCTATAATGGTTCTCTAAATAATGCCTCTGACCGCAGATTGAAAAAGAACATCAATACATTCAACTACGGTCTGGAAGAAGTGATGCAGCTTAACCCCGTGACTTATGAGTACAATGGCAAAGCCAATTTCAGAAATGCGGGGCAACAGCAAATTGGCTTAATAGCCCAGGATCTAAAGGCAGTAGCGCCAGAACTAGTATCTACCTTTACTCACGAAGAAGAAGATGCGGAATCAAGAGTCGTAAAGTCAGAAGAATACCTAATGATTAGCGAAAGCTCTATCAAGTACATGCTGATTAATGCAACTCAGGAGCAGCAGAAAATTATCGACAGTCAGCAGGAAACGATGGATAGCCAGGAAGACAAAATCGCTTCTTTGGAAGGCAGACTAGAACAGATTGAAGCATTGCTAAATGCACAAGGTACTTCCGCTTCCCAGACAATAGAACTAGGTACGTCAGCTGAATTATTCCAGAATCAGCCTAACCCATTTAGTGAAACCACTCGTATTCAGTACAGCTTAAATAAAGATGTTCAGAATGCAGTTATGCAAATCACAGATATAAATGGCAGTGTATTGAAAACGGTTCGTTTGGAAAATGCCACAAATGGAGAAGTTATTATCAAAGCACAGGAATTAAGTTCAGGCACTTACTTCTATAGTCTTATTGCTGATGGTCAGCTTATTAGCACGAAGAAAATGGTATTGACAAAATAAGGGAATTTGGTTTCGACTCCGCTCAACCAACCATACTTATGGTTGTCCGAGCGGAGCCTTATAGTTGTCCGAGCGGAGCCTTATAGTTGTCCGAGCGGAGCCGAGGACAACACTAATTAAAGACGAATTACGAATATGGGACAAAGTTTCTTCATTCGTAATTCGTCATTTTTAATTGAAAATTATCTCAATTCTTCAATTTTCAAAAGCAGCCATTGTTTATCACTATTAGCCTTCTGTGCTTCCAGCTTCTCCTTCAATCGCTCAACAGACATTTTGCTGGCTCCATGACGAATACGATATAAGTTAATCAGTGTGCGGATAAAATTTTTGTATTCTTGTTTGCTCTTTGCAGGAAGAAGGGTATGACTGATAAAATACTTCTCTGCGGTACGAAAAGACTGCATAATAGGCTCATGATATTCCTTCTCCTTTTCATAGATACATTTTAAAATAATCACTCTGGTATTAATGTCATAGGTCGTGTCTATTTTGTCCACTTTGATAAACCTGTCATGTGCTTTTTCATAATCTTTCTGATAGAAAGCAAGCATGCCGAGCAGAAATTGATAGACACTTTCTCTGATAGATTCTGAAACAAAAGGGCGATAGTGTTCTATGAAATTTTCTGCCCAATCAAACTCTTGCTCTCTACATGCTATAATCACCATGTTTTTCAACATACCTCTATGAATCATACCCTGTTCGATCAATAGATTTTTATGATGCATAATCAGATATAGATCGAAAATTTTTCGATAATAATCCATGTATCCGTTCCTTACCTGATGAACACAATAAGAAATGCAGGTAGTATAAAAATTCCTGAATGTATTGGTGGGGATAGCTCGTTGATGTTTGTCAAGAAGGCCCAGTAATTGCGTATAGGTCTCATCATCTCTCCTTTCCATGAGTTGTATGTTTTTTACATAAAGCTCCACTAGTGGGTGATGGGCGTACTGAGGGTGCTCAAGTAAAGAAGCTATATCTTTCAGATCAAACTCATAAGTCTTTTTAGCGGAAGCCCATTGTAAAGACAAAGCAGTTAATTGTAAACTCAGGCGACGAAGGACATAATAAAAATCCAGATTACCGACCAGTTCAGAAAGGTTGTCCTCTACCATTAATTGACCTGTACGATAGAGATAGTCCAATACCTGCGACTCTGTTCTGTATAATTGCTCAAACTGTTCTTCTCCTTTGTTTGCCTGCTCATTAAGAAGTTTGCGTTCTTTTTTTACCTGACGATTGAAAGACCAGAATTGCCGACGTTTCAGTAGCTGGGGGTATAATAACTCATTTTTTAGCTGAGGGTGCTCTTTTATTGTTTCTACAGATAAAAATTGTTCGCTCAAACGCATGAGTGTATTGAGCTTTATATTCAATAGGCTACGTTCTTTTTTTTGAAGCTCAGGCTTTGGAGCGCTAAGATGGGGGAATACTTTTCGGTATACTTCGTACTGAAGTTCGGGGGTGAAAGTGGGTTTTCTTAATACGGACTTATCCAATGCCGATAATAGCTTCTTAAGGCTGTCGTCCGTATTGAAATAGGTGCAGGAAATAAATTGCTTTAAAGCTGATATTTCTTCTTCAGAGAACGTATTTAAAAGTTCAATACATAAGAAAGGTCTTGTTTTATTTTCTTTTTTATTCAATTAATTAATTGTTTTAAAGTTTTTTAAGTATAATGTTTTTATTAAATCGAATTAGTTTGAATTGTTTTTTGTGTAAAAATATGCAAAAAACTCCACTTATCTTTGTTATAACAAAACGGTTGAACTAGAAAGAAGACATAGGATTCATTTAAAACGATCAAAATGAAAATTATTTCCCAAGTATTATTGTGCTGTCTGCTGGTGTCCCAATTGTATGCTCAGGTAGATATGGAAAGTGGAAGAGCAGCAACAAATTGGCTAAAATTGGAGCGAAGCCAATCTGTCTCTGCTGAGCAATTGGCGCAAAACAGAAGCTTATTGCAACTTAACACAAATGATGAACTAACCCTGCAAAGAACAGGTGAGGATCAATTGGGGCTGAAACACCATCGGTATCAACAAACCTATAAAGGTGTATCTGTGGAAGACGCTGAATATTTGATACATGAACAAAACGGTCGGGCTACACATGCTAATGGACATCTTATACATAACTTAGACCTTTCAGTTACACCCTCTATCAGCGAAAACACAGCATTGTCGATAGCCTTACAATACATTAATGCGGTAGAGTATGCCTGGCAAAATCCTGAAATGGAGCAATTCATTAAAACACTGAAAGAGGATGCCGGAGCTACTTTTTATCCTAATGGAGAACTGCTTATTCTTGACCCTACCCATCAGCAAAACCCTGAAACAAGTCGGTTAGCTTATAAGTTCGATATTCATACGCTGGCGCCACACGGCAATCAATTTGTATACGTCGATGCTCAAAATGGCGAAGTATTACAAACAGAAAATCGAATTCATAATTGTACTAATGTGCCAGTTAACGGAACTACAAATTACTCAGGAACAGTAAGTTTTCAGGCTTGCCTGAATAATGGAGTTTATACTTCTAGTAGTAATATAGGAGGTGGTATTTATGTATATAACTCTGGGAATAACAACGACCTTTCTCCAACTAACCTGCTCACAGAGACAGATAATTTCTTTGATACAGATCCTACAGTTAATGAAGTCTTATGGGCTTCTGAAAAAACTTACGATTATTACTGGGATATACATGGTAGAAATAGCCTGAACGATAATGGGATGCCACTTCGAAGTTGGGTGCATTATGGTAATAATTTCCCTGGAGCATTTTGGTATGCAGGGATACAGGGCATGGTATATGGCGATGGAGATAATATCTTGTACTCCTCCATAACCTCGCTTGACGCTGTCGCACATGAGATAACCCACGGAGTAACGAATTTTTCTGCCGATCTGAACTATCAATATGAGCCTGGTGCCTTGAGTGAATCGTTCTCTGATATATTTGCTGAGGTAATAGAAGCTAACTACAGACCGAACGGTAATGACTGGATTATGGGTGCTAACTTTGTAATCTTATCGGGGAGAAATGGCTTACGAAACCTAAGCGATCCCAATGACCCGACTATGTTTACCCGACAACCCGATACTTATGGAGGAAATTTCTGGTACACAGGCAATGCGGATAGCGGCGGAGTACATACAAATAGTGGGGTACAGAATTATTGGTTTTATCTGCTTTCGGAAGGAGGCACAGGAATTAATGATAATGGAGATAACTATGCTGTCAATGGAATAGGTATGGAAAAAGCAGCTGCTATTGCTTACCAAAATTTAACTAATCATCTGGGATCAGGTGCTCAATACATAGACGCCAGAAATGGAGCAATACAATCGGCGATTGATTTATACGGAGCTGGCTCAGAGGAAGCTATACAAACGCAGGCGGCATGGTGTGCAGTAGGTGTCGGCGCTTGCCTGCCTGAAAATTGTGCTGAAAGAGATTCTATGGCGCTGGTTGCTTTTTATGATGCTATTACCTATTGGTCAGGAAAACCTCCTTGGGACTTAAGCCAACCAATGGATACCTGGCATGGAATTTATTTAAATGCAGAAGGTTGTGTGGATATAATAAATTTTGATGAAGACTATATAGGAGGAACACTTGTTCCAGAACTTGGTAATTTGACAGATCTGACCAAAATGGATTTTGGAGATAATAGTTTTACAGACACTATTCCGGCAGAACTAGGTAATCTGGTCAATTTGAACTACCTGAGACTGGGTGGAAATTATTTCACAGGCAATATTCCTGCTGAATTGGGTAATCTTGATATGCTGGAGTATTTCTATTTTGGTTATAACCAACTCACTGGGATTATCCCTGCTGAATTGGGCAATATGGATAGCCTACAGCATTTACATATAAACGGCAATCAACTCACAGGGATTATCCCCGCTGAATTGGGAGATATTACTACGTTAAGAACCCTTGACCTTAGAGACAATCAATTGACGGGTATTATTCCGGCTGAGTTGGGCAATCTGACAAATTTAATCTACGCTAATTTATATGACAACCAGTTGATTGGTAGTATTCCAGCAGAAGTAGGCAACTTACCCAACCTTGGAGGATTTGCGGTTTATAATAATCAACTTAGTGGATGCTATGATAACAGCCTTGCCGATTGGTGTAATCGGTTTAATGCCTATCAGAACTCAAATGCACGTATAAGTGATGGTAATAATTTTGATGTGCCCTGGGAAGACTTCTGCAATTCAGGGCTTGGAACTTGTGTTGTAGACAACTGCCGTCAGAATGATTCGCTGGCACTTCGTACATTCTATTATCTTACAGGTGGCGATAATTGGTATACACCCTGGGACTTATCACAGCCTATGGAAAACTGGGCAGGGATAAGCCTTAATGAGGATGCTTGTGTTGATAAAATTATTATTAACGACAATAATCTGACTGGAACAATACCTCAGGTATTAGAGAATCTAAGTAATCTGAGGTATCTGGATTTGGATGACAATAATTTTGATGGTGCTATCCCTGATGAAATTGGAAATATAATAACACTCGATACCCTGATACTCAGCACAAATAGACTGGACAATACCATCCCTATATCATTCACGAATCTGACGAATCTGAGGTATTTGAATTTGGAAGATAATAAATTGGAAGGAGCTATTCCGCCTTATTTGGGTGATATGTTGAGCCTGGAATATTTGAATATAGCCGACAATGATTTTACCGATGAAATACCAGGAGAACTAGGGAGTTTGAGCAACCTCATTCGTTTATATATGGATGAAAACCTACTTACGGGGAGTCTTCCTGTAGAATTGACAGCGCTGAGTAATCTGGTCATGCTTGAAGTTAATTATAATCAGCTAAGTGGTTGTTATGATGAAGGTCTAATACCTTTGTGCAATTTACCTTCAAGTAGTAATTCTAAGATTAGTCTGGGCAACAACTTTGATGCTCCCTGGGAAGATTTTTGCAATACTTTAGCAGGAGTATGTTCACAAGTATGGCCGGGTGACTTTAACAGAGATGGTATCGCTAATCATATAGATGTACTGTATTGGGGATTGGCAGAGGGTGATACAGGACCGATGCGCCCCGTCGCCAATAGTTCATGGATAGGACAGGATTGTCCAGAATGGAACTCTGCTGTAGACGGCGTAAATGGAAAGCATCAGGATGCAGATGGAAACGGAGTAGTTGATGATCTTGATTACCAGATTTTGAATGATAATTATAGATTGATAAATACAAATGGACAGTTCATCAATTCACTTACTTCCAGTCCTTTGAAATTTGATATGCTCCAGATAGAAAGTATGAAAACTGGACCTTCTGAGACGACCAACACCTATGAATTATATGTGTCATCTAATATAGACCCTAATACGCCAGTCAGTTTACATGGTGTAGCTTGTCAAGTAGATTTTAGTAGCGTATTAGGTTTGATAAGCGTTGATATAGATGTTTCTAATTCTGTATTAGAACCAACAAAAGTGTTCAGTAGATATGATGCGAATACTGAAAAAATGGATATTGCACTTACCCGAACAGATGATAATGATAGAGAACTAATAGGCCCAGCCGTAACTTTTATAGTAATAGTACACGACCTGCCAGGAAGTGACACTTACTCTATTGATGTTAGTGGCGCTTCATCCACAGGTGATGAAATCATTACGACTACCAGCGAAACTACGATATACAGCCTGAATACGCTGAGTAACGGAATTACTCCACAATTGTTTTCATCTGTCTCAGTCGTTCACGAACAATGCAATGGTTTGGGAAGTGCGAATGTATTGGTAGCAGGTGGTGCGACTCCGTATTCTTATAATTGGAGCACAGGAGATACAACACAAAACGTCAATAATTTGCCTTCCGGTGAATATAGTATTACGGTAACAGATGATGTTGGGCTATACAATGTTATTCCTTTTCGTATAAATGGAGCATTGCCTGCCTATGATGACAATGGCAACCTGATATGCGGAGGAAATTGTCCTGAATTCCTGGCGCCTTACGGCAATATAAATAATGGGGCGTATCATGCAGCCAATGCGGTTAAGTCAGATGGAATTATTCAGAATGGCACGATAGAATTTAAAGCTGGAAATATGATCGAATTGGAAAATGGTTTTTCTGTAGAACCCAATACCAATTTCTCAGGTGAGATTGAAAATTGTGATGGAAATTAACCGTAACAAATGGTCATTATCAAATTACAATACTCCGTATTGATATTGAGAATGCTCCACATTCGTTTAAGACCTAATGTCATTTGACGATCAATAAATCAATATACTGGATGTATGAGCTTTATATCGATTTACATTTGACTGATAAAAGCAAAAAACAATACGGAGTATTGTAATTAATAAAACAATAAAAAATCATACCGGCATTACAGGCCTGAATGTCGGACAAGATTACAAACAATAGCATTCGTTCTGATATTTTGAGAAACTTAAACACGTTCTAAAGTCTCTCCTGGCGAAGCTATGCCCCTGTAACAATACCAATTATACAGTTTAAACGATGTTCTCCATTTAGCTTTGGAGGTATAAAGAGAGGAGTAATAAAGATTAGAAATTTAAACATTCTATTAAGTGAGTATTTCATTTTGATAGGTCTTTATTAAGTTCAACCGATTATTTACTAAGTTCTATCTTCTTGACTCCTCTCGCCTCCAAAGCTTAAAAAAACGTAATCATGAAAACAATACCATTACGCACACTAATACTTAGCTTCCTATGTATTGTAGGAGCTATTTCAACTGCCTTTTCCAACAATGGATACCAACCAGATTGTTATACCATTTCAATATGTGAAAACGGTAAAGAGCTAGAAAAACTGGTTTGTGAAAAAGCTACTCAGCTTTCAGTTGCACCAGAATTAACAGCACCAAATGACCAGACAACTAATGTCAATCTATTAACTGATCTCCAATGGTCGGGAGGTTCGGGAAATTACACTGTAGAAGTATATAACTGCAACCCGGATTATTCAAAAATTGGAAAAATAAACCTGCAAAATTACACATTGAATGATATAGATATTGATTTGGATAGCATTGGTGATGACTTTTCTGGAGCTACCTATAATACTCTTTCTGAGGAGTTTTTTTACGTGACGAATGGAGGCGACGCTTTCGGCTTAGAGAGAATTATTGAACTAGATGATGATGGTGTCTGGAAAAGAGCCATTACGCTTCCCGGTTTTGATGATACGGAAGGTATTGTATGGATTGGAGGAGATGATTATCTGCTCATTGAAGAAAGAAGAAAGCGGGTACACAAAATAAGTTTTGATGAAAACACGACCAGCATTACTTACCCTTCTAGTTATATCCAACTGAATGTAAATTGTAGTGCAAGTGACTGTATTGAAGGCATTAGCTACAATGCTTTTACCAATGAAGTCCTTGTGGTTAATGAAGAAGTACCTGAACCTGAAATATATGTTTTTACCTTACCCCTTACTATTTCGGGCATAGTTAACATCACTCCTACGCAGCCCTTTGTAGCTACTACTGCATTTAGTAGTGTTAATGTTCCTCCAGGCGGGTTGGCTGACCTGGCTGGTTTACATCATTTTAGCCTGACGCCCAGTTTAAGAGACATGAATGTCAATGACCATTTTCTGGTACTCAGTGAAAGGTCTAATTGGTTGTTGGAAGTGGATATGAGTGGTACTGTACATAGTTCATTAAGCCTTTTAGGAGGTAGTGGAGGTTTGCCTTTTGATATCAATCAGCCGGAAGGTGTAACAATGGATAAAGATGGCAATATTTACATAGCCAGTGAGAAGGATGATTTTTATAAATTTAGAAATCCAACACTCAATTTAAATCCATTCGACCTCGCCGCAAATACGACTTATACGAACACCAATGTATCCGGGAACTCCATGACCATTCCTGCCGGGTCACTCATGCCTAATACAGAATATTGCTGGAGAGTAAAAGATAATACAACAGGTATTTGGTCTGATTATCAGTCTTTCACAACAAAATATATAGCTTGCCCTACAGGTTATAATGCCCTGATCGCTTTGTATAATGCCACTGATGGTGCCAATTGGTATACACCCTGGGATCTGAATCAGGATATGAGTACTTGGTATGGAGTCACGCTAAATGCCAGTGGTTGTGTGACCAGGTTAAATTTACTTAGCAATCAGTTGACAGGTACTATTCCTCCCGAACTAGGTGATTTAACCAGCCTTACTTATCTGAACTTAGGATCGACTTTCCTTTCGGGAAATATTCCTTCGGAATTGGGCAACTTGGTCGCTTTAGATACTTGTTTGTTGACGGATAATCAATTGACTGGCCCGATTCCTGGAGGTCTGCTGAATCTGCCTGCTATGGTTTACCTGAGTCTAGGTGCCAATCAGTTGACAGGAAGTATTTCTGACGGATTTGGCAATAATCTAGATTACCTGGATTTAGCCGAGAATGAATTAACGGGTTCTATCCCTACAGTATTACCTAATCTGACCTATTTGTTTTTAAATGATAATCAATTATCAGGAGAAATTCCTGCCGAACTGGGAAATCTGACAAATTTGAAGCAGTTGTGGCTGAGCTGGAATGAACTGGAAGGGAATATTCCAGATGTGCTCGGAAATTTACCTAACCTTATTACACTGTATTTAAGTAATAATCAACTTGATGGAGAAATTCCACCTGCATTGGCGAGTTTGTCTAACCTTACAGCACTTGGATTAAGTGAAAACGAGTTGGAAGGAATGATCCCTGCCTCATTGGGGGGCTTGCTTAACCTTACATACCTTAGATTGGATAATAACCAACTCACAGGAAGTATTCCCGAAGAATTAGGCAATCTGAATTTAAGCGGGTTTTCATTAAATAATAATAATTTGAGTGGTTGCTACCCAGAAAGCATGAGTAATATTTGTACTAGTCTAATACAGTATGATAATAGAAATGCAAAGATCAGTGATGACAATGATTTTGATGCTGACTGGGAAGACTTTTGCGGTTTTGAATTAGGCTCCTGCCAGCCTTGTGCGGAGCGTGATTATAATGCTATGGTGGCTTTCGCCAATGTAATTACCAATTGGGGTACAACAACGCCCTGGGACTTGAGTGATATGACCATGACTAGCTGGGAAGGAGTTGTGCTTAGTGCAGAAGGTTGTATAGAGTCTCTGAATTTTGATGAAAACAATATGGGAGGAACTTTGCCGCCAGAGTTAGGCGATCTCCATGACATCGAATCAATGCACCTCGGAGATAATAACTTTATTGGAAATATTCCGCCAGAGTTGGGCCATCTTAGAAAACTGCTGTATTTGAACCTTACTGGTAATGGACTAGATGGCTTGATACCAACTGAATTGAGTTTACTTACTGAACTTCGTCAACTGCATTTGTCTTATAATCTGTTGGATGGCGGAATTCCGCCGGAATTAGCTAATATAGGAAATATTTTTTATATAACTGTCCATGGGAATGAACTGAGTGGCTGTTATGAGAATGACTTATTAAGCCTGTGCGGGCGGTTAAGTTACACTTCCAATGGACAGATTAGCAATGGCAATAATTTCGATGCTGACTGGGAAGACTTTTGTGCTACAGCAGCAGGAGTATGTACGCCGTCAGTATGCCCTAATCAGGAAGAACAATACGAAGCCCTTAGAGCTTTTTATCTGGCTACTAATGGAGATAATTGGGGAAACAATACCAATTGGCCAGATGCTGCTTTTTTTAATGCTAACCCCACCATGCCTCCCGGAATCATCTTTGCCAACTGGTATGGGCTTATTGTAAATGGCGACAACTGTGTAATAAGCATGAATTTTGACGAAGATTATATCGGAGGAACCATTCCACCGGAAATAGGTAATCTGACGAGTTTGGAATATCTGGATTTGGGCATTAATGCCTTATCGGGTAGTATCCCGGAAGAAATAGGAAATCTGGTCAATCTGACTTATCTGAATTTGAGTAGCAATAATCTTACAAATAGTATTCCGGCAACAATTGGAAACCTGGTTTTATTGGAAGACCTATATTTGAGTTATAATAACTTTACAGGCACTATTCCGCCTGAAATAGGTAATATGACTGCACTTAAAGGGGTGAGTATAAGGGGGAGTCAGCTAGAAGGATCGATACCGGCAGAATTGGGCAATCTCAGCAATCTGCTCAGTATCAATGTACAGGATAATCAATTGACAGGCACCATTCCAGCTTCATTTGCCAATCTGACTAAGTTGAGGAGCATGTATCTCAAAGACAATCTATTGAGTGGATGTTATGATGCCGGACTTCAGGGGCTGTGTGGTCACTTGAATCCTTATGTGAATACCAATGCATATATCAGTGACGGTAATAGCTTTAATGCCCCCTGGGAAGATTTTTGCACTAATGGAACAGGTGCCTGCCCGATACTCGATCCGTGTGTAGCCAATGACCGCCAGGCACTCGAAGCCCTATATAATGCTACGAATGGAGGCAACTGGCTTGTGTCCTGGGATTTAACTGCTGATATGAGCACTTGGAATGGTGTGCAATTTACACCTGAAGGTTGTGTAAAAATAATCTACTTGCCAGCTAATAATCTAGTAGGGACACTTCCGCCTGAAATTGGCATGCTTAGTAATTTGGAACAACTGACTCTAAATGATAATACGCAAATCAGTGGAGACATTCCGACAGAGATAAGCAATCTTGATAATCTCAAATTCCTCACTTTATCCAATACAGGGATTGGGGGTACTATTCCTGTATCATTAGGTGATTTAACTAATCTCCAACTGCTCCAACTCGATAATTGTCAGCTAGTAGGAATGATCCCGCCTTCACTCGGTGATTTGGATAACCTGACTCGTCTTGAACTGAATAACAATCAATTACAAGGTGAAATTCCGGGTGCATTAGGTGATCTGAGTAATCTAGGTAGACTAAGTTTGTATGACAATCAACTCGAAGGTAATATACCGCCTTCTCTGAGTAATCTGTCTGAATTAGAGTACTTACTATTGAATAATAATCAGTTGACAGGATTCATACCTTACGAATTTTCTGGACTGACTGCTATCGAATTGTTAACACTTAATAATAATCAGATGAGTGGTTGTTATTATGATGTACTGGACAATCTTTGCAATACTATATTCCCGAATAATAATATTAATGCCAACATCAGTGACGGTAATAACTTTAATGCTCCCTGGGAAGACTTCTGTGCCACAGGGCTGGGAGAATGTCCACCAACGGTAGGCTTGAGTTGCCGAACCAGAGATTCTCTGGCATTACTGGAATTATACTACGATACAGATGGGGCGAATTGGGCAAATACCTGGAACCTGGAAACATCCATCACCGACTGGTATGGCGTCAGTACAAATGCTATAGGCTGTGTAACCAATCTGGATTTATCTAATAACAGATTGAATGGCACACTCCCAATAGAGCTAAGTAGTCTAAGTGAATTGGCTGGCTTGAGTTTGCACAGTAATCAACTGAATGGCAATATCCCGGCAGATATAGGCTTTTTATTCAAATTAGAAGAAATATATCTCTACAATAATAACCTGACAGGGAGTATTCCGGTAGAATTTGGCTACTTAGTCAATCTAAGCCAGCTATGGCTGACCAATAATCAATTAAGTGGCTCCATTCCAACTGCTTTGGGCAATTTGCCAGCACTGAATGTACTGCATTTAAGTGAAAACGAATTGATGTATAATATTCCAGTAGAACTGGGCGGACTAAGCAATCTGACAGGCTTGTATTTGAATGGAAATCAACTAACAGGAACTATTCCTGTGGAGCTGGGTAGTCTGGCAAACCTTCAGGCTTTATGGCTGGGAGATAACGAACTGCAAGGAAATATTCCGACTTCTTTTGGTGCCTTGACAGAATTGGGTAGCCTTCGTTTGCATACGAATCAACTGACTGGTTGCTATCCAATAGAGCTGGTCAATATCTGTGCTTTCGCAGACAATAGCGATATCAGTGATGGCAACAGCTTCAATGCTGCCTGGGAGGATTTTTGCACCAATGGTACCGCTGCCTGTACCAATTGCCCACCATCGTTATTGCTCGATAATCCACTCATCACAAGAACCTATCAGGCAGATAATGATATTAAAACAGAAAGTACGATCCCGACTGGCACGAATGCAACATTAAAAGCCGGACAAATCATCACCTTAGATAAAGGTTTCTCCGTTAATCCAGGAGCCAATTTATCGGTAGAGATAGAAGATTGTTCTGGAAATTAAAATATAAGTGGTCGATGGTCGATGGTCGATGGTCGATGGTCGATGGTCGATGGTCGATGGTC
>JAHDFX010000074.1 GCA_020627965.1 Saprospiraceae bacterium | reverse complement strand
GCTTCTAATAGTACCCTCGAAACTATAGGAGATATCAATACGACTACAGGAATTTCCGTTGGATTCTGGGTGAAATATGTCTATGACGGTATTTCGTATGAACGCCTGTGTGGACTGGAACAACCTATTGATGTCATGGTAGCACAGAGTAATGGAATAGGGACGATAATATTTCGCTACGGGCCACATCAGATACGAACAGAAGATACTGATAATGTACTAGATGGTAACTGGCATCATCTGGTCTTTACACTCGATTTTAATAGTACAAGCGATAATTATCGGGTGTATATAGATGGTGTATTGACAAAAACACAATCTGAAACGATTACTAGTTCTTTTATTCCTGTAAATAAACCTTTGAGGATAGGAGCAAGATGGAATAGCGCAGACGATTTCAGAGGAGCAATGGATGAGTTTATCTGTTTTACAGAGCCTATTAGTGCCGCTGATGTGAGTCAGTTATATCAGGAAGGTGGCTATGTTTTCACCAATGCACTTCCTCCGTTGACGGGTAATATTGTTGACCTGCCCACGACGAATAAAACTGCTGTCATGTTTTATCCATTAGATCAGACACCTGCTGAAGGGAATTATTTAATCGAAGACCTGACCGATAATACATTGGGAACGCTCACCAATACGGGTAGCGGACTGCCCCAACTGACTACAGGAGCTACCGCTTATTCCTCCAATGGTTGGGATTTTTCTGCCAATGGTGCACACATCATGACGACTTCAAATGAGATGACTGCCGCTCTCGGAGATATTGAAAATACAGAAGGATTATCGGTCGGAATGTGGGTAAAACATACTTACGCAGGTGATCCCAACACCCGGCTATGCGGGATCAATGCGCCCATTGATGTATTGGTCGGACAAAGCAGTGGAATAGGAACGCTTCAATTTCGTTATGGTCCTTATGAAATACGAACACAGCAGGCAGATAATATCCTGGACGGGAATTGGCATCACTTAGTTGCTACACTGAATTTTAATAGCTCTACAGACAATCATAAACTTTATATTGATGGTGTAGAAGCTTATGTACAATCTGCAACAGTCAGTACTTCTTTTACTTCGCCAGATAGTCCTTTTCGCATTGGTGCCAGGCATTCAGGTTCCAATCAGTTCAATGGTTCACTCGACGAAGTTATTGTATTTGCCAGAGACTTATCTGCAACTGATGTAGCGGTTTTACACCAATATGGCGGCGAAATTTTCAGTAAAGATTTATTGGTGGATATTGGAAATGATACGACGCTGTCTGCCGGAGCGAATAGTTACGCAATGACACCAACTGTTCAGTACAATGATTTCCTGAATCCATCAGGGCCATTCACTTATTCCTGGCAACAATTGGAAGGCCCGGAAGGTCTTACTTTTTCCAATAGTGCTGCCTTAAATACAAGTGCAACTTTCCCGGCAGTTGGAACTTATGTACTGGAATTGGCAGTTGCTGATGGTGTTTATTGTGCAACCGACCAAATCACTATTGAGGTACTTAATAATATTCCTCCGCTTGTTGAAGCTGGTCAGTCATTATATTTGACTGCTCCACTTAGCAATATTACTTTTTCGGCGACAGCCTATGATTCTGATAACTACCCACAGGCATTACAAACTACCTGGACGCAGATAGGCGGAACGGGAAATGCTAATATCACTGACCCAAATTTATTGAATACCAATATTTCTCTTTCCGGCTTAGGAACTTATCAATTTGAATTAACTGCTTTTGATGGTTCTGCTACGACTAGAGATACCATTACGCTCACGGTGAGTCCTGATGCACAGGTGGGTGGGTTTTTCTATGGCTGGAATGACTATGATCATCCTATCGACTTTGGTACTGTAAATCCTGCTTTGCCTGTTAATACTGCTGGACTTATAACGATTCCACACGTACCTGCACCAGGTGTACATCCAAGAATATTCTTCGGACCGGATGAAATGCCAGATATGATCAACCGAATGAATAATACAGCTAGTGGGCAGGCTGTCATGAAGCAGATGCATGCCTATACGACACTGCTTCACTTAGGTTATGGTGCAAATGGAACCTATAATCACAATTCAAACTATGGCAGCGATGCCTTTGGTGAAAGATATATCGATAATGCCGGAAAATGGGATTCTAGCTCCTGGTATAATGCCCTCGTAAATGAAGAATCAACAGCCTTAGATGGTGCTGATAATGGCAGAAAATCACTACTGGCTGGCACTATGGCGGTTGTAGCCTACGAATGTATGATCAGAAGCGGAGAAATGAACCCGGAACTCAACAGAGCTTATGATGACCTGGCTACAGATTTGGCGGCAGCTATGGCACATTGGGCGAGCCTGGTCATCGATGATCCTGAACTTACTATGCACAATTATAATCTGTTTGGAGGTTGTAATATGGCAATTTGTTATGATCTTAATTATAATAGCATGACAACGGCACAGCGGGATATTGTACGAAGTGCATTGTCAAAAATTATTGCGACTGACCCAAGGTATGGAGACAATGTAAAACCACATGCTACCACTAGTAACTGGGTAGGTTTGAATTCTTTTGAGATCATTACCAATTGGGCTATTGAATGGGAAGAAGGTTATAATCCTGAACTGACACATGAATACATGAGAACCTACAGAAATTTTCTGAATTATGGTTGGTATGAAGATGGAACGCCACAAGAAGGACTAGGCAAAAATTATATGTTCATAGCTTCTATGGCGGCTGCGGCAAAGCGTGGTTATAGCCTGCTGGGGCATCCTGCCATTTATAATTATGGAACTGATTTTCTGACAGCAATTACACAGCCTTTCGGCGAAGCTTTTATTGGTACGGATGTATGGGGGGGCTCAGGATATGATAATGAAAAAGGAGGCTATAGGTTTCAAATGAACGATGCAGTTGGCTTGAAATGGATTTATCCAAATGATCCGTCTATTGATTTTATGTGGGAAAACTATATTACAAAATGGTATGCTGTGCCCAATAGTGAAGGTTATGTGTATCAGCAGGTGGTGCCCACTTCTAATGGTTATCACAACCAACTGGTGTTGGCAGGTATTTTTGCACTGGATTATCAAACAGGCGATTTTACCACTAGAAATACTGCTGCATTGAAGAATCAACTTACTTATATTTCAGAAGAACGTGGACTGGCTGTCATGAGAAGTGATTTTGATAAAAATGCCATGATGACACATTTTCATTGTAGGCAGGATGTAGGCGGACACACCTATGGCGATAGAAATAATTTTACCCTGAGCGCGCTGGGCAGAATATGGGTGCCTTATAATTACAGCAATGATTTGCAGGAAAGTCAATATCATAGTTGTGTATTGATCGACGACCTGGGCATTCCTGTAACTCCTCTGGCTGGTCAAAAGAGCCCACAGCCCGGCAAGGTATTGATGTATCAGGATACGCCCGAAATATCACAAATGTCTGGGGATGCTACCCATGCTTATTCCTGGGAATGGAGCTGGCAGGCTACAGCAGAAGATCAGGATCATCCGTTGCTAGGCACTAATGGCTGGGAAAAAGTGCAGGAAACCTGGAATGACTTCCGTTATGTACAGGGTACAGCGCCTCACTTTGACCTAAGTTTTTATGATTTTGATGATTGGAATAGCCTAACTAAAAATCGCTATATAAAACGTCCATATAACATGATGGAAAAAGTAAGGCGTAATGTATCTATGGTGCGTTGTGAACAGCCGTTTTTACTGGTAACAGATGAAATAAAAAAAGACGCTGATATTCATAATTATAAATGGCTGATGCAATTGGCAAAGGATTTAACCCTGGAGTCTTACGATGTCAATTTACAGGATAATGACTACCGTTGTGATGTCATTATAGTAGAACCAAATGGCAACAGGAAATTATTGGTCAGAGTATTGACTAATAATGGTTACAGTGGCTCAGGTGCGCCTATGATACTGGAACAGGATGCTGTAAATAACAATTATCTGAGATTAGTTATGGAAGCTGATGTAGTAGAGGCGGATTTCAAAGTCATGTTATTTCCCTATAATGATGGTGATGCGCTGCCAATAACCCGTTGGAATGCCGATCACGATCAGCTTACGGTAGAATTTGCCAATGAAACTAAAACCATCGCTTTTCTGGATAATAATGGTGATTACCCAAGCACGGCATTTGCTTGTCCGCCCGATCTGTATATTTCTAATACAGTTCCCGCTGGTCTCTATCAGGCAGGAGCAACAATCACTTCAGATGGACAAATCCCGGCTGGGCAGGTAGTAGAGTTCAAGGCTGGGCAATGGATACAACTGAACAATAATTTCTCAGTCGAACCCAATGCGAATTTGAATATCAAAATAGAAGGTTGTCAGTAAAAAAATAGGTCAAAGACATCAAAGCAAATAGTTTTGATGTCTTTGACCATTCCTAAATTTTTTTTGAATAGTATTAATTCTCCAGACTATCCGTAGTAGTTTCTCCGGCTTCCGATTGCTCTACTAGTTCTTTTTCTTCTCCTTTCACAAACATAAACATTTTCCAGCTACCATCTGCTCGTTCAAAGGATGCTCTGTAATCGGCAGGACCATGAACGAATTGTCCGTAGACATAACCTTCTGTACCATCCTCTAATTGCACTTTACGCCAGAAATAACGAACCTTACCAATACGCTCGCTACGTGGACTACGGTCTGGCAACAGACGTACAACATCATAAGATAATGAAGCTATATTCTTGCTACCCCGACTAGCTTTTTCACGCATTCTTACACCTTTTCCGGTGACGGCGGCATACTCATTCGTATCATAACCAGATGGGAAAGTAGTAAAAACATAAGGTGCGGTAAAAACACTCTGGTCTTTGTTGTCAAAAGTACCACCATTTTGCACCACTTTGTTTAGTTCTTGCCACAACTTAGAGGTAGCCGAACTTTTATCTAGTTTCCAGAATTTCTTAAAACCTTCTTTGCCTTTACCTGGAGTCTCATCATAATTGTAGAGTACATTTTCATCCAGCATATTCATAATAAAAGTTACATCCTTGCGACTGATAGCATTGATTAGATCATTGCGAAAAGAATTAAAATCACGACGCAACTGACCCTCATCTACCGGATTTACTTTGCCAACTTCTTTTACAGATACACTAGGCATTTTCTTGCCTGCCTTCAACTCTTCTTCTGCTTTGAGTTTGTTAGCGGCTGCTAGTTTGACTTCTTGTTCTATTGAATCCAGACGTGCCTGGGCTGTTTTGGCTTCAGCTTCTGCCTGTTCCAGTTTGCTTTTATTGTTGAAAGAGTCACATTGTACGAACAATAGCCCGACAAATAATAGACCTAAGAGGTAGACTGTGTTTTTCATCTATAGTGATATTTAAATTGATATTTAAGCTACAAATGTATAGAAAAAAAGAGGTAGGGCAAAATAGAAAAATGGATAAAAAAATAATAGAGTTTTATTGGAAAAGCTTAAAGCTATATGTGGGTTGGCTTATATGTGTAAGGTTCTGTTTATTGTTTTTTTACGCTTGTTTTTCTTGTTATGTGATAACTGTTAAATGTAAATGTTTTTTAGTGGAAACTGTGGGAAAGTGTAATTGTACCAGCTTGGAGATACTTCTACATTTGTATCAACAATTCGGCAAAAGCGCTTTGCTCAGTATTTAATTTAACAAAAACATTAGATAAAACAGATGCACGACACCTAAGGAAGTGTTGTGATGTGTTTTCAACTTTTAAACATTTAATGAAATGAGACTTCTTATTATATTAATGGGATTTATCTTTTTTATCCCACATATGAAAGCCCAAATGAACATAGAGGGGAGTACCCTTTACGGCAATGAATGGATAGATTATAGTCAGGATCATTATAAATTTCATCTTACAGAAGATGGTGTTTATCGGATTCCTCGTGCAGCACTGAGTGATGCTGGTATACCAGTGGACAATATTGATGCTGATAATTTTCAGCTTTATGCTTTTGGAGAACAGGTACCAGTATATATATCAACTACAGGAACGCTGGGGGCAAACGATTACATTGAGTTTTACGGCAAAAAAAATAGAGGAGAAATGGATGTTCATCTCTATTCTTCACCTGAAGATCAGTTTAATCCTTTGCATAGTCTATACTCCGATTCTCTCGCTTATTTCCTCACCTGGGATAATGCAGGGGGAAGCAATAGTCGCTTAGTAGATACCCCGAATGATCTGACTAATCCACCCGTGGCAGAAACACATTTTACACATGAAAGTTATCAAGTGTTTAATAACAAATTCAATCCAGGTAAGTTTTATGGAGGTTTGCTAGAGTCTACCTTCTCGCCGGGCGAAGGTTATGGGGGAAGCTTTATGCCTTCCGGAGCTGCTTATGAAGTGGCTACAAATCATGCTTATTCAGCAGGTGATGATGCACAACTGACCATTAAATTTGCCTCCAGACGCAGTGATGTGACTGATTGGAATTTTGCTAATGCAGGTGAAAATGTAGCTGAAGTTGAGCTCAGTGTAGTTAATGGAGCTAATGAAGAACTTGGTGTAGGTGGCGTGCCAGTAGCAATTAATTTAGGTGACCCTGACCCTGATGCCAATATTGTCAGTATTACTTATTGTTTTAGTGATATTAGTCAGCCACTAACAGGCCCACTGTCTGATATAACGGAGGTCAAATTAACAGGAATTGGACCAGATGGTAGTGAAGCGAATCATGCTGTTTCTTATATCAAAATAGAATATCCACGTATATTTAATTTTGATAATAATGATGAGTTTAAATTTAATTTGTCGGGAGAAGCCAATACGCCAAAGTACCTCGAAATTACGAACTTTGCTCATGGAGGTACAGCACCCGTCTTATATGATTTGACCAATGGATTACGATTGACGACAGAACTGAATGGTAGTACGATAAGAGTTGTCTTACCTCCTTCGGAACAAGATCGTGAATTGGTTTTATTTAATCCGAGCACTGCAAGTGATGACCTGGATGGACTTATTGAGACAAATTTTACAGATTTTACAATTGTTGAGGGAGATTACCTGATCTTGAGTCATTCTAAATTCATCAATGATGCAAGTGGCATAGTACAGAATTACAGTGATTATCGGGCAAGTACAGGTTTTACACCGATTATTATAAATCTAGAAGAAGTGTACGACCAGTTTGCTTATGGAATTAGCAGACATTCTCAGTCTATCAGAAATTTTACAGGCTACACCTTGGATAACTGGTTGACAACTCCAAAATACATGTTTATGATTGGTAAAGCTCGCCCTTTCAAAGGCGCAAGATTTATGCCGGAGACTCAACCTTCATATACACCGACATTTGGACATCCACATTCTGATATGCTGTTGACGGCTACTACAATGTCAAATACACCCCGTATTCCTTTTGGGCGAATCCCGGTTGTCACTGTTGATGATATAGCCACTTATCTCGATAAAGTAATGGCTCATGAAAACACACAATTGAACCCACTGACACATGAAGATCGTTTACGATCCAAGCGAGTTATACAGTTAGGAGGAGGTGATGCGAATATACTAACAACAATTCGTAATTCTCTCAATGAGAATAAGAATATAATAGAAGGAACACAAGTAGGTGCAGAAGTAATTTCTTTTTTGGTAGATGATTTGGAACCCTGGCAGGCGGATGTTTCCAGAGCAGAATTACTAAGGTCTCTTATCAACGATGATGGGGTGAATCTAATTACTTTTCTTGGGCATGGACTTCCTCAGTCTATAGATTATAACATAGATAATCCCGATGACTTTACTAATCAGGGAAAATACTTCACATTTTTCGCGACAGGTTGCGATAGTGGACTGTTTTTTACTAAGGCTCGCAATATCAGTGAAAGGTTTGTTTTTGCAAACGATCGTGCAGCAGTAGCTTTTATTGGGAATAGTATAGAGGTATCACTAGGTAGTGCAGATGCCCTTATTGAATATTTTTACGATAAAATGTCCAATGAAAAATATGGAGAAGGATTAGGAGATATTATGCAGGCAACTATTAGCGATATTGAAAATGCTGATGAAAATGTATATAGAAGAATGGTAATTCAGCACGTGACCCTGAACGGAGATCCCGCACTCAAACTAAATTATGGAACTGAATCTAATGAAAGTACGCCAGATTATATCATTGATGAAGAAACAATTAGCTTTGGGCCCGAAGTACCCACCAATCGGGAAGTCAACCTTACTTTCACAGTAAAAAATACAGGACAGGCAATTGATGGACAATTCACTATTTCGATAGATAGAATCTTACCCGGTAATACTACAGTTAATGCAGCAACAGTAATGGTAGACGCCCCATTTTCTGAAAAAGAATACACCATTATGTTAGATAACATAGAAAATGGAGGTGGGCAAACCCATCAATATAGAATTACCATAGATGCTAATAACGATATTGCAGAACTATTCTCAGGTGCAGAAAGCAACAATACGGCATTAGCAGAAGTATTTCTCCTGAATAATGTAGTCGAAGTACTACAACCCCGTGAATTTGGAATAGAAGGAGATGCATCCAATATCACATTAAAGGCGGCTATTGCCCCTGCCTTTTTTAATACTGCTCAAGATTACTACATCGAGATAGATATTACAGAGTCATTTGACAACCCGCTAGAGACTGCAACAATTACATCAGCTGTAGGTGATGAGATAATCGAATGGACACCGACTATAAACTATACGGATGGTACCGTCTATTACTGGCGGGTGAGAGAAGATGCAAATCTGGGACTCGGCACACCAGGTTGGGTAACAAGTTCCTTTATCTATCTTAATGGAGAATCACCAGGTTGGAATCAGTCAGACTTTTACCAATTCGATAAAGACGAACTAGTCAATCTGGATTACACGATGAATAATGGATTTGAATTCGTTGGGATGACTACTAATGAAGTCGTCGTCAACAATGGCTATTGCCTGCTAGGTGAGGGTGCGGCACAAGTTGGTGTATTACCCAATTACGAAATAGATTATTCTGTTAATGGTGGAAGAATTTATGATGTAGAGGGTTGCGAAAAGAGTATAAATGGACTATACGTAGTGCTATTTGATGAAGATATGAAACCATTCCAGAATACTTCTCAAGGCTTATACGGCTCTTATGTATGTGGTGGCGGTAAGGCTGCTTTCTTATTCCCGACAAGTGATGCTACTGGACAACAGAATTTGACCAACTTTTTTCAAACACAACTATCCGGTATAGCTGATGTAAGTTATGTGCTGGTTTATAGTCTCAACGATTATATGCCGGAGACTTGGAGTGCCTCTTTATCCTCGACTCTGATTAATAAGGGCTTTCCAGATTTAGGAAATTCTACAAATGGATTCCCTTATGCAGGAATGATCGATCTGACTTCTGGAACAGCAGAACCTGTCTTGGAAGTGATGGGGGAGAGTGAGGATGATATTATCGAAGCTATTTTTACTTATGATGTAGCCTACCCTAGTGGGCGTCTTCGTTCTGTGCCTATAGAGTTAGGAAATTCTCCAGCCTGGGGTTCATTACATTGGGAAGTCAATAATTTAGAAGCAGGTGATGACGCATATATTAATGTATACGGATTGACTGAAGCCAACGAAGAAGTCTTGTTAGTTGAAAAGATTAATCAACTCTCATATCATTTTAATCCTACAGTGTTTGATCCAGCCTTATATCCACGTATTCGACTTGAATATGTAGTAAGCGATGAAACAAATCATACAGCTCCACAACTGGAATATTGGCGGGTACACGATATTGAAGATTCAGATGGTGATCTTGTGTCAGATTATTTCGATGATTGTCCAAATGAACCAGGTCTTATAAATGCTGACGGCTGCCCTGATATAAGAGTGTCTGTGAGAGTCTTTCTGGAAGGTGCTTATAATCCTGGAACGAATAGTATGAATATGGGATTGCGAGACAGAGGAATGTTACCGGGACAGACACCTGCTAGTCCGCTGGCAACACCCACACCTGCCGGACAACCTTATAATGTAGCACCCTGGAACTATAATGGTACAGAAAGTTCTAACTATTATGATATTGTGGATTGGGTTTTGGTTTCTTTAAGAACAGGAACTGATAAAGCGAGTGAAGTCGGAAGAATTGCGGTAAGACTAGCCCCTACTGGTTATCTTCTTATAAATGAGATAGAAACCACCACCCCTGGACCTTATTATATTGTGATAGAACACCGTAATCATATGGGGGTTATGTCACCGAATCCTGTTGAGCTTATAAATGGTGTAGTATCGTATGATTTTACCATATCAGATAGCTATAAGAATATAACAAGTTTTGGACAAAAACAGTTGGATACAGGCGAATGGGTTATGTACGGAGGTGATGGTAACCAAGTGATAGATCAAGTAAGCTATGATATTAACGGTTCTGATAAAGGAATATGGGGTGATGATAATGGTAAGTTTAATATATATAAGGCTGCTGATTACAATATGGATGGCGAAGTTAATGGGGCTGATAAAGGAATTTGGTTTGATAACGCAGGAGTATCTTCACGAGTACCCAAATAACATATGGCTATGCAGCCAGGCGAGCAGATTTAAAGCTCGCCTACTTAATTAATAAAATTAAAAACAATTTAAAATGTTAAAATATATTTTTTCAACGATATTTAGCGTACTACTAACAACGGTAGTATTTACCCAAAATGGACAGTTTGACCTTCGCTTTTCATTAAGTTGTACCAATGATGAGGTTTTTATAAATGACCAACTTTTTGTGGATATCGAAATTAAAGCCAGCAGTGCGGCAACTACTTTCGAGCTTGGAAATCAAAATTATCGAATGTCCTTTAATCGGGACGCAGTGGCAAATCCATTTATAGCAGAAGAACTGGATGTTTCAGGGTTTATTCAAACACAGACGGGTTATGCATTGTATAACACTCACAATATGACTGGAAGTGCAGATACACTTATATCTTATAATATAGACTTACTCAGCAGTGATGGACTCGAATTGTCCGCAACAGACTGGACTAGTGTCGGACGAATTGGTTTTGATGTTTTGGATCCAAATGAATGTCTGGAAATCAAATGGCATCAGGCAGGCATGTTTCCGCCGATAGTCATTAACGAGGTATTCAATAATTCACTCCCTGAAGCGGCTGAAGGAACTATAGAAAATCTTGATGCCTGTTTTTCAGATTTGACTTGTGATACAGAGTGTACCGACTACCAATTCCTTTATAATGGTGCTTTTGAAAGAGGCTGGTACATCTGGAATGATGGGGGAACTGATGCCCGAAGAAGTAGTCTTGACGCCCAATACGCAATAGGTGATTACTGTGTACGCCTTAGAGACAATACTTCAACCTCTGTTACCACCACTGATAACCTTGACTTTTCTGCTTATAATGAGTTGAGAATTGACTTTTCTTATCTTGGCAGAAGTATGGAGCCAGGAGAAGATTTTTGGTTACAAATTTCTACAGATGGAGGGGCTTCCTTCTCTACAGAAGCAACTTGGGCAAGTGGTACAGATTTTCAAAATCTTTCCAGAGAATACGAAGAGGTTTTTATTTCAGGACCATTCACTGCAAATACTAAAATTCGTTTTCGTTGCGATGCTAGTGGAGATTGGGACTATGTTTATCTTGATAATATTCGGATTTATGCTTGCTCAAACGGTAATTTTGTTGCACCAGATTTCACTGAACCTTTATTTAAGGAAATTGAACCTGAAATTGAAACTGAAGAAATTACAACTCAGATATCAGATGTCAAGGTCTTCCCTAATCCGGCTAATGATTTTCTGAATATAGAGTACGAAACAAGCGACTTTGCTGCTGTTCAGATTAATTTAATAGACCTAAACGGAAGAGTTGTTCAACAAAAACTATTAGATGAAACTACTGGTCAGCAAATAACTCAAATGGATATTGGACAACTGAGTGCAGGCTTCTACTTCGTTCAGTTAGTTTCCGAAGACTCCATGGTTTATAAGAAAATTGTTAAAAAATAGACCTTATTCTGAAATATTCTATAAGACCTGTTGATTTTTTGAACATTCAGAAAAACGGCAGGTCGTTTTTTAGTTGATTTTCTTCAAAAATCACCCTGAACTTATTCTTACCAAGAATCCAGCTTTTGCATTAGGAAAGGAGTGAAAAATAATGGAAATATAGTAGGGAAATGAACCGTTTTTACTGGAAAAAATAAAGATTAACGTTGTTGTGTTATAGTTTTTTTAATAACTGATAATCCGTCTTTTATGTTTTTTTTCTTTTAATTAATTAATGAATCTATCTATAATTTTTTTACGGAAAAAACCGAAAAATGTAATTGTACCAACTTGAATACATTCCTACATTTATATCAACTTCTATGAATAAAATTTAAAAATTATTACGCTAGTCAGTTTTATAGACTGTATTAGAATTTCCTTTATTTTAAAAAACTATTTGATGAAAACGAATATTATTATTGGACTTTTGCTACTATTTAGTCTTGAAATTTTTGCACAAAACAATAACGCTCAACTACCAACTTCTATCAATGAAGATGGTACGCCACCTCACAGCAGTGCCATATTAGATGTTCAAAGTTCCAGTAAAGGCATGTTGACTCCAAGAATGACATACACTGAAATAAAAAATATAGCTTCACCGGCAGAGGGTTTGATGGTTTACGATACAGAAAACCATTGTTTAAGAATATTTAATGGCTCTGTATGGGATTGCCTTTATCAGAAATTTGGTGGTGCCGGAAGAGAAGAGAGTGTCGTTGTAAGTGGTGGTGCTGGTAGTCAGATTCTATACGGGATTGATGCTGATTTGTCTGGGAACATATACATTGTAGGTTCTTATAGTGGGTCTACTATCTTTGAAAATACGACACTACCCAATATAGGGTTTTCGGATGTATTTGTTGCCAAATACAATAGTTCAGGAGGGGTGGAATGGGTTAAAAGCATAGGGGGAAGTAATGGAAGCGATATTGGTTATTCAATTGCTGTAAGCCAAAATGGAGATGTTTTCGTAACGGGCAGTTTTAGGTATAATATTACACTTGATAATGGAAATCAATTAGTTAGTAATGGAACATATGAGGATGTTTTTATTGTAAAATATAATACTTCGGGAAATTTGGAATGGGGAAAATCCGTAGGGGGTACTTCTTCTGACCTTAGCTACGCTATTGATGTAGATTCGAATGGTGATGCCTACATAACAGGATACTTCACTAACACCATAACATTTGGTAGTGATGTTCTGACAGCAGTTGGTTCCAAGGATATATTTATTGCAAAATACAGTGGTACTGGTGTACCGATTTGGGCAAAAAGCGCTGGAGGAACATATTTTAATTACGGCTTTGGCTTGGCTATAGACAATACTGATAATATATATTTAACAGGATATTTTCATAATACAGCTTCCTTTGGTTCCTTAACTGTGAGCAGTGCAGGAAATAGTGATATCTTTCTGGCCCAATATGATACTAATGGAAATTCACAATGGGTGAGACGTGCAGGAGGTGGAGGCATAGACTCTGGAAGAGCAATAGCATTTGATAATACCGGGAATATATATCTTACAGGATATTATTCAGATCAGGCTGATTTTAATGGAACATCTATACAAAGTATTGGTAGCGCTGATACCTTTATAGCGAAATACGACGATCAGGGGAGTTTGATCTGGGCCAGGCGCCTTGGAGGTGGAGGGGCAAGCGATACTGCGTATGGTATAGCTATTAATTCAAATAACAATATTTATGTAACAGGAGATTTTCAGGAACTTGCCATTTTTGATAACAGTACTATAGAAAGTAGAGGCTTCCAAGATATTTTTATTGCTAAATGCGATAGTAATGGAAACGTAAAATGGGTACAATCTGCAGGAAGTTACAATTCTGAATCAGGAAGAAGTGTTACTAGCACTCCCAGTGGAGATGTGTATGTTGGAGGGTTCATAAAAAGTATTGGTTTTTTTGGTGAAAACCTTGTTGGTATAGGAGGTACTGACATATTTATTGCCAAATACAATGAATAACTAAAAAAATCAGGAACTCAAAACGGCATTTCAGGTATTCAAAGTGACCGTTCAGGTTAGTAGGTCACATATTTGAAAAAAGCCCCTTTCGTTTCTCTGTTTTTTCAAAGATATTTGTATTATCATATGATTTGATTAACTAAAATACCATGAAATTAAGAGCTTCTTTTTTTAAAAATATAGAACAGAACTACCATAAGGCAATAGTTACAGGAGATGGTATCAATTAAATAATAAACTACCCCGTAAGAAAAATCAATATAAACATTTCTAAGCCTGGCAGATTACCCAAATCTGTCAGGTTTTTTGTTTTTGGAACAGCTTTTGACCAATATTAATCAACGAATCACGAATCAACGAATTATAAATTCAACGAATCACGAACTTATGCGTCATCTAATTTTTGCAATCATCTTTTGCTGTTCCTTTTTCAGCATACAGGCACAAGACTACTATACTCGTAAAAATGCGCCCGGCAAGGCAATGAAATACTACAAAAAAGGGAGTGATTATGCCTATGAAGGTAATTTAGAAAAAGCGATCAAAGAGTTTGAAAAAGCCATTAGTGCAGCACCTCGTTTTATTGATGCACATCTCTTATTGGCTGATACATATGGTGGACTGAAAAACTACCAGAAGGCAGTAGAAGGTTTTGAAAAAGTTTTATCCATTGACCCGAACTATAACCCAAAGATCTATTATTCACTTGGTTTATTACATTACAAAAATAAACAGTACGAAAAAGCTGTACCTGTTTTTGAAAAATTCCTGACTTATCCTCAAAAATCTCAGGAACGTAAAGCCAGAATAGAAGAATTGCTGGAAAATAGTCGTTTTGCTGCCGTAGCCGTTAAAAATCCTGTCCCCTTCAAACCCGTCAACATGGGCAAAAATATTAATACAGAAATGGCAGAATATTCTCCATCTATCACTGTTGATGGAGAACAGCTATTCTATACAGTAAAGTTAGGCAGACAAGAAGATTTCTTTATTTCAAAAAAGGAAAATGGCCAGTGGCAAAAGGCTAAAAACTTGGGCCCACCTATCAATACAGACGATAACGAAGGCGCACAAACGATCTCAGCTGATGGAAAATATCTTGTTTATACAGCTTGTAACCGTCGGGGAGATTATGGAAGTTGCGACCTCTATTTTTCTGAATTTAAGAATGAAAGATGGACAAAACCAGCTAATATAGGTGCACCAGTCAGCTCATCCGACTGGGAGTCACAACCCTCGCTTTCTGCCAATGCAGATGAACTATATTTTACCAGTAGTCGTCCGGGCGGAAAAGGTAAAAAAGACATCTGGGTAAGTAAGCGTAGCAAAGACGGTAAATGGGGCAAACCACAAAGTGCAGGTGATAATATCAATACATCCGGCGAAGATATTTCACCATTCATTCATCCTGATGGCAGAACATTATATTTTGTTTCTGATGGGCATCCAGGTATGGGGCGGTCAGATATTTTCTTCTCCCGTCGTCAGGCAGATGGTACATGGGGCAAGCCCGAAAATATCGGTTATCCTATCAATACTGATGGAAAAGAATTTAGCCTTATTGTCAGCACAGATGGTAAAACGGCTTATTTCGCCTCCGACAAAGAAGGAGGCATGGGGATGACTGACCTGTATAGCTTTGAATTGCATGCCGCTGCTCGTCCTTCACCAGTAACTTATGCAAAAGCAACTGTATTCGATGATGGAACAAAGGAAAAGCTTGTCGCAAATGTAGAACTTATTGACTTATCTACAGGTAAAATACATACCATCTCCAAAACCGATAAAAGTGGAGAATTTCTGGTCTGTTTACCTAGTGGTACAGATTATGCATTGAATGTAAACAAAACAAATTACCTGTTTCATTCTGAAAATTTTGCCTTAAAAGGAAAAAATACACTGAATGAACCTTATTTACTGGAAATTGGTTTACAGCGTATTCCAGAACCTGTTGCTACGATTAGTCCAGCGGAAACACCAACTAAACCAGCCGCTACAGCATTGCCGGAGGCATCAAAACCTATTATACTACGCAATGTTTTCTTTGAAACTGGTTCAGCCGAACTGAAAGACGAATCTCGAACTGAACTCAATAAACTAAGAGATTTATTAAATGAGCATCCAGGTATTAGCATACAGATCAACGGGCATACAGATAATGTAGGCTCCGATTCAGATAATATGACCTTATCCGATAACAGAGCAAAAGCTGTATTTAATTTTTTGGTACAAAATAGCATTAGTGCAAGCCGCCTTCGCTCAAAAGGTTTTGGTGAAACCCAACCCATAGATACCAATGATACTGATGCAGGCAGAGCCAATAACCGCCGCACAGAATTCGTTATTTTGAAATGATAAACATAAGAAACCCCGAATTTTCATCATGAAAATTCGGGATGATTCATGTTTCAAAATTTCGTATTTTAGCCCCATGCGATACCTCTATCAACCTATAGACATTGCCACACTGGCTTTCTTTCGAATCGTCTTTGGCGTATTGGGTTTCATAGACGTAGTCGGCACTATATTTCATGCTTCCAGTAGAGAAAACCTCTCTACACTTGCTCCCTTTCATTTCAAATATTGGGGTTTTGAATGGGCTGCTGCACCACCTGTATGGGCTTTGTGGGGTTTAGCTATTTGTATGATGGTTTGGTCGGTATGTATAGCCCTCGGATATTATTATCGACTCTGTATCACCTTATTTGCCTTTTCTTTCACCTATCTTTTTTTGATAGAAGCAACACAATATCTGAATCATGGTTATCTGTATTCTATGATGTGCTTTGTCATGATTTTCCTGCCGGCAAATCGCTGTTTTTCATTAGATGCCCGACGAAATCCGACTATTTATTCCGACACTACAGCACGATGGCATACCTGGATATTAGCCTTCATGATGGGCGTGGTTTATTTCTATGGAGGCATTGCCAAAATCAATATGGATTGGCTCAATGCTATGCCGCTCAAAATGTGGCTCAAAGCCAAGCATGATCTGTTTCTTATAGGAGGGTTTATCTCTCAGGAATGGGTAGCCTGGGCGATGAGTTACGGTGGGCTGGCACTTGATTTACTGGCAGTTCCTTTATTATTATTCAAAAGAACTCGGATATTTGTTTTTCTATTTATCCTGTTCTTTCATTTTACCAATACGCTCATTTTTCAAATAGGAATATTCCCATTATTATCAATTGCGCTAACGCTGTTATATTTTTCACCGGATTGGCCGAGAAAGATGTTTTATCGTTTTTTCAAAAAATATAAAACAGAAGAGTTTTATGATAATTACCAAATACCACCTGTCCGTCAACAAAAGTGGGTAAACGGTTTTTTTATTGTATTTATAATCTATCATCTTCTTATGCCATTTCGCCATCATCTGATCCCCCAACATGTTGCCTGGACAGAAGAAGGACATAAGTATTCCTGGCGTATGATGTTGCGTGGAAAATCAGGTCATGGTTATTTACTAATCAAGGATAAAGAAACAGGGCAGGAGTGGAAAGACTTTGGGAATGATCTGACTAAAAGGCAAAAACGCAAAATGCGGGTACATCCCGAATTGGTTTTACAGTATGCACATTATTTAAAAAAGGTGTACCAGAAAAAAGGACATGATGTTGCTATATATGCTTATTTAAGAGTCGGTTTGAACGGACGCAAAAAACAAAATTTTATTGATTCCACAGTCGATCTCACCAAAGAAACCTATCCGTTTTTTGGGCATGCGCATTGGATAAGTCCTATAGAGTGGTAAAGGCTTGTCTTGTCTTTATCTTGTGCAGTGAGGTGTTTTGTATAGTTATGGACATTGTATATCTTTGATTATTAGATAATTCTTTCCACTTAACTTCAAAAGATGAGCTTACAGGATGTAAAAGCTTTAAGAAGTACCATTCTCATTAAGTTTGCGGAGAATAAATTTGATATTCTCATTAAATTTGCGGAGATTAACTGCCGTATTCGCCGCAAAATTTAAATTTAACAATGGGAAAGTATATCTATCAATATAAAAATTGGCCAAATTTTGTCTGGGATGAACAAGGAATACAGGTTATCTTGGGGAAGGTAAGGCACTTACAAGGAAAACTCTTTGGACAAATGAGTGGCTTGGGTTTTTCCATTAAAGAAGAAGCACTATTGTCAACACTGACGGTTGATGTATTGAAATCATCGGAAATTGAAGGAGAAAAGCTTAATTATGAACAAGTAAGGTCGTCGATTGCCAAAAAAATGGGATTGGATTACAACGATACAATTTATCCAGGCAGAGACGTAGAAGGCGTAGTTGAGATGATGTTGGATGCCACTCAAAAATATGACCAAGCACTTGATGAAGACCGTTTGTTCGGTTGGCATGCAGCATTATTTCCAACAGGAAGAAGCGGAATGTTCAAGATTGATACGGGATGTTATAGAAGAGGCGAAGTGCAGATTATTTCCGGATCAATGGGGAAGGAAAGCGTACACTTTCATGCACCAGCTCCTGAGGAAGTAAAAAAAGAAATGGATGTCTTTTTGGAATGGCTAAATAGTGATTCAAAGCTGGATATGGTTATAAAATCTGCAATAGCACATTTTTGGTTTATCATTATACATCCCTTTGATGACGGTAATGGAAGAATTGCACGAGCAATTTCTGATTTACTATTAGCCAGGTCGGAGAATAGTGCATTTAGGTTTTATAGTCTCTCAAGTCAAATACTGTTGGAAAGGAAAATTTATTACAAAACACTGCAAGAAGTACAACACAGCGAAGGGAATATAACAGAATGGATTGAATGGTTTTTAAATTGTCTTTATCGGGCATTGGAATCAACAGAAGGCAGTGTAAAGAAAGTGCTTAGAAAAGCGGAGTTTTGGGATATTCATAAAGAAGTACTTTTGAATAGTAGGCAACGTTTGATGCTAAACAAACTCTTAGATGGTTTTGTAGGAAAATTAAAAACATCAAAGTGGGCAAAAATTACTAAATCTTCCCAGGATACAGCACTGCGAGATATTAAAGACCTTATTGGGAAAGGCATCTTAAGACAAGAAAAACCTAGCGGTAGAAGCACTGCTTATGAAATGATCGATTTCTAAAAAATAGACTTCATTCAGAAATAGATTTTCAAAAAAAATCTCCACAATGGAACTATTCTGTTGTTGATCTTGTATAGTATATCGAAAACAGTCAAGAAAGACAGTTTAAAAAATAAAAATGAATACAATCAAGACATATCAGCCATTATCCTCCCTCTTATCACTGAGTTATCTCAATAACGACAGGAGGAAGTGGTATATATAAAATATACATAACGGTAAAATTACCAAAAGCCCTCCGGTTTCGTTCGGGGGGCTTTTTTTTATGCCCTAAAGTTACTTTGAATTTGTGTTTTATACCTTCGTAGCCCAATTGGAAGAGGTGTCTGATTTAGAATCAGAATGTTGTGGGTTCGAGTCCCACCGAAGGTACCATTTAGCTCCGGTAGTCCAACTGGAAGAGACAACAGGTTTAAGCCCTGTCAAGTGTGAGTTCGAATCTCACTCGGAGTACAATTATAGAGGATAGGCAGATATTGGTTTGCTGCGCTACTCTGCTAAAGTAGTCCGCCTTTGGCGGTGAGGGTTCGATCCCCTTGTCCTCTGCAAGAATAGTCTTATAGTTAGCTGATTATAAGCAGAAAATATGTGTCATTCGTAATTCGTCATTGATAGATTAATAATTAATAAGGAAGGTAGCAAGCAATGGTGCTTAAGCGGTCTTGAAAACCGTGCCATCTGATTAGGATGAGGGTTCGATTCCTTTACCTTCCGCCAAACATATCTAAATAACTTCCTCTAGTTCTTGTAACATTCCGCCAAGTTGAGTATCGATTCTACGATGCTGTGTCGTTAGTTCACTAACTTGCTTTTCCTCCATCTCCAACATCGCATCAAAATCATCAAAATTATCGTCGATCTTTATTTTGATATTCTCAACATAAGCTTTCAATTTCTCGCTGACTTCACCTTCTAGCTTGATACGACCTTTCGTGACTTCAGATTGATACCCTTCTATAACCTTATTACGCTTTAGACGTGCTGTAACTCCGGCAAACAGAAAGCCGACTGTCGTCAAAATACCACCCGTAATATCAAAAACCATTCCCTGCATTACTGTAGCTAAAATTACCCCAACAACAGCAATACCACCACCTGCTGCCAGATTGGGAGCCGCAGAATTTTCGCTGCTAAAGACTTCCGAACCGACAAAGTTTTCCGTCTTATTCATGAATTTAGAAAACTGCTCTTGTAAGTCCCGCATCACATTACTCCGGCGGTCGGCTATATCACCAAATATATCATGGTTGTTTTTAAGAATAGTCTCACTATTACGAATCTTCAAATCAATGATTTTTGCCATTTGTTGTATGCTTTCCGCAATATCAGACACACCACTTTGCAGCTTCTCATGCATAGCATCATTCAGGTCTCGCTCCATATTAGAAGATAGATCTGCCAGCCATTGCTCCAGTGTATTACTCTTATTAAAAATAGACATGATCGAACGACGGGCAATACTGAAAAAACCCAATCCGTTTTTTAGTTCATCTCCTGTTTTTATGGTAATACGGTCATAAGCCGCCAACAAATTTTCCACTAAAATATCAATCTGTTTATTAGAACGTACTGCCTGGTGTTCCAGGGTCTCATGTATATCTGCCCTAAACCTTCGGTCTGCTTCTAACTGAGCAGTTCGGGTTTGTAAACCTTTCTCAATACGTTCACCTACATTACGGGAAGTACTTATATTGTTGATTAATTTTAAAACAGGAGCCTTACCGCCTGTGATATTTTCACTGATATAATCACGCACTGGCAGAAAACCACTATCTGGCTGGTTTTCTATTTCCATTTTAGCAGAAACACTAAAAATATTTGGTTCTTCAATACCTTTCTTGATGGCATATTTTCTTACGCCTTCCTCATTGATTTTCAGGTCGCTAGGATTCATCAAGTCCTTTTGCTGAAGCACAAAAATGATCTTCTTCCGCCAGTCCTGATGAATGAAATTGAAAAAATCCCAGGCAGATTGTCGATAGGGATTTTTAGCTTCAAATACAAAAACGATCAAATCACTGCCGGGAATAAAACGTTCAGTAATTTCTTGATGGTGATCTGAAATAGTATTTGTACCAGGTGTGTCTACAATGGCAATTTCTTTCAATATCTCCACCGGAAGAAGGATTTTCTTCAGATTTTCATTGACTGTAATGGTAGTTTCCTGTTCTCCATACAAGATTTGCTGTATAGTATCAGTACACGGATCAGGAGCCACCTTACAGACTTCCTTGTCGGTTTCGAGTAAAGCATTGATAAAACTACTCTTTCCGGCTTTTACCTCACCAACAATGACAAACATATAAGGATCATTTACCCTGTTGCGTAAGTCACTGACTGTATCAGCAAGCTCTTCATTGCCAATATCAATAGTCATCTGGTGCAATTCCTTGATAATTTCACCAATTTTTAAACGGTTTTCTATGATCCGTTGATTCAGTATGCTGCTCATGAATATTATTAACGTTTTCGTTAAGACATCAATGTACTAAAAAAGTCATGTTTAGTATATTGATGTTGGAAAAATTTTTAAAACAAAATGTTTTTACTTAAAAACAAAAACCCTATATTTGCCTAACGAACATATCAAAATTAGTCGATCGACTAAAAAAAGCGCTGCGAAATGGAACTTTTTGTATAAAAAAGTGGTAAAAAGTGGTAAAAAGTGTCAAAATCCTGTAACTTTGATGTTACACAGAAGTCTCTATATGTGATTGGGACTTAAATTAGAAACATTAAATGCCACAGTTCTCTGGAGAATATGATTGTAAACTGGACGCCAAAGGTCGTTTCCGTTTACCTTCTAATCTGCTTAAGCAATTAGAAGGTTTCGGTACTGATTTTATGGTGAATCGTGGCATAGAGAAATGTCTGGTTTTATATCCTAAAGCTGAGTGGGATAAGATTACGGCAGAACTCAACAAACTGAATATGTATGTTGAAAAAAACCGTCGATTTGTCCGCTATTTTATGAGAGGTTCCAGCGAAGCTTCACTAGATAGTGCAGATCGTATGCTCATTCCCAAACGCTTACAGGAGTACGCAGAAATGAATAAAGAAATTATCGTATTTGCTTATTTGAATCGTATTGAATTATGGGCAAAAGAAGTTTACGACAACATGCTCGGTGAAGAGCCAGAAGATTTTTCCAGTTTAGCAGAAGATGTTATGGGCAATGCTGTTCCATCTGACAGTGATGAATAAACGTGCTATTGTACTAAAGTGTTATCGTGTTATTGAAATAGAAAAAACGATAACACAATAACACATAAATATAAACATAAATGTACCACAAGCCAGTCTTACTACAACCTTGCATAGATGGCTTGAATATCCGTAAAGACGGTATTTATGTGGATGTTACATTCGGCGGTGGCGGACATTCAAAAAGAATATTAGAGGAGCTGGGGGAAACAGGAAAACTATACGGTTTCGATCAGGATGAAGACGCAGAACAAAATATTCCCGATGACGGACGCTTTACATTGATCCGCCATAACTTCAGGCATCTAAAACGTTTTTTGAAATTGGATGGGATCAAACAGGTAGACGGAGTTTTAGCAGACCTAGGCGTTTCCTCTCATCAATTGGATGTGCCAGAACGTGGCTTCTCCTATCGCTTCAGTGCCGAACTTGATATGAGAATGAACCAGCAGGGAAATCAAACGGCAGCTGATATATTGAATACTTATACAGCAGGTGAGTTGCAACAAGTACTGGGGCAGTATGGTGAAGTGAGAAATGCAAGAACACTGGCGCAAGCATTAGTCCGGTTTCGGGGAGGCAGGAAATTTCAAACTACAAGTGATTTGGTCAGTGTAGCAGAATCTTTGTCTCGTGGTAATCGTGCTAAATATCTGGCGCAGGTCTTTCAGGCTTTACGCATTGAAGTCAATGAAGAAATGCAGACATTAAAAGAAATGTTGGAACAGTCATTAGAGATATTAAAACCTGGTGGGCGATTAGTCGTCATGTCTTATCATTCTCTGGAAGACAGGCTAGTCAAAAACTTTATGCGTAATGGCAACTTTGACAAAGAACCAGTCAAAGATTTTTATGGGAATATACATCGACCTTTCAAGTTAATTACAAGGAAAGCAGTCGTAGCTAATGAAGAAGAGGTCAAAGAAAATAACAGAGCAAGAAGTGCAAAACTAAGAATAGCAGAAAAAGATGTGTCATAGTGTTATTGTCGAAAATAACACGATAACACGATAACACATAAAAAATGGCAAAAAGAAGTTACAGCGGATGGAGTACATACTGGTTATTAAAGAACCTGCCTTTCATTGTGTTCGTAGGTTTTTTGGGAACAGTCTACATTGCCAATGCTCATTATGCTGAACGAAAAGTTAGAGAAATACAGACCCTTCAAAAAGAATTGAAAGAAACCCGCTGGAGATACATGTCGCTCAAATCCGAACTCATGTACAATAGCAAGCAGGTAGAGGTCGCAGATCGTGCAAGAAATCTAGGATTAAGAGCTTTAAACGATCAACCCAAAAAAATCATCATTAAAGAGTGATAGTTTAAAATTTGGAATTCCCTCCTGACAAATGTCTGGATTTGAATTTTTGAATTGTGGATATAAAAAACGAAATATTATGGCGTATCTATCTTGTCGCCCTTATTCTCCTACTATTTGCAATAGGCATTTTTGTAAAAACAGCCTATATACAGATAGCAGAAGGTGAACATTGGCGGGCAATCGGAGATAGCCTATATGTCGATTTTCGTCCGATTATAGCTGATCGTGGAAATATCTTTGCCGAAGATGGTAGCTTTTTAGCCACGTCATTGCCAACATTTAAAGTGAGCATGGATTGCAAATCCGATGCAATGACTGATGACGTATTTAATAGATACGTAGATACTCTTGCTCATTGTTTGGCAACATTAAAAGACAGCCCCCTGACAGCAGGAGGTTATAGGAAATTACTGGTCGAATCCAGAGAAGCCGGAAGACGTTATTTATTGATAAAAGATAAAGTAGAATACCCGGAATTGATACGTATTCAGCAGTTTCCTTTATTCGATAGAGGACAGTACAAAGGAGGGCTTATTGTTGAGAAACAAAGTGAACGTCGTCGTCCTTTTAGAATGTTGGCACATCGTACTATTGGCTATGTACGTGAAAATGCCAATCCGGTTGGACTCGAAGGTGCCTTTAATGAAGAATTAGCAGGTGAGCAGGGGCAGAGGTTAATGCAACGTTTACCAGGAGGCATTTGGATACCTATAAACGATTTGACGGAGATTGAGCCCAAAAATGGAAAAGATATCATAACAACACTGGATGTTAATATTCAGGATGTTGCTCAAAATGCCCTATATAAAGGTATTCTCCGCCACAATGCAGAACACGGTTGTGCCATTGTGATGGAAGTGAAAACAGGAAAGATCAAGGCTATTGCCAATATAGGGAAAACCGACGATGGCAAGCTTTGGGAAACATATAATTATGCTATCGGTGAAAGCACCGAACCAGGCTCAACATTTAAGTTGGCAGCAATTATGGCTTTGTTGGAAGATGGACATGTAGCACCCGAAGATTCTATTGACCTGAATTATGGTAAAATGGAATTTGCTGGTGAAGAAATGGTAGATGCCTCCAATCATCAATTGAAAACTGCAACAGTACAAAACGCCTTTGAAATTTCATCGAATGTTGGTATTGCTAATTTGATCTATCAACATTATACACAGGCAGACAAAGAGGCTGAGTTTATAAACCGTTTGAAAGATTTTAACCTGAATATACCGACAGGTGTGGAGGTACAAGGAGAAGGGCAACCATATATAAAGGAAGTTGGTAAAGACAATTGGAGTTTAATCACCCTGCCCTGGATGGCAACGGGTTATGAATTAAAAATGACACCTCTGCAGATACTGACTTTTTTTAATGCTGTCGCAAATGATGGCAAATATATGAAGCCTTATCTAATTAATGAGGTACAGGAATATGGAAGAACGATTGAGAAATTTGAACCGCAGGTAGTCAAAAAAAATATAGCTTCTTCATCGACTATCCGAAAAGTACAGAGAATGTTAACTGGGGTAGTAGAGAGAGGAACAGCAGACAATATAAGGTCTGAACAATACCGTATGGCTGGAAAGACAGGTACGGCAATTATTAATTATCGTAAAAATTTGCCGGCAAAATACCGGAAATATCAGGCTTCTTTCGCTGGCTATTTTCCAGCAGAAGACCCAAAGTATTCTTGTATCGTGGTGGTTAATCATCCTAAAGAAAATGGTATTTACGGAGGGCAGGTAGCTGCACCCATTTTTCGAGAAATAGCTGATAGGTGTTTTGTGTCACACATTGATCTGCATGAACCGATCAATGCCCAGCCAAGACCGCAACAAGTCGCAGAAAAACTACCACGAATTTATGACGGTTATACAGATGATCTGGAAGAAGCACTGGTCGCATTAGAATTGCCAGTTAGTTCTCGTACCCGGAGCAACTGGGCTAAGCCAGAACTTATTGCCGGAGATTCGCTGGAGCTCAATCGACGAAAACTCAGTCGAAATGTAGTGCCTGATGTAAGAGGGATGGGCTTAAGAGATGCCATGTACCTGTTAGGCAATGAGGGACTTAGAGTAAAAGTCAAAGGTATTGGAAAGGTGGTTACTCAGTCTATAAAACCCGGTACACAAGCCAGAGGACAAATGGTCTATCTGGAA
>JAHDFX010000073.1 GCA_020627965.1 Saprospiraceae bacterium | reverse complement strand
CCACAGATAGAAAGGTTTGGATTCTCGAATATTTTCAGATTAGTTATTCCTGTATAATCTATATTATCCAAGCCTGTTAAATTTGTTAAAACTGAATTATTTATGATATTCAACACTCCACCAATAGCAGTTATATTTTCCAATTCTGTTATACTTGTAAGGACACTATTAGAAGCAACAAACAAATCTCTACCTACAGTTGTTAAATTGCCCAGCCCGGTAAGGTCAGTTAAATTATTATTAGCCGTAACAACCAGATCCTCACCAACGACAACTACATTGTTCAAGCCTGCCAAACTTGACAAACTATCATTACCTATAATTTTTAGAGACCCACCAACAGAATCTATATTAGATAATTCTATTAAATTTATTAAGGTATTATTATTGTTAATCCATAAACCTCCATTAACCGTAGTCAGATTATCCAATCCTGTCAAATTTGTCAGGGGATAATTAAATCGAATATTCAAAATGCCACTAATTGTCGTTAAATTGTTTAATCCTACCAAGCTTTCTAATGCACCATTCGAGTAAATATATAGATCTCCATCAATAAAACTTATATTATCTAAGCCTGTTAGGTTTGTCAGTGCCTCATTATTTTTAATGTTTAAATCGCCATTGATAGAAGTCAGGTTTTCTAAGCCCGTAAAACTTGTCAAAACCAAATTATCTTCAACATTAACATCTCTGCCTATATAAGTTACGTTCTCTAATCCTGTAAAATCTACTAGAGCATTATTTTCTACATACAAATTTCTTCCTATAGAAGTGACATTCTCTAAACCAGTAAAGTTTGTCAGGGCGAAATTATTATCAATGGTTAAATCATTATTAATAGAAGTCAGGTTCTCTAAGCCTTTAAAATTCTCTAAACCATTATAAAAAACGTACAATCCCCGACCAATAGTAATATTATCTAAGCCTGTAAAATCAGTCATTCCTAAATTATTAGAAACACTCAAATTTCCGCCAACGATCGCCAGATTTTCCAAGCCCATAAAATTTGTTAAAGAAGCATTACTATAAACATATAAGTTTCTGCCAACAGAAGTCAGACTCTCTAAACCTGCAAAACTGCTTAGGTTATAACAAGAAATAAAATTTAAGTCTCTCCCAATAGAAGTTATATTTTCTAAGCCTGCCAGACTAGCCAAAAGAAAATTACCCTCCACATGTAAGTCTCCTCCAATAGAAGTAATCTGGTTAAGCCCACTAAGTGATGTAATCTGAAGATAAGGAGTATCATTGATTATAATATCACCAAGAATCTCCGTACAGCCTGGGTAATTCGAAGCAAAATCATCAATTTGCTGCTGTGTAGTAAAAGAAATCCCATTTGGCAGGCAGGACTGTGCAATTAGATGATTAAGGAAAAATATTGAAGTTAGTAATAGCAAATAGCACCGTTTCATATTTCTTAAATTTTGTAATGAGTAATAAACTTTAAGTAAGCGGACAAAATTAAGAAAGTGACAGGAGTTTTATTTATACCTATATTTAACTGAATATAATTAATTTACAAAATACAATCTATCTAACCACTGAATTAAAAACAACTTATACTTCAAAGGCTTTTACAAAAGAACGCCCTCACTAAAAGTGAGGGCGTTCTTCAATTTTAAATATTTTAATAGATTCTATCGAATCAGCGTTACATCGCCGACCAATTCGATCTGTTCACCTTCAAAAGTTTCAATAATGACCAGATATGTGTAAACATCTGAGACCTGTATCTGATCTCTCCATCTTCCATTCCAGCGTCCTTCAGCATCATCGTGTACCAGTTCCCCCCAGCGGTTAAACACCTTGAACGTAGTGACTCTGGCTGTTCCTGTTACAAGCGGACCAAATGTATCATTCAGACCATCATCATTCGGACTGAAAGCATTGGCAATCTGATAAGTGCTGTTATCTTCAATGGTAATAGTTACTTCATCTGTCACTTCACAACCGTCTAATGTAGCTGTTACGGTGTAAGTTATTGTACCTACTTCAGTGGCAGAAGCTGTGAAGCCGTCGCCGTCAAAAGTAGAGCCGTCTGAGCCTGTCCAGGTATATGTATGGGACGGATTTGGGAACTGCACTCCTACTTCGTAGTCATCACCAATTTCTATAACCTGATCGTCTCCTGCATTTACTGTGTATGGAGGCACAACATCTAATTCAAGCAGTGCTACGCCAGGACATCCCTGAGCATCCACTACAGTCACTACGAAAGTTCCACCATAATTAACTGTGATAGTAGAAACCGTATCACCAGTAGACCAGGTGTATGATTCAAATTCACCAGCATACAGGCTAACATCATCATAGAAACAGAAGCTGGTAGGGCCGTTTGGTAATATCACCGGATTAGCCGACATCGTCGGGAATAATTCTATCTGCTCTGTAGTCTGACAACCGTTTACATCTTCTACAACAATATCGTAAATGCCAGAGGGCAGATCAGGGAAGATGTTGGATGCCTGATAAGTCATACCGCCATCAATACTGTACTGATAAGCCGGTGTACCGCCTGAAGCTGTAATCTCTATAGCGCCGTCTGCCTGATCGCAGGAACTTTGTGTCACTGCCAGGTTATCAATTTCCGGCGTACCGGCAGAGATAACCTGAATAGTTTGAGTTATCTGACAGCCTAGTGCATCCTGAACAACTACATTATAAGTACCCGGTGTCAATGCTGTAAAGATATTACTACCTTGGTAGTTCTGACCATTATCCAAGCTAAACTCATATGGCAATGTACCTCCATTAGCTGTAATGGTTACTGAGCCATTACCTCCATCACATAGAGCATCGTCCTGTTGGATATTGTCAATGACGACTGCACCTGCATCTGTTAGGATTACCTGTTCAAATGCCTGGCAACCATTGGCGTCTTGTACAACAATGTCGTAAATACCTGCTCCCAGACCTATGAATACTGAGCTGGACTGGAAGGTCATACCGCCATCTATACTATACTCAAATACACCAGAAACATTATTCGATGCTACAATGGCAATGGAACCATCAATATTTCCACAAGTAGGATCTTTTTCAATAATATCAGTGATGACTAATGCATTGGTCGCATTAACAATCGCCTGATCGGTGACTGTACAGCCAAGGAAGTCCGTAATTACAATATCGTACACACCTCCTGCCAGGTTTTCAAAAATATTATCCCCCTGGAAGGTCATACCGCCGTCTATGCTATATTCATAATTTGGATTACCTCCACTTACCGCAATATCTATAACGCCGTCTTCCTCTCCACAAGCAGCGTCTGTTACATCTATGCCTGTAATAAATGGATCGTCATAGCTGGCAATTTGTACAATCTCTGTAACGGTACAACCATTAACATCCTGTACGACGACATTGAACGTATTTGGCGATAAGCCAGTAAACAAACCTGAGTTCTGATAACTCATACCATTATTGATACTGAACTGATAAGGTGGTGTACCTCCATTTGCCGTAATCAAAATAGAACCATCTGCTATATCACAAGCACTTGTAGCTATATTATCAATACTGGCTATAATGACGGCTCCATCTGTAGTGATGATGCCTATGTCTTCGGTTTCACAACCTGCTGCATCTCGTACTATAACAGTGTATTGTCCTGGTGCCAGGTTTGTAAAAGTAGAACTCGTCTGGAAATTCACACCATCAATACTGTATTCATAAGGTGGTGTACCTCCTGCAGCTGACATGGTAATATTACCATTATCGTCATCACAAGTAGCATTATTAATGTCCAGATTCGTTGCAATCGGATCGCCTGCCTGGAAGATTTCAACCTGTGCTGTAGCACGACAACCGAAGAAGTCTTCTACGATGATCTCATAAATGCCTGCTGGCAGGTTCGCAAATGTATTGGAACCCTGGAAATTCACGCCATTATCAATACTGTATTCAAAATTCGGATTACCAGTACCACTTTCAAGCAGAATCTCAATAAAGCCATCATCTTCACCACACATTGGGTTAGTCGTCAATACGGTATCAATAACTGGTGCCAATGGATCGATCAGGTCGACGATCAATGTATCGTAACAACCTGCTGCATCCATGACGACTAAGTTGTACGTATTGGCGCCAAGCCCGGTAAAGACGGGTGAAGGCTGATAAGCCATGCCATTATTATTACTGTATTGTAATGGCGGTGTGCCACCACTAGCGAATATTTCTATAGCACCATCAAAGCTTCCGCATGAACTTGGATCATCCAAATCAGCAAAATCAATTTGTGGCGGTGTAGAGACTGCGATAGTTACCTGTGTTTCATCTGTACAACCGATTGCGTCTACCACAACAACATCGTATGTACCTGGTGCCAGGTTGGGGAAGGCACTATTATTGGAGAATGTTGCTCCTCCATCAATACTATATTCGTAATTCTGAACACCTCCTGTTACACTGATATAAATAGTTCCATTATCATCTCCACAAGAAGTGTTGATTGTTCCTGCCGTATTAATGACTGGTGCATCTGAATCTGCTACATTGACTGTTGTTGTTGCATCGCATCCAACAGCATCCAGGATACAAACATTGTAAGTACCAGCAGCTAATCCGGTGAATGTAGCTGAAGCCTGGAATGTAGTGCAGCCATCTATGCTGTACTCGAATGGTGCTGTACCTCCAACTGGCGATACGATGATAGAACCATCATCATTACCACAAGTTGTACCTGTAGGTGTGGCTGTTACATTGACCACTGGTGGGCTACCTACTATGCCACTGCCTGTTGCCAGACAACCTTCTGAATCCTGAACCAATACATTATATGTACCTGCTGTCAGACCTGTGAATACATCCGAGACCTGGAAATTGGTACCGCCATCAAGGCTATATTGGAATGGTGCTGTGCCCCCCATGACTTCAGCAGTAAGTGTACCCAATACTCCCCCACATCCTTGTGGAGTGGTTGTTGTAGTTACTGTAAGTGAAGGCGTTGTATTAATAAGAATAGAACCTACGGTTTGGCAAACATTTCCAGCTGCATCTATAATGGTGACAGTTACATCATGATTACCTGGCGATAAGCCGATGGCTGTTGCTGTAGTTTGTCCGTTATCCCATTCGTAACTGGTACTTACGGCAGTTGCCGGAATCGTGTCTATTACGACTGTAGCTTGTCCGTTATTGCCATTACAAGTACTATTCGTATCTTCACTTACACTCACTGAGAAAGAAGCTAATTCTGTTACCGAGCCACTACCTATTCCCTGACAACCATTCATATCGGTCACCGTCACATTATAAGTACCAACAGCAAGTCCTGTTGCCGGATTCGTCGCACTGATTATTGTTCCGGGGGCAGCAGCATCCTCCCATTCATAGGTGTATGGTGCCATACCTCCGACTGTATTGGCGGTAGTTATACCTGTGGACTCAAAGCAACTGATGGCATTCCCATCTACTGTAACTTCGAGTTCATCAATAATGATTTGGATATCATCAACCAGCAGACAATTACCTATGGTACCTGTTACGGAATATGTAGAAGTAGTAGCCGGTGTAACCGTTATCACTGCTGTAGTATCACCTGTAGACCATTCGTAGCTCAGCGCCCCGGACGCTTCTATATCTACGGAAGAACCAAGGCAGGTTGTGAATGGGCTTTGTGGTAATATAGATAACATACCAGCATCTTCAATATCAATTACAGCTGAATCCGCCTGAAAAGTACCACAATCACTTTCGCTAATCAGATATATAATAGCTTCTTCCGGTCCTTCAATAATACCATCATCTATCGGTTCGACTTCAATTATAATAGAAGTATCGCCCGGAAAAAAGATCAAGGAGTCGGGAAGTGTTACATAATCATCTCCATTTGTTGCTGTACCTTGTAAATCAAGATAAATAACAGTAGTATCTGTTTGTGGTCCATCCAGATTCACGGTAACAAATCCAGTAGCACATCCTTCGATAGCTACATCAATAGCCGGGCTATATTCGTAAGAAGGCGCAATGTTAGCTGTACCTGCGCTCAAACTCTGGGCTTCAATAAACACCCCAGAATCGAAGATGCCATCACCTACATCACCTACTGCCAGTTTGATATGATAGGTCTCACATGGAATTACCATCGCTGTTGCAGTTAACACTGTTGTGAAAGCATCATATTCAACACAAAGTCCCCCATTATTATCTACATAATATTGTTGGTTGGTAATAGCATTTACATTATTAATAGTTACTGGAGTTGTTGTACCTGGAATTAAGGCAATATTGTCTGCCCCCAAAGAGTAAGGTCCTGCAATGCCTGGTCCACTAATGAAGAAACCGAAGGCATCGTTAAAGTTTGTAGAATTTGGTGGGGCAAATTCAGGGTATTCTTCTGAACCGAACGAATAATTGAATGAGATCATATTCGTTGGTGCATAAATATCAAATTCAAGTATACAGACATCCTGAGAAGTCAGCGGATTACCTGTGCTTGCCAGTAATTGATCCAGGTCAGGATCACCAGGAGTACCGAGTCCAGTTCCTGTACCACCCGCTGTATTTGGGCCTTCAGCATCATCGGCGGTGCCATTAGTAATGACAATACCATCCATCATACCAATATTACAGTTTCCAGGTGTTGTAAAGGTACCATAGGAACCTGTTGGGCAATTTAGTGTAACGTTATCAATTACAACACCAGGTGCCGATATATTATCAGTCAGATCAGTTGCTGTAACATTAGGGTCTACATCTATAGGAGAATCTATTGTGCAGGGTGAAGTAGTACATTCCCAGCTAATATCCCAGCCTGCTCCTTCACCGAAAGCATTTGACATAAATTCAATAGCGATACATCCACTGGCTACCTGAAATTGTTCGCCTGCAGCGGTAAATTGATATTGCCCAAGTACAGGGCCAGTGTTATCTGGGCCATCATAGATGGTTAGAATATCTCCATCTGGCGCAATATCAACAGAATTAACATCTACGATCAGACAGTCATGCGGGTCAGATGGACAGATACTGAATATCCAATTTTCATTATTCAAATATGGGTCTGCTGCCCCTCCACTATCCTGAAAGTTTCCAACACAATCTGTCAGGTCTGGAGGCATAATACTCGTTCCATCTGGTGGGCAGGCATCTTGAGTACATAACCAAGTGGCTTCCCATCCCGGATTTGTTACACTACCATCCGACATAAATTCTACAGTCATACAGCCGGGATAATTGAAGGTAATATTGCTTCCTGTTCCTTCCAATGTTCCAAGTAATGGAGCAGTGGTAATATCCGTTCCCCCATATACATTAATCGGGTCAAAGAAATTCTCTACCTGATAATCTACGAATGTTAAGCCCAAACAATTGAAAGCGGAGTCGGGGCAAATGATCCAGGTTTCATTTTCATTATTACTGTAATCCCCTGCGGGGCCACCAGTATCGTAGAAAGTACCCGAACAAGTCACAAAATCAGGCGGAGGTCCGGGGCAGCCCCCCAGCGCACATTCCCATGTAAGTTCAAAACCAGCACCAAAGACACCACCATCAGAATTAAAGCCTATAGTTACACAACCTGTAGTTGGTATAGAGACAAATTCTGATATTCCTGTTCCGTTTAGGTTGAGTACCAATGGAGAGCCAGTATCAGGTCCATCATAAATATTTATATTATCAAAGATGGGTTCTGTATCATAGTTGGCTACATTGATAGAAATACAATCGTGTGGATCACTAGGGCATATAGAATAAGCAAAAGCTTCAAATGCTCCATAATCCCCCATAGGGCCACCAGTATCATAAAGAAGTCCGGTACAAGCTGTTGTTGTATCATTTGAAATAACCTGTGACCGTGCTACATTAAAAAATAAACAAAGTACAAATAGTGTAGAAAATAAGGTTCTCATACTCATTTTTTGTAAGGCTAAAGCTGGTAACTATACACTATCAACTCTAGTCTATTTGTTCATAAGAATTTCAATTGGATTCTCTTATAGCCGATAAAATTAGGCTTTTTCTAACACTTGGCATAACGAATATGCGTTTAAAACGCTGCTATGTTGGGTAGGAATCTTCTATTCTGTCGTAGAATATGCAATTATTCATGGTCTTATAATTTTAGCGCTCTTATTGTGACAGAAATAAGAGCGCTAAAATTAAGTTTGATCTCTTTATTTCACGATAGTGACATCACCTTTATAAGCAATGACTTCCCCGTCTAAGAATTCAACTTCCACGTAATAAACAAAGACACCAGGGTTCAATTGTTTACCTCTCATTGAGCCATCCCAACCAAAACTAGAGTCATTAGAAGGAATACTATTAGCTTCAAACATTTGTTCTCCCCAGCGATTATAGACTTTCATAGTGCGTATCTGCGCAACACTAATACCTGAATAGACCATGAATATATCATTATCACCGTCAAAATTTGGGCTGAATATATTAGGAATGAATACATCTCTATTATTATCTACCCTTACGACAATATCATCACTGGCAGTACATCCGTCTTCATTAGTAACAGTTACTTGATATGTAGTTGTCAAACCCGGGCTAGCCGTTGGTGCATAAGGCAAATTTCCAAATTCCAGATTGGTATCTGGTGTCCAAATCCATGTTTGTGTTGTATCTGGTGGAAAATTCGTCACTGCATACAGATCGACACCAGCTCCCAGTGTTATTTCAACATCATCACCCAGGTCAACTTCAAGTTCAAATGGTTCTGTAATTATTGTATTAACAATAGCTTCACAACCATTAACATCCTGAGCAATTACTTCATAATCACCTTCTGTCAGTCCAGAAAAGAGTGTATCCAATATGAAATTTTCTCCATCAATAGAGTAAAGGTATGGGCCACCTGCTCCCCCACTAACATCATTAACTTCTATGCTGCCATTAGTATCTCCAAAGCAGTCAGCATTATTGGTCGTTATGGATAAACTAATATCAGCTGGTTCGCTAATTGTCACATTATCTACTATGGTACATCCATTGGCATCCGTTATTGTAACTTCGTATAAACCAGCTATGAGTTCAAGTGCCGTTTGTGTAGTTGCACCATTACTCCACTCATAGGTATAGCTGGTAGTACCGCCGATAGGTTCTACTGTAGCCGAGCCTGTATTTTCACCAAAACAGGTTGGGTCAGTTCCGCTAATACTATTTACCGTTAAAGGAGAAGATGGTTCTGTTACGGTAATATTAATTGGCGAACCTAATTGACAACCATTGGCATCTGTTACCTGAACTGTGTATGTTCCTGCAGTAAGCCCCGTCGCTGTTTGTCCGAAAGGCGTTCCTGTATTCCATTGGTAAGTATAAGGCGGTGTACCGCCCTCCGGGATAAGTGTAGCTGTACCATCATCTCCCCCTACGCAGGTAACTGGTGATGAAGACACGGATTGTATAGTTAAAGCTGCTGGTGCATCAATATTTACACTACTTATTCCTGTACAACCAAAAGCATCCGTTACCGTTACGGTATGTGTCCCTGGTGCCAGGAATATAGCCGAGGCAGAAGCTTCTCCATTATCCCAGATATAGCCATATGGTGCCGAACCTCCGGTCACCGTTGCTGTAGCCTGTCCATCAATTGTGTTTGCACAAGTTGTTGACTGTTCGGTTACAGATACGGCCAGTGTTGAGGAGTTGTCTTGAATAATAGCTGTAGAAGAAACTGTACATCCCAATGCATCCTGAACGATTACTACATAGGAGCCAACTAAAACGCCGGAGAATGTATTGCCAGGCTGGAATGTTGTACCATTATCAATACTGTATTGAAATGGCGGATTAGAACCTGCTGCATTGATCGTAATGGAAGCAATATTATTTATACAAGTTATATTCATGGCATCAACATTGGTAATACTGACATCTGGTGCAAAAACCGGGATCGTATATTGACCTGAGACTGTACATCCATTGATGTCTTCAAATGTAAAATTACCCGTTGTTCCCTGCTGTGCATTGATCGTAATTGTGCTATTGAAAACATTGCTTCCATCGGTGTAAGGTGGCGTACCACCAGTCAGGGTAATAGTAGCTGTGCCTTCACTTGTAACACAGTCAGTTGGAGGTAATGTATTTACAGAAACAACAGTTGGGCTACCAGCATCGCTAACATTTACGGTTTCAATGGCTGTACAGCCATTCGCATCACTAACGGTAACATTATAAGTAGCAGCAGCCAAACCAGTTGCCGGATTTGTTGTAGAGACCGATGTGCCTGGACTAGTTGTATTTTCCCAGTTAAATGAATAAGGCATTGTTCCACCTGTTACCGTTACATTTGCAGTACCATCTGCACTTCCACAAGTTGCATCAGTGCTTATCGGGTTAAATAATATTGGACCTGCAAGGTCATTAACAATAATTGTTTCCACAACCGTGCAATTATTCATATCGGTAACTGTTACGCTGTATGTACCTGCTGGCAAGTCTGTAACCAAGGTTGCCATGGAGACTAGCACACCCGGATTAGCAGTATTTTCCCAATCATAGGTGTAAGGCATTATTCCGCCTGTAGCTGTGATTGTAGCAGTACCGTCAGCATTGCCACAAGTCGCATCTGTTGTGATTGGATTAATTAAAGCTGGTCCCCCTATATCATTTATAGTCACCATTTCAATAGTTGCACAGTTATTTGCATCATTTATCGTTATATTGTAATTACCAGCCGCTAAACCCGTTGCCGGATTACTTGTCGAAACTGAGGCACCTGGATTAGCTGCATTTTCCCAATTAAAAGAGTAAGGCATTGTACCTCCTGTAGGTGTTAATGTTGCTGTTCCATCTGTCCCACCACAAGTTGCATCAGTGGTAGTTAGTCCAGATACTGTTGGGCCGCCTGCATCACTTACCGTAACTATTTCTATAGCTGTACAGCTATTTGCATCGCTAACAGTGACATTATATGTACCTGCTCCCAAACCTGTTGCCGGATTCATTATGGATACAGAGGTACCCGGATTGGCAGTATTTTCCCAATTGAAGGTATAGGGCATTGTACCATTTGAGACTGTTATCGTTGCTGTTCCATCAGAGCCACCGCAGTTAGCATCTGTTGCTGTTGGATTAGATAAAGTGGGGCCGCCAAGATCATTTACGGTTATTGTTTCAATAGCTGTACAATTATTTCCATCCGTTACTGTTACACTGTAATTTCCGGAAGCTAAACCAGTTGCCGGATTCGTCGTGGAAACTAAGGCACCTGGATTGGCGGTATTTTCCCAATTGAAGGTATAGGGCATTAGCCCTCCCGTCGCTGTTATTGTAGCTGTACCATCAGCGCCACCACAAGTCGCATCTGTAGTCATTGGATTGCTTAGTGTTGCTCCTCCTGTATTATTAATACTTGTAGAACCTGTCACTTCACATCCATTAGCATCTGTCACTGTTACATTGTATGAACCAGCCACTAAGTTCGTTGCCGGATTCATGGTAGAAATGCTGGTTCCCGGAGCAGCTACATTTTCCCAATTATAAGTATAAGGCATAATGCCTCCGCTTGCATTTGCAGTTGCGGTACCATTTGCTGCGCCACAAGTAGCATCTGTAGTTGCAATATTATCCAAAGAGCAACAGAGTGATATATCATCATTTACTGTAAAGGCTACAGTCACCGGACAAGTTCCGTCTGCATTGGTTACAGTTACACTATAATCGCCTGGAGTTAAACCTGTAGCTGGATTTGTAGCAGATACTATTGTAGCAGGTGTTAGTACATTTGCCCAACTGTATTGATATGGCGGTGTACCTCCAGTTGCCGTAATAGTAGCAGTACCATCGGCTGCACCGCAGCTCGAAGGCGTAGACACTGGATTGGATAGTGCAGGTCCTGGTTCATTATCTACTGTAATTACAGAAGCATCTATACAGCCATCGGCATCTGTTACCGTAACTGAATAAGTTCCTGCCGGGAGGTTTGTAGCAGGATTGCTCATAGAGAATGACACTCCAGGCGTCGTTATGTTTTCCCAATTGAAAGTATAAGGCATATTGCCACCACTCACTGTTACGGAAGCTTCCCCTGTCGCATTATTACATGTTGCCGGTAAGGCACTTGTTAGATTGATATTTACACCAGCTTCACCAGCTACCATGACAGAGGCAGTAGCTATACATTGAGTTCCGCCGTTCATAGTTGAAATAATAATATTATTAACGGCAAATGACGGGTCTGTACCGAGTGCATCATCGTTATTTGTCCAGTTGAAAGCCAGTCTCAGGTTATTAATATTTTCACAAACTGCTGGCAAAGTATAGCTATTTTGAGTCCATTCGCCCTGAGAACTTGCACAAACATTTGACTTCAAGCTTGGGTCTAATACGGTAAAATTGGTTCCGCCATCTGTACTGTACAATAAAGATGCATTATCAAGCAAACCATCTCCATTTCCAATATAGTCAAACGTCAATGTTAGTCCGGTAAAGCCGACTGTAGATATATTCGGAGATTCTGCACGCATATTAGTTTCTGGACAGAATAAAATTCCACAAAGCCCTCCTGCATCGTAAGCAGCTCCTCCTGCCGGATTGAAGACGCTGGTCACGTGGAGTGTATTATCACCATTTCCGCCAGTACCACAACCACCAGGAGCAACTCCACCTTCAGTATCATTGATCTGCCAGAAGTTGTTGTCGTCACCATTAGGGCCTGTTGGCGTATTGAGTATCCAGGTATTGGCACCATCGAAATCTTCTGTGTAAACTGGTGTTGACATACCTCCAAAGTTGCTGCTGACTGTAACATTATAAGTTCCTGCTGAAAGACCTGTTGCCAAACTATCTGTAGAAATACTGGTTCCTGGAACGATCGCATTTTCCCAGTTGAAAGAATAGGGCCATGTTCCGCCACTCACCTCTACTGTTGCAGCGCCTTCTGCATTGCCACAATCAGCATCTGTTACGATGGTATTGTCGATTGACGGGCCACCATTGTCTGTTAAACTGACCTGAATAGTTTCAGTACAGGCACTGGCATCCTGAATGACTACATTGTATACGCCAGCAGCTAAGCTACCTGCACTATTGGAAGCTGAAAAACCACTGCCAAAATCATATTCATAAGGAGCTGTACCCCCGCTCACACTCGTAATTGTAACAGCCCCATCCGCATTACCGCAATTTGGATTAGTGGAATCAATCTGATCTGCCACAATAGCTGTAGGCTCAGTGATCGTTGTCGAAGTTGTCACGCTACAACCGATATTATCTGTTACTGTTACGACATATATTCCGGCTCCCAGTCCCGTCGGGTTTTGAACATCAGGGGCATTATCCCAGTCAAAAGTAATCGGTGCTGTACCTCCTGTGACATCTAGTATTATACTACCATCAATATCACCATTACAAGAAGCATTAGTTGGTGTAGCCATCAGGTTGATATTACAACAATCGTTGACAACAATCAGTAAAGTATCCGTTACACTACAATTGCTGGAAGCATTATTCACATCTCCTAATACAAAAGCTTCTACAACATATTCATAAACACCTGGCGGCATACCTTCTGGATTTATTAAAGCAGGGTTGGCTATATCTGTAGCATCCAGGAATGATACCGCTCCAATAGGATCAGACGTCCAGTTATACATAACATCGGTGGTTGGACTGGTAGGGCTTCCGCCCAATGAAGCCATAGGATCATCACCAGAACAGAATGTAATATCCGGTCCGGCATCAACTTCAACAAAATCAGTTTCAAACTGAATAACTGTTCCTGTTGCTACATTCCCACAATTATCTTCAATATTCCCGACCAGAGTCACTGTATGCGTTCCTGTCTGAGTAATTCTGGGGAATAATAATAGATTAATAGTATTGGTAAGACTTCCGACATTACATTCATTAGAACTAACCGATGCTACGTTGATCGGCGAACCATCTGGCTGAATAATGCTGAAATCATTGATGTCGATAGAACTACATAATACAGGCTCAGAGAATTCAAGTGTCAGGAAAATATCCCAACAATTGATAGGTTCTTGTACGCCAGTGATTTCAGGTGGTGTTGTATCATTTGCACAACAAACACCTACTATCACTACTACGGTATCTAAGGCATTACAGGTACTAGCTGCATTATTAACATCACCTAATACAGAAGTTTCGACGATATAAGTATAAGTTCCTGGCGGAATAATCGAAGCGTCGATAAAGCCTGGGTTAGCCACATCTGTAGCCGTCAGAAATGTAGTTCCAACAGCAGGGTCAGCAGTCCAGTTATAGGTAGCTGTTGGTTCATTACTAGTGGGGCTTCCCCCAATAGTAGCAGAGGACATTTCGCCTTCACAAAGTGTGAGATCGGGTCCGGCATCGGCATCTACAAAATCTGTTTCAAAAGTAAAAGATGAGTTATTTCCTATATTCCCACAGTTATCTTCTATATCTCCAACTAAGTTGACGGTGTATGTACCACTTTGTGTAATCCGTGGAAATAATACCAAGTCGATAGTCGTAGTATATTCGCCTACATTACATAGACCTGCACTTGCATTAACTGCTGTCATGACAGAGCCATCTGGTTGGAATATTTCAAAATCTTCGGGTTGGATAGAGCTACATAATACAGGTTCAGAGAATTGAACAGTCAAATTAATATCCCAGCAATTTACAGGTGGTACAATGTCTACAATTTCAGGTTCTGCTGTATCGAACAATATACCGGAAGAGGGTCTGAAATCCAGATAGTAGCCACTTTGTGTGGAGCTGAAATTACTTACATTCAGGACATAGGTATTCCCGGCAATTACAGGTATGTCTTGATTATAGGGCTCTTCGTTATCAATGGCGGAATTTCCTACCCCATTATAAGGGACACCTGAAAAAGCGCCTGTTTGCCCATTATCTTCCAATGGGCAGCTATCAAACACCTGACTGACCTGTGAATCTGAATAATTACAACTCACGATTGGCGCTAAGCCATTATTAGGAAAAATATCTGCACAAGAAACCCCTGTGATGTCCCAGATTGCCCAATCATAATCATCACATGGGTCTACAGGAGTTATGATAAAGCTTAGATCGCCTGATTGCTGGGCAGTGAATACATACCAAACAGCATTTACTTCGCCATCTCCAAGACAGCTAAATGCTTCATTAATTTCAGCCACTGTTCCAAAACCGTTGTATGAATTGGGTTGAAAATAAAATTCTTCGCAAACAGGGATTGCTCCGATGCAATCCTGTTGGGCAACATCCTGTGGAAGCGGGCAGGGTGTACAACTAATTGTCGCTTCCCAGCCATCTTGTGTAGTTAATACATCTGAAGTAAACTCAAAAGTCAGGCATCCGTTTGAGGAGGCTACCGGGAAAGTAGTACCATTAAAATTACCTTCATATTCTGTCAGTAGTGGTGCGGCAGTAGAATTACCATCGTATACCGACAATACATCTGTTTGCCCTATAAGTCCTGCTGCTTCTACCTGAAAAGACTGAAAATCAATCAATAAACATTCACCTGGCACATCAGGACAAATGGTGTGTACGAGAGTAGCGTTATTATTATAATTACCGGCTGCACCTCCGCTATCGAAAAAAGTACCTGAGCAGGTTGTACTATTTCCACCATCCGTCATAAGGATGGTCTGTGAAAACAAGGGTAGAGAAAATACGAGAGCAATTAAAACTAATACTAAGCGTAGTAGAGGAATATTCTTCATGATTCAAAATGGTTTCCAACGATACAATTCATGACATCTTAGACAAAACAGTGCCATTCCTTTCAAATAAGGAGCACAAAAATAGAAAAACCTTACATTATAGCTTTAATCGCAGTTATAAGGTATGATGGAATAGTGTGGAAATGACAGTCTAATGATGATAGACTCACCTAATTAGGCACTTAGGAGAGTATTTACCCCCATTAGCGGTATAAGAACGTGTTATCTATGACACCCCAGACCAATCAGGGACGTAGTTAAAAAAGTCCGTGCAGTTCACGTGAAACCTGATTGACTACTTCCCCCAGATGTTCGGGGTTGCCATCAAAATCCAGTGTATTGGCATCAATGATGAGTAATTTGCCTTCATCATAACCGTCAATCCATTCTTCGTAACGTTCGTTGAGCTTTTTAAGGTATTCCAGACTCATACTGCCTTCGTAATCACGTCCACGCCTTTGTATATGAGAAACTAAGGTAGAAATATCTGCCTGAAGATAAATAAGCAAATCAGGAGGATTGACCTGCGAACTCATTGTTTTGAACAGGGTAAAATAATTATCAAAATCCCTTTTCGACATGAGTCCCATGTGATGTAAGTTTGGAGCAAAAATGTAGGCATCTTCATAAATAGTTCTGTCCTGAATAACCGTTCTGTCTCCGCCCTGAATCCTTAAAATCTGGCGGTATCGGCTATTTAGGAAGTAAATTTGAAGATTAAAAGCCCATCTTTGCATATCATTATAAAAATCACTGAGGTATGGGTTATCTTCAGTATCTTCATAATTGACTTCCCAGCCAAACTGGCGGGCTAGTTTGGTGCATAAAGTGGTCTTGCCAGCTCCAATGTTGCCGGCTATAGCGATATGTTTTGCAATAGGACGTTCCATGTTATTCTTTTTTACCTCTATTAGCGAGGGCTGCGAAATTACAAATTATCAGCTAAAAATATAAAAGCCTTATTGTAAGATTATGTAAGAACATGTTTAAATACTTATAAAAACGTATTTTTGGACGATGATTTCACATCACACATCTAATTAATTGTTATGAAAATAGACAAAGCGCTAATTTCCCGACTGGAAATTCTGGCAAAATTGAAATTATCAGAAGCAGAAAAAGAAGAGCTGGCAGATGATCTCAATAATACCCTTCAAATGGTTGAAAAATTGCAGGAGGTAGATACTGAGGGGGTAGATCCACTAGTATATATCAATGAGGAAGTGAACAAACTACGAGCCGATAAGGTTGAAGGTATGGTTTCCAGAACGGATGCGCTCAAAAATGCACCGGATAACGATGAAACGTTTTTTAAAACACCGAAGGTGATATAATGTGTTGATGTGTTCAAGTGTTGATGTATATAATCAACCTAAGCACCTCAGCACCCCAACACAACAGTAAATATGGATCCAATCATTTCTTTATCAGAGTTACAGAAGACCTATATTATGGGTACAGAACGTATAGATGCCTTGAAATCTATTACGTTGGATATTAACAAGAATGAATATGTTGCTCTAATGGGGCCTTCCGGTTCGGGTAAATCTACTTTGATGAACTTGCTGGGTTGTCTGGATACGCCCACCAATGGAGAATATTATCTGAATGGCACCAATGTCAGTTTTATGGATGATGGTGAATTGGCAGCAGTTCGTAATAAAGAGATTGGCTTTGTTTTTCAGACTTTCAATCTGTTGCCTCGTTTGTCGTCTTTAGAGAATGTAGCATTGCCGTTAGTATATGCCGGCATTAGTAAGAATAAACGTCTGGACAGGGCTGAGGAAGTGCTGGCTGCTGTGGGTTTGGGCGATAGAATTTACCATAAGCCGAATGAGCTATCAGGCGGACAGCGTCAGCGTGTGGCTATTGCCAGGGCGCTGGTGAATAGTCCTTCTATTATTCTGGCTGATGAGCCGACTGGTAATCTGGATACCAAGACTTCTATTGAAATCATGAGTATTTTTGAGGAAATTCATAAGAAAGGGAATACGATTATTTTGGTGACTCACGAGCCGGATATTGCTGAACATGCTCATCGTATAGTCAGGTTGCGGGATGGGCTTGTGGAGACTGATGTAAAAAATGAGACTATTGTCAGTGCTCATGATCCTGAGCATCGGTATAATTTGAAGTAGGCGTTTGTTAAGTAGTGAGTAGTTGAATGGTAATTGGGGAGATTAGGTAATTGGTAAAACTATAATTACGTATATGGTTGTAAAAAGAATAGAAATAGAAAATTATAAAGGTTTTGAAAAGCAGGGGATAGCTTTTGAGGACAATCTGAATGTATTTATCGGTGCGAATGCTTCTGGTAAGACTTCCCTCTTGGAAGCTGTGGTAAAGTGTTTATATGCATTCGTGTTAGAGGTAGAAAAAACTTATCCGATAAGCTCAAAGTCGTCAAGAAAAGAGATAACCAATGGTGATGTGATTAGATATGGTGAGAAATACTATTCTATTACTTCTTATATTGAGCTAGTTGCATCTAGTGGATTTCCGATAAATGTTTGGTCGGGATCCAGGACGTTCTCATACGAGAAGGAACAAGAAAACCTTCCTCTAAAAGGCTTTATACAATTATTAGATAAATCTCAAACCCTGCCAATTTTTAGGTATTATCCCGTAAAGAGAAATACAATACAAAATTCAGTCTATCCAGAGAAAAATCGTCTTTATGAGATTGGACAAATGGAGGCTTGGGATAATATTATTCAAGATCCTGATGTTTCATTCACTCATTTTGCAAGGTGGTTTTATAATTATGAAACTTTAGAATTGAGGTTAAAGAGAGATGAGAGTGATCACAATGTTCAAGTTCCACAATTAAAGTATATAAGGAGTGCTGTTCAAAAAGCACTTTATAGAATTTATGGTAAAAACTATGTTATTAAATCTAATGGAGAGATTGCTGTAGGGCATCATCGTTTAACTCCTCAAATTTTTATAAAGCAGGAAGACGGTCAATCTAATTCTGAAGAAAATCTCATTACTAAATCAGATGGCGAAAAAGCCATCATCACCCTTGTAGCTGACATTGCTTACAATCTTGCTCTAGCCCATGATTTCAATCAAGATGAAGAATATCTAAATGCCCCCGGCATCGTCCTAATTGATGAAATCGAACAACATTTGCATCCCAACTGGCAGCGAAAAATCATCCCGATTCTGACTGCTGTTTTCCCAAAAATTCAGTTTTTCATTACGACACACTCTCCTCAGGTTATTTCTTCTGTCAATAGTAAAAACATATTTTTGTGTGATAATTTTAATATTGAAAAAGTCAATCTTAAAACTAAAGGTGTTGACTCTAATTCGCTTCTAAAATTCCTGTTTAATGCCACAGACCGCCCCAAGCCCTATATTGACCTCATTAATGAGTTTGATGAGATTATTGAAAATCAAGGTAGTCTTGAAAAATTAGAGCATATTATTCAGGAAATTACTAAACTTGAAAATGAAGATACAGGTAATGATATAAGTGGCTTAATAGAAGAGTTACGAATCAGGCTGGAAGCCTATAAATTTGAACTGGAACATGAAGTTGATTAGAAAGAATAACCCGCCCTCTTCATTTACTAAATATATTAAAGATGAATTTGCTTCTTTTGAAGAAATGGATAAGAAAGTAAAAGATGACCTGAGATTAGCCTTAAATGAAGAGCAATATGGGATATGTGCTTACTGCCAGCAAAAATTAAAATCTCTCGAAAAAACAAAAATTGAGCATCATTGCGAACAAACTATTTGTAATGGTGAGAAGAATACACAGGATAGACGGCTAGATTATATGAATCTTCTCTTAGTTTTCCCAGGAGAAGAAGGAATAGAAAATAAATTGCACTGTGATACCTCAAAAGCTGCTTTTAATGTAAACTCCGGACTTCCAATCAAAATCAGCCCTTTAAATAATAGTCACGTTACTACAATATCCTATTCTTCTACTGGACTTATCCGCTCTTCAAATAAGCAATTTCATTTTGAAATGGGTACTATTCTCAACTTAAATCTTGACTACATAAAAGATTTGCGAAAGAGAAAGTCGTTAAATATTTTCAGAAATAGCAAGAATAAGAATGGAGCCATCAACAAAGACAAAATGAAGAAACTGCTTGATGTGGATTTGACGAAAAAAGAAGGAAATTACATTAATAACTTCCCTGGATTAAGTGAATATATGAAGTCCAAATACTGTTGATTTAATAGCAAATATAAAGTATGAAAATATACACAAGAACAGGAGATACTGGCGAGACCTCTCTTTTTGGCGGACAAAGGCTTCCAAAGAGTCACCTCCGTATTGAGGCTTATGGCACGGTAGACGAACTGAATTCCTATATAGGGCTTATTCGAGATAATACGACAGATGAAGCTGTCCGATCTACACTAAAATCTATCCAACATACATTATTCACTATAGGTTCCCATTTGGCAACAGAGAACAGTCAGTCGCCCTATGTACCAGAAATTACGGATAATCACATTACTGTATTGGAAACGGCAATGGATGAGATGGATGAATCTCTTCCTGCTTTGAAAAACTTTATTCTTCCGGGAGGGCACACTGTGGTTTCTTATTGTCATATCGCTCGCTGTGTTTGTCGCAGGGCAGAAAGGCGGGTGGTCGCTTTAGGCTTAGATAATGAAGTTCCAGCAATACTTATTCGTTATTTGAACAGACTTTCTGATTATTTCTTTGTACTCGCCCGCAAAATAGCGCAAGATCTTGATGCCGAGGAAGTCATTTGGAAAACGGCATAAAAAAAGCAGGCTTCCGCCTGCTCATTGTCATAGGAATTCCAAATTTCTTTAGTGAATTTCCAATTGATTTTCATTTTCTCTTTTCAGTGGAGAAAAAATATTTGGAATGATTGAATTTCCATGCATAGCACGGATCAACATATCATGGTTTTTCTGGTAATCTTTGTAGGTCTCAAAGTCTTTGTACATTACATTATCGAAATAATGGATCACTACACGATAACACAATTTTTCCACTTTATAATAAAATTGTGTACAAACAGATTTAATGTGTCCTGCCTCTAGTTCAGTGTATGTTTCTTGCATAAGATAATCAAAGTAGTTAAGGAAATGTTAAGAAATTTTAGCAAAATTAGTGCCAAATTTATTAAACGAGTTAGGCAATATGATGCTACTATTGATACGTGGAAAATTGAAAATAGGGAGTCTTTTTTGAGGGTAATTTTTCATTATAAATAAAAAAACGGACATTCTGTTGTCCAGAATATCCGCATTTTTAGCCTTAAAGCTCTTTTTGTACGATTACTTCTGTACCACTATTTTTCTTGCTTCCTCCTTTTTTCCATCACTTAATATGACGAAATAAACGCCATTTTTAAGGTCTGATAAATCAAGTGTATGTGTTCCAACGGTAGCGGTCTGTTCCTTAATCAGGCTACCCATTGCATCAAACACTTTTATTGTTTCTAAAGGATTTACAGTTGTAATGTTTAATCGGTCTGTTACAGGGTTGGGGTATATATTAACCTGTTCGAATACAGCATCTTCAGTATCTGTTGATAACATACCACAGTCATCATCAACACTTATACTGCTTGCCGGATCACTAGTCGTTTCGTACTCGAAATATTTTCCACAAACAGAAAGAACATAGTCGCCCTCCTGTTCCAAATCTAAAGGATAATTAAAGTTAGGGATTAGGTTACCACCAAAATCTGTAGTATGTAGTGCCAGATACAAAGCCTCTCCAATCTCGAAATCTTCTGTAAATACACGACACAGCGCCCCATTGTCGCCCCATACAGTAATATTAGTTCTGGTTTCTTCTCCCAATAACACCTCTACAATTTCCACTTCCATACCATAATATACATCTGCTGTCTTAACCGCTTTCACGACGAGATCAAGTGAATTATCTTCTACTACCGTCTCACAGAAACTTTCTGCAACTGGAAAACAGCTACAAGCCCACATCTGAATGAATGATGCAACTAGAAAGAAGTATATAAGTGTCAATCTTTTCAGCATATGTATTATTTTATTCCAACAAGTGTAAAGGTTTAATAATGTATACACTTAATTTTACGGGCATATTTATGTTTTGTTGTGTTTTAAAGGTGATTTTTATTTAAAAGGTATCAATTGCAACCATTTATAGTGAATATCGGACTAAATATATAGACTAAAGTATTTTAACAACTCACCCGAACTTGGCTGATTAAAATATTGATTTTAATAAACTTAGAGGAAAATTTAATCCGCCCAAAAAATGTATTTTACAAAATCGTATAAAATGAATTTTTATTCAAAAAAAATATTGCTAGTCACACTCCTTGCCTTATCTGTTTCAAGCTTATTTGCCCAGAATGGGCGTTATGATGTTCAGTTTAAAGTAGGGCAATCAGCAGACTGTGATCTTGGTGAAGCTTATTTCGATATTGAAATCAAAGCAATGGATGCTAACTCGACTTTTCGGGTTTCTGACCAGAACTACCGTTTCTCTTTCAATGATGATGCCATAACTAATCCACGCATTGCAGAAGAGTTTGACATTTCCGGTCTTATTCAAGAGGGACCGAACGCTCCTAGCTTCTATTCTTCTCATTCATTGAATGGTTCTACAGGCACCATTGTGTCTTATGGTTTTGAACTGTTGCAAGGGATCGGTTACTTCATTGGTGAAGACTGGGTTCCAGTAGGACGCGTGGTTTTTGATGTTGTAGATACGACTGCCTGTGTCAATTTGCAATGGCATGACAGTGGTACTTTCCCTTCTACCTTCATTGGTGAAAAGTTTGATAATGAACTATATGTCACTCGTGAAAATAGCTTTACGCATCTAGAAGAATGTATACGGGATCTGTGTCGTCCTTTACCTATTGAACTCAGTAGTTTTTCCGGTGAAGAGATAAATTGTGAAATTGAATTGATATGGCAAACGCTTACCGAAACGAATAGTAGTCACTTTATGGTACAAAAAAGTAAAGACGGAGTGACCTTCTCAGATTTAGACAGAGTGGAAGCCGCCAGGTTTTCTAATGCTCCTCTTAGCTATAACTATATTGACGAAACACCTGGCATTTATAATTATTACCGCCTTAAGCAGGTAGACCTGGATGGAAGCTACGAGTATTCCTACATTATAAAAATAGATTCAGATTGCTACGAACCGGGAATTATTAATGGTATTACCGAGATATATCCCAATCCGACCAATACGGGTAGAACCATTCGTGTACAGGTATATACCAGCGATATACAAACTGGTGCAGACTTAATTATCAGAGATATTTCGGGCAGATTGATGTATTGTAAAAATATAGCACTGGACGCCGGGGCTAATACTGTGGCATTTATTCCTGACCGATTGACGCCGGGCCTGTACTTTGTACAGGTTCGCAGTGATGAATGGTTTTCACAACCACAGAAATTGGTGATCGTTGAGTAGTGATTACTTAGTAAACTCTATGACAAATATGCCGGGGCTTCGTTTTAAACATGAGGTCCTGGCTTCTATATAAGAACGTGTTTAAATTTATAATCTTTTAAAGAGTTTTATACTATACCTAAAAGATCGCTGACATTAATGGCTTTACCAACAGAGGGAGGCAAATCAATAATATCATACATTTTATCCATTTCTTCTTTTGTCTCCTGCGAAAGTACTTCAGCTATTTTCATCCTGGCTTCTACACTAAAGCTCATCACAGAAGGCATCATTAACTTATCGCCTTTGAATTGTCCAATTACGCTGTAAGCTTTTGTTTTGTCAATCTTTTGACAAGTTATATAACAATGATCCAGATATTCGGGTAAGTCTTCCTCCTCAGGAAATATAGAAAAGGTGCTATTGTGTAACTCTTTACCAAGTACCTCATCGTATAACGCCTCTATATTTTTGAGAGATTCTTCTGAAGTTTTTATACCGAGCCCTTCATGGCATTTTTTGCAAAGTGCATATTCCAGAAAAATTTGTGCTTTACCATCTACCCCTTCCTCAAAATGCTTGGAAATGGAGTATTCTACATCATCAAATAAATCGCATTTACATTTAATACAATTTCTAAATGGTTCCTCTGTTTCGGCACTATACAGTGCTTCAGGAATATCTATTAGCTCAATAAAACCACTGAAAAAGTCAGCCATTTCATCATCTGATAACGGTCTGTAATTATCGTCACTCATTTTTTTTTGTTTAAAAAGTGCTTAAAACATTACAGGTTTGCCTGCCTTATGCCTTCTGGTCAGCCAGATAGCTCCGATGACTCCCACGATCATAAAACAAACAGCGATCACTTCCGCCTGGCTAAATTCAAGTCCAAATTTCTCGTACTGCGGATTTACCCGTATTTTTTCAATCCAGAAACGTTCGAAGCCATTAAAGATCAGGTAAACAAAGAATAATACACCAGCTACTTTTATACGCTTACGCAATACCCACCAGAGAATAGCGAAAATAATCCAGGTCATAATAACTTCATAAACCGAGGTAGGATAAACACCCGGTTCCAGATAAGAACAATAATCGCCTACACAATCCTGCACAACCCCCGTCCCTTCATTCAATACATTTCTGGGGTAATGATGTGTCCAGGTCCAATCAGGTAACCAGGATAACCAGTTTGGACGATCAGCCAGATTACTGGGAATTCCCCAGTCGCCATCACCTGATAAGTGACAGCCCATACGCCCGATACCATAGCCCAATGCTAAAGTCGGAGCCGCCGCATCCATGATATGGATAGCTTTGAGTCCCATTCGTTTAATAATAAATGGCATTCCTATGAAAGCGCCGATCAAACCGCCATAAATGGCCAGCCCTGAACCAGAAAACAACATACGAATAGGGTCTTTGATAAGTTCAGCAGGTGTTTCTATAACAGTAAATATTTTGGCACCTATAATACCTGTAATGGCTGCCCATACGACCAGATTACCTGCATTTTCATAAGGTCTGATGTGTACATTGCGAAGCTGAGGCTCGGGTAATTGCTCTCTTTTCTTTTCATAATATTTCAAAAAGCCGAAAAAAGCCCCCATAGCGAGTCCGCCCAATAAATGCCCTTTTAAAGATAATAAAACAGATGCGGCATTAGCCTGCATTTCGGCAAAATTGAAAAAAGCATAGAAGCCTTTTGCACCCAAAATAAATCCAATCAGCGCATTACCCAGAATCTCCCAGATAGTAGCTGGTTTACCAAACCACTGCTTAACGGTTCGCCCCTGCAATAAGCCTTCTGCTTCCTTGCGCTTCAATTCTGCAACTAATATCAAACCGCCTACTACAAAGGTCAGTGCCAGGAATAAACCAAAGGTCTTAATAATGGACATCCACCCCGGACGCATGCCGGTCAGTGCTTCAAATAAATAGGAAAAATCTGGATACATGTGATGTTTGTGTTATGGTGTTATTGTGCTATTGTGTTATTGTGTTATTGTATTGATGTGTCGGTGTATTGGTGTGTTGGTGTTGCGTGAATTGACCTTCACGATAACACGATAACACATGAACACGATAACACACATCAGCACCTCAACACCTCAACACTTCAACACAACAACACAGTTTCGCCACAAAAATAGAAAACGGCTAACAATTGAACATCACTTTGAAAAGATTAATGATATTTTAAGATTTGAGTAATGTGGTGGTCGATGGTCCATAGTCCATAGTCCATAGCTGTTTTTTAGCTTTAAAGTCGCCTAGTTTTTTATTTTGCTATTGCAAAATTTCTAAGAGTCATTCGCATAAATCATGCTTAGTGACAATTGGGTAATACTTCGTATTTGAATGTTTTGGTGTAGGTGTCCGTTTTTCCTGAGATGGGATTTTGGACTTCTATGGTGGCGGTGTAGCTGTACTCGCCGGGTTGGGTTGGAGTGACTCGATATGTCATTATGCCATCTTCTACCTGGGCTTCACTACCATTGATTGATGCTGATACAATTTTTGGACTGGAAGCCTGACTCAGAAATATATTGGCTTCATAGACTTCTCCTTCTAAAATATCTGCTTTAGTTGGAGTAATTCTTACCTGATACTTATCAAATCTTACACTTCCTCCACTAATTTTTGAGCCTAAATAAGTAATTACAGACAGACCAGATTGCATGACTTCGCTTTTTAGCCTTGCTAAGGTATAATGATGTGTTACAACAGATTTTTGTCTGAAAACAGTATCCCAGGCTTTTTCTTCAGTATGTGTTATGTCTTTTCTTGTACATAGCAATTCCATTTTTGATGGGTAGTTTTTCCCCGTCAACAC
>JAHDFX010000344.1 GCA_020627965.1 Saprospiraceae bacterium | reverse complement strand
AACACAAAAACACAAAAACACAAAAAGCATGGTCAACATAACAATAATAGACAGAGAAGGCGAGACACATAAAACAGAAGCCCCGACTGATATGAATCTCAACATGATGGAATTGGCAAAAGCAATGGAACTGCCAGTAGAAGGAACCTGTGGTGGCATGGCTTTATGTGCTTCCTGTCATTGCTATGTAGAAAGCGATAATGAACTACCAGAAATGAGCGAAGATGAAGAAGACATGCTCGATCAGGCTTTCTTTGTAGAAGATAATAGTCGCCTAAGCTGCCAATTGCCTATTTCGGATGAACTAGAAGGGCTGGTAGTCAGACTGGCTCCAGTAGGAGAATAGCGGATCAGATAATTATCGGGATTTTTGTTAAAAAAAGAAAAACCAATGCGTTCAACTCAGATCATATGTCCAAACTGCAACTCCAAGCTGCTTATTCCCAATGAATTATTCTCAGATGGCAGTCAGATAGGTTGTCCGGTTTGCAGAACTATTCTGGAAATTGATATTCCTGATCAGGAACAGCCGGAGCCAGCACAGGAAGACAAACCTTTTCAGCCGGAATCTGATAAACAACTCGTCATTGTGCCGCCAGAAGGCAGCAAGATAGAATCTTACCGTTACAGTCCTTCGGTTATGGAAATACAATCGCCTCGTCCGGTCTTCAACCCTCGCATGTATCGTCCCTTGCTTTTTGTCGGTGGCTGGATGCTATTTTTAGTCCTATTTTCTGGCATGTTTGCAGAGTTAGGAAGCATATTATTATTGTTTTTTGTACCGCTCTTTTTTGTCGGTCTGTCTATGTTATATGGCATGACTAAAACCCTAATGGAAAAGCAGGATATTGACCTGATCGGCAACAACATTAAAATAAGTAAAACCCGTCTGCTCAATTCTGATGTAACGACTATTCCTTACCATAAAATCGAGAAAATAGGCTTGTCTGGTCCGGGCAGGAAATTCATTTCTACCCAGTTGAACAATATGGGAACCCCCAAATCACCACGCTACAGCTCAAAAGTGCCAACGATCATCTATGATGGCGGTAAAAAAGCCACGCTACTCGAATATGCTTCCGATAGAGAAAAGCAATGGGCGGTAGACCTGTTGAAAGGTTTTGTGAAGGAAGTGGCGGATGTGAAGGTTTAGAATTACTTTTTTAGATGACTACTGAGGTTTTTAGAAAACTACCCGATGAATAGAAAACTGTAAATTTGGTGGTATTAAAACTCCTGACTATATTGTATTCAGGTAGATGTAATAATGTCTAATAAGGATTAAAAAAAAATAAATGCTTGAAGAACCACTAAATCAGCCAACGTTTAAAGTAGAAGAGCCGCAATTAGATTTGTTTAGGTTTGTTGATGAAAAGAAGATTGAAAGGTCTGCTGAAATTATATCTGAAAAAAATAAGGTCAAATTCGAGTCAATTGATAAAAACACCTTAATTGGTAAAGGTAATTGCAACGCTTTTTTATCGTTTGTTGAAACCTCTTCTATTGACCTGATTCTAACTGACCCTCCCTATAATCTGGGGAAATTTATGCATAAGAGAAACACCAATTTGGTGAAAATGAGAGAAAACCAATTTGCCTATTCAGGATGGGATAACCTCTCTCAGGAGGATTGGGAAAAAGAAATGGATATTTATCTGAAAGAAAGTAGCAGAGTATTAAAAAAAGGAGGGGCTTTATTAATGTTTATGTCGTTGATAAAACTTGAAACGATAATTCAGATCGCAACAAAATATAAATTTTACTATAAGACGACAGGCGTTTGGCATAAAACGAACCCCATGCCACGTAATATGAATATTCATTTTATCAACTCAACTGAAGCTTGGATTTATTTCATCAAAGACAAAACTTCTGGTACATTCAATAATGAGGGGAAAGTAATACACGATTTCATTGAAAGCTCCTTGACAACCTCCAAAGAAAAAAAGTTTGGTAAACATCCTACTCAAAAACCAATGAAGATAATAGGACACTTTATAAAACTATTATCAAATCCTGGTGATACTGTACTTGATCCATTCATGGGGAGTGGAACAACAGGAGTATGTTCTAGGGTTTTAAATAGAAAATTTATTGGAATTGAATTGAGCGAAAATTATTACGATCTATCTAAAAAAAGAATTTTAAATGCTTAAAGTTGCAGACTTATTTTCTGGTGTCGGTGGTCTTTCTCAGGGGTTTATTTCAAAAGGGTTTGAAGTTTCTTTTGCCGTTGAATTTAATAAAGAAATTGCAAAAGCTTACCAACTAAACCATCCTCAATCCACTACCTACGATGAAGATATTTCTAATATAAACCTGAACAAGTTAAAAGAATTATATCCATCAATTGATGTCGTTGTTGGAGGTCCGCCTTGCCAGGGATTTTCTCAAAAGGGAAAACGCCTAAGCATAAATGATGATAGAAATTACCTCTTTCAAAGATTTATAGATACTGTAAAAGTTTTTAAACCCCGCTATTTTGTATTGGAAAACGTTCCTAACATACTTACAACAGCCAATGGTTTTTTCAAAGAAGAAATTATTGCCGGTTTCAAATCATTAGGATATAAAGTCAATGCCAAAGTTTTAAATGCTTCTGATTATGGGGTACCACAAAATAGGCGAAGAGCATTTTTTATTGGCTCCTTAGGCAATGAAGCCATTAACTTTCCCAAAACGACCAATAAAAAAGTAACAATAAAAGAGGCTATTTATGATCTTCCATTCATAGAATCAGGAGAAGGCGAAAATTTCTTTGCTTATGAAAAACCTGCAATTTCTTCCTATCAGAAGAAGATGAGAGTAGGGTCGAAGGGTATTTATAATCACATTTCAACTAAGCATTCAAAGTTAGCTTTAGAAAGATTAGCATTAATCCCTAAAGGTAAAGGCAAAGAAGTATTGCCAAAAGAACATAGAACCAAATCCATTTATAGTGGTACATGGACAAGATTATTAGAAGATGGAATTGCTGCAACAATTACTACGAGGTTTGATACGCCTTCTTCCGGGCTTTTTACTCATCCTGTTCTTAATAGATGTCTAACGGTAAGAGAAGCAGCAAGAATACAATCTTTTCCGGATAAGTTTATTTTCCATGGGGCGAAAGGAAGCCAAATGAAACAAGTTGGAAATGCTGTGCCGCCTATTTTGGCAGCAGAAATTGCCACAGAAATTTTAAACGATTATAATCAATGAAAGTAAAACCAAAAACACTAACTCCTCGTGATGAATTAGACCTTCGTCTGGGAATCAAATCGTCACTACCTGAAACAGAAAAACTTATTGCAAGTATATTTGTATTGTTCAAAATTAGTGATTCTAGTCAACTGAGCTATACAGAAGAATTTAGCGACGCAGGAAAAACACGAATAAAATTAATACCCAATTTAAAACAACCACTATTTGACTTTTTTCAAAACCAACTTACATCTTCTTCAATTAGTCAAGATGGTTTTCTGAAATTATTTAATGAAACACCTCTGTTTCATATCCAATTAGAACCCTTACAGGTAGCCATCCAGCTATTTTGGAAACTTGGTGAAATTGAATTTGTCCAGAATATGGCTTCATCTTCTGAAAGGTCTGGAGGAAAGCGCTTTAATAAGCAGATCAGTTTTTCAACCAATCTGGATATTGTCGATGGTACTCTTTCAAATAATGATGGAAAAATTGAAGAGGAAACCAGAAATCTACTATTTAACTATATTACGAGTTCCAGCTTAACAACCAATAACGTTGAAAATAAATTAATTAAAACACTCACCGTTTTTTCAGAAGAAACACAATTTAAAATAAGAGACAATTCTTCAGATGGAATAATATTTCAACAAGAAGGCATATACGCTGAGTTAATCGCTAAAAATACAGTAGAAAATAAAGATTTAAAAGAAGACGCAGGCCCGTTCAGAATACTCAAAAGTGTCATTAATAAAAGTCTACATTACTATTTGGAATCAAACACTACAGACGGCTTTAAATTAAAAGAAGGTATTACAGAGAAGGAATTAGAACAATATCATCTTAGGGTAAATTCACGTTTAAATCTTAACCCCAAAACAACAAAGATTGAAATCATTGAGGATACAAATTCCTCTACTGAAGTGATCCATACAAGTATCAATAAGATTTTTTACGGCGCACCTGGAACTGGTAAATCTCATAAAGTAAAAGGAATTGTAAAAGGAAAAGAGGAAAGAACAGAAAGGATTACTTTCCATCCTGAATATGATTACGCTTCTTTTGTTGGAGGGTATAGACCTGCAATGAATGGAGAAAACATACGTTATGAATTTGTGCCACAGGCTTTCACGAACATATATGT
>JAHDFX010000343.1 GCA_020627965.1 Saprospiraceae bacterium | reverse complement strand
TTAATGTAAACAAAACAAAAGATATACCTAAAGACTATGAAGGTTTTATGGGAGTTCCAATAACTTTTTTACACAAATTCAATCCAGATCAATTTGAAATCATAAAATTCAGAAAAGGAAATGATGAAAAGGATTTGTCAGTAAATGGCAAATGTCCATACTTCAGAATCCTAATCAAAAACAGAAGATTACAGCAAAGCCAATTAATAGAGACCAAGGGAATTGAAAGAAAAAAACCAGCAGCGAACAATGACTAAAACCAGCAACATGGAAATATTTACATCTTTTCTTCCACCATTCCCATCACTTTACGCTCCAATTCATCCGCTTGTTTGGTCATGGCTTCTCCTTTAGCCAATATAGTTGCGACATAATCTGCATCCTTAAGATCGCCGGCATTAATACGAACGTTCAAAAAGGCTCCATGTACCGCAGCACGTGCACAAAGCGCACCCACACCAGCATCCGTAATTGAATTAGGATTACCAATTTCAGCCATAGCTTCTATGACTTCAAAAGAATCCAGCGCTACCTGCATGACCTGAAAAGGGACATCTATAGCATGACGAGTAGCCGTCTGAATAGCAGCACTACGGGCTGTTTTTTCTTCTTCTGTGCCTTTTGGCAAACGGAAAGCAGTCATAATGGCATTGAAGGCATTAGTATCTTCATCAACGAGCGCTAATAAACGGTCTTTATAGGTCTGGCCTTTCCCTGCCCAGTCAGAAAATGTTTCCCAGCGTTCATCCCAACCTCGTTTGTGAGCCGAGAGATTAGCCACCATAGTAGCAAGAGAAACACCCAAAGCACCTACATAAGCAGAGATAGAACCTCCACCTGGAGCTGGGCTTTCTGATGCTGTTTCATTGGCGAAAGCCGCTAAATCCATATTCAGAAGGGGAGTAGCATTCAGGTCTTTCAGGCGATATTCTATAATTTTTTGTCGTGGATCGAAAGGACTCAGTTCGTCCAGTCCCATGCTTTTTACTGCAATACGGATAATTTCTTCATCAGCAATCCCCGTAGAACGTTGTTGCTGTTGTAGAAAATAGCGACCAGCATCCAGCATCACTTTCAATGGAACCATACCTACCAACTCACTGCCTGTTACCCGCATACCTCTTCTTGTGGCACTTTTACAAGTTTCCTCAAAAGCAATATGCATAGGTGTTATATTGATATTTGTCAGGTTCATGGAAATCTGTGCAATACCATATTCCTCAATAAACCAGCCAATACCTTTAACTGATTTGCAGGCACCAGGAACCCGCATAGGATTACCCTGTTCGTCATTAATAACCTTGCCAGTCAATTTTCCACCTTCACGTTTTAATCTGCCTTTTTCGCGTATATCAAAGGCTACAGAATTGGCACGGCGAACGGAAGTTGTATTGAGATTAACATTATAAGCAATCAGAAAGTCTCTGGCACCTATGACTGTTACGCCTGTTTGTGCAACACGTTCATTATATTCATTTTTACCGGCATCTGGCGCCCACTCTGGCTGACCCAGTTTTGCGGGGAGGGCTTCATATTCTCCGGCACGAATAGTTGCCAGGTTTTGTCGTTCGGGACGACTAGCTGCGGCTTCGTATAAATAACATGGAATGGCTAATTCTTTGCCTACACGCTTTGCCAGTTTCTGGGCATAGGCTACAGTTTCTTCCATAGATATATTAGAAATAGGAATTAAGGGACAAACATCGGTAGCCCCCTGACGTGGATGCTCTCCTGAATGTTGTTGCATATCTATCAATTCACCAGCCGTTTTGATTGCTTGAAAAGCAGCCTCTATAGCCGCTTCAGGCTCTCCTACAAAAGTTACTACGGTTCTGTTGGTTGCTTTTCCCGGATCAACGTCAAGTAACTGAACGCCTTCCACCGCAGATATACTAGCAGTTATTTTGTCGATCACAGATTGGTCACGACCTTCACTAAAATTGGGGACACACTCTATAAGTTGTTTCATGGTTTTTGTTCGTGCTATGGTGCTAATGTGTTATTGTGTTATCGTTGAGGCATTGTGCATATATATATCTAATTATCAGTCTCTCCTTTCGCAGCATTGCTTGCAATGCGGTCTCTCTTCTCGCTTCCCGCAGTCCGCAGGACGGTCTATTGATACTTCCGTTTAAAGAACCAGGAATTATCATTGAATGTAAAAGCTACGGATGTTTTAAAATAAGAATCCTCAATTAATTCGGGGTGTCCCTGTCGGCCAAATTCAAAGCCCAGATTCACAAACGAAGGAACGCCGCGTGGTAAAAGAACCGGAAGCCCGAAGCCGAAAGTAACACCATAATTGGTCAGTTGTTTTTCATTAATGACACGTGGATCAAGCCCATAATAAGCCCCTGCACGATAGCGTACTCGCTTCAGAAAAGAATTAAAAGCTCTTTCATTGGGAGTAACTTCAAAGCCGAAGCTACCTCGCCAGGTATTTTTCAATTCTTCTGGCTCAATAGGATTGTTATATTGTTCCCAACTCGTCATTCTGAAATCACCACTAAACATCCATTTTTTGTCTTTCTGAATGGCAAAACCTCCCGAAAAACTACCTGGTAGAGTCATTTTTTCTGTAAAACCAATATTACTGGATACAGTATCAAAAGCAAAAACATTATTGTCACGAACCTCTTCATAATTTTCATAAGAAATTCTCATGCGCCCTATACTTTGATCTCCCTTTAAATTTACGTTTGCCGAAGGCGTATAAGTAGCCCCTACTCTTATGCGGGTTTTATTTCTACGCTTGGCTTCTTCTTTTTCATCCTCCAGTTTATTCAATACCAGTTCATACTGTGCGCCCAAATCCCAGACTAGTCCGCTTGTACTGATACCACTGGTTTCTACATCATTCCAAAACTCAGTTGTATTATTGAAATCGACAAAAAGATTACGATCAACTTTACCAAAAAGGTAATTGGCATTAAAGCCCAAAGCAACACCATTCATGCTGATGCCAGCTCCACCGTACAATTTGTAACGTTGCCCTTTCCCTGAACTATAACGGTCAAATTCTCCGACGAGACTATTGGATTCCTGAGTTTCTATATTATATCCGACCTGACTATGTGGTATTAAACCAAAACTGGCACCCAGGTCAAAAGGATAGTCTTTCTTTTTAGTCATCCGATTCAATGGATTAAACACCGGAAAACCCAATGCAAAGTAAGACATATTCCCGGTCTGTTTGTTGAAAGATTCTTCACCAGAAGTCAGGCGGGAAAACTTAGCATCAACACCTGTCTCAAAAGCTGTATAGCCCAAAGCTGAATAAGATGCCGGATTACCAGGGTTCAAACTGTAATAACTAGAGTAAGCAGCGGTGATGCCACCCATTGCATTATTGATAGCTAGTGAAGGGTGATTCAGGTCACCCAGTCCAAAACGGGAATAGGGAGAATTGTCCTGAATCTGAGCAAAAGCAGTCTGCCAACTAGCTATGATAAGGATACAAAAAATCAATCGATATTTCATGAAGGATATTTAGGTGGATACTTTCTATTGTAATTGTGAATTATATTCCAATATTTCGTTAAGTCCGATCAGCACTAAATTTGGGTGTGCAAATATCTTATTTTTAAGCTGAGTTACAAAATAATTGGCATCTCCGCCGGTTATAATAACGTTAATTTCACCAAATTCTTTTTTATAGTGTGAAATAAAACCATCTAGTTCCAATTCTGCGCCCATTTGAGCGCCTACCCGCATAGAGGTTTCCGTACTATAACCGATAAAATGATCTAAACGCTGCCTTTTGACCAATGGCAGGCGAGCTGTAAAATGATGCATCGCCTTATAACGAAGTTTGATACCTGGTGTAATAGTTCCGCCCATATATACACCATCTGCCCGTACAAAATCAATAGTGATACAAGTGCCGGCATCAATAACCAAAGTATGTGAATTGGGGTGTAAATGCCAGGCACCCATTGCTGCTGCAATTCGGTCTCTTCCCAGTGTTTCGGGTGTTTTATAGATATTTTGAATAGGCAGCGCTGTATCAGGCGTCAAATTAATATAAAAAGTATGTTGTTCCAGAAAATCATCCAGCTCTGCCGGATAGTCTGCCACAGTAGAAAGAATGACTTTGTGAATATGATGCTGCTCTATAATATCCTGCATTTCCTGAAGTTTAATTTTTTTTAAAACTGGTCTTTCAATGAGTTTCTGTCCATTAAAAATGCCTAGTTTTGTACGGGAGTTACCAATGTCTATACATAGATTCATATCTCAAAAATAAAACTAATGCCAGGTTTAGTAAAATGAGGTAATAAAAAAAATCCTCCCCTGCAAAACAGAGAAGGATTTATTGGTGGGCCCACCTGGACTCGAACCAGGGACCAGCGGGTTATGAGTCCGCTGCTCTA
>JAHDFX010000001.1:61894-106780 GCA_020627965.1 Saprospiraceae bacterium | reverse complement strand
GCCAACACGATACATCAGGTCTTCATCAAAAGTGGCTGACATGCCTATGCCCTGGGGAAAAACTGTTGCTCTGCCTGCTCTAGCTACTCCATGCAGACATTCGTTCCACCAGTTGTATTCTGGTATGTCTAGTCGTTCGACTGCCGGAGCATGGTACATCAGTTGGGCTACTTTTTCTTCTAAAGTCATTTTTGAGATGAGGTCGTCCACTCGTTCTTCGATAGGAAGTTCTGGGTTTTGGAAGAGATAATCTTGTGCTTTTAATGTCGATACCGAGCATAATAGAAGCAGGATGGCTAGTGTTATTTTCATAGTGTAGTGATTTGAAATATGTTTAAATATATCGCAGTAAGAATTCATAATTCACCACAAATTCGCACAGATGAACACAGTTTTTTGAATGTTAGTAAATATAAGGAATTTACCATACATATTTAGCGGAAATATGAAAAGGACTTTGAGTGAGTGCTTAACTAATTTTAACTCAATAAAGCTTTTATCAACTCTTTTTTAGGCGGACTTGAAAACCGACTCTTGGCATTATGCTCCATGTTTATCCTTTCTCTCAACTCATACATGTTTATAATATTATTCATTTTATTCCAATGATTTGATTTATCCTTCAAAGCATCATCAAAAGTAAACATGTATTTATCTGTGAAATCTTGAAAATGAATAGAATTTGACACTATTAAATTTAGCGGAAGTGTAAGTTTTGGGATTTGTTTATTCGTCAAGTAGTAGTAATAAAGATATGCTAAGATTTCATCCACGCTGACCAATTCGCTGTATTCTTTATAATCCAAATACTGAACAACAGAAGGATGATTGAGTAGATAATCAGTCGTCGAGCTTAATACACTTAGTATCTTATCAGAAGAGTTTTCAGAATATGTTTTATCATTTTTTATGAACCAAGACAAAGTATTGGAGGAAAATGCCAGCAAGTCATTCGCATAAATCTCAACAACTGCATTATCCATTGTTGTTAATTGTTCCAACAAGGACGGACAGAGTTTCGCTAAATATCTAAAATTACTTGAAAAAGAATACATATCTTCATTACCTAAAATCGCACAAAACTGTTGTGTGTACTGTCCATCTTCTAAAAGGTTTTGCAGATAATTCCAGTATTCTTCTTGATAAAAAGCAAACCTTTCACAAAATATACCAGGTAACACATAAGATTGAATATAAGTTAATTCGCACAAGGCTTTAGTGGCAAAAACTTTATCAATACTAAAGTATTTATCAAAGAGAAAAAATGGTAGTTCATGAAAAATTTCTATAATTTGGCGTTCTTTTGAATCAAAAAAATCGTCATCATCAAAAGATTCCAGTTTCTCATGATATTGTTCTGTAAAAACACATAAAATATTATGCAGCTCTTCTCGGTACTCTGTATAAAGGTATTTACCATTTTCAGTTAGTTTGAACGCTGTAATAAGTATATAGAGTTTTCTCAAAGACTCTTCTTCTGAGTCACTTCCATTCAAACAATCTTTTATTTTTTGAGTGATATATCGATCAAATGAGTCATTTTCAGTTAAAAAGTGTTCACGGGTATTTTCTCTTTTTTCCCATTTTTGAAAAAACAGAAAAAAGTCGTCGTAAGTAGCTTCTATTGAAATTAGGTTTATTCCATGAGCAAAAATCTCGGTTAGATTATAAATGAATCCATCTTCGATCGGAAAACCTGATTTCCCTAACTCTGTATACCTAATCAAATATTTATCTAACAGACATATGGCTTTTTTTATATCGGCTGTCAGATAATCTATAGCTGTTTTGTACTTTTTTTTATTAGCATATCCTAATGAATATATATCACAGGTTAACTGTAACATCGCATTTATAATTTCCTCGTTTCCGAAAACATATTTATCAACATTTAGATTAGAATAACAAACCTCAAACATGCTCTCAGCTTTATAAAAGCTATTTCTAAAAACAGTAATTAAGCTATCTATCGAATCGGCTATTTTAGCTTTTACTACAGCATAATCTATCAGATTATCTTCATAGTCAATGGATACTTGTTCGTTAAAGAAATCTTTGAATATAACCAATTGCTCAAAGGGAAGACTTTTTATTATATCAATGAGATAGAAATGGGTATTTAAATAATTATCTATTTTGGTATACAGTATTGATGACTTTGTAGTGTCTCCTTGATCTTTATGATTTTCCAACTCATGAAGCTGCCTACTAATTCTTCTTATTTCTTCTTTAAACATTTTTATTTTCCTAAAGCAAATTGCGGCAACTTCGGTATTCAATCCATCAATATTACTTACTAATGAAAGTAAATAATAAATACTATCAACTTCTTCTATCGATTCAAGGTCAATGGAATTAAAACGATCAAGAATATTATTAATATAAGCCTTTTTTAGGCTCAGATTAAGTTTTTTGAAAATATAAACATTGGCATCTAGAGTAATATCTCTCCATTCTTCAATAAAAACTGCTTTTTGAAAAGCTTTAATTAAAATATTTGTACCAAATTTTTCAATTCGACTATTGACTGTTTTTCTATCGCAATCTGATAAAAAATAAAAGTAAATGAACGTATTTATATTTTCAAGATTCGGTCGATTAACTTTTTCAAGATATTCTAATAGATCGTTTACTCTATCATGCTCTTGGTTATCGCATAGAGCATTGATGAGCATTTTACCTACATTCCAAAAATATTTGTTTTCAAAAATAGAGAAGAACAATTTATGATCTTCCAATTGACTAAGATAACGTGCCGTCAAAAATTCTTGAAAAGTAATCGTATTGAAAGAAAACGACCATCGTTCTTTTTTATTTAGTGTCCCGATACCCAATTCTGAGAAAAAAAGAGCTGAATCAATGTATTTATTGTTGGTGAGTGAACTAATATAAACTAATTGCTGGTTCAATTCTAGCTGAGCGGCAAACTTGATACTCTTATTTAAGTTTTGTATAACCTCTTTAGTAGTGATTTGTCCTTTGCCTTTATAATAATCTGTAAACCAATGCAAAACTTTTGTTTGCAGATCGTATGCAGATGTAATATCTCTCAATTCTTTCAAACCAACTTCTATTCCTTCTTTATGACTCGCACTTACCAAAAGCATATAACTCAGCATTAAAGGATTATTGGCATAATTACTAAGTATTTCACTACGATACAAGACATAGAAAAACTCTTGTATATGGTTAGCAGCGTTCTGATTTGATAGAATATTCCTTACATAACGTTCTTGACTACTCTCATTAAAACCATCTATTTGAATGGAAAAAGGAGCTTTTAATTGGTTATCAATCAACCCATAAGGGCGTGAGAGTAAAATAAAATTTGGAGAATATGTTAAAGAGTTAAATTGTTTGTAAAACTTGTTTTTTGCATCATCATTTAATTCATCAAAACCATCAAGAATATATATCACCTGCCCTTCAAAGATTTTTAAAAATGTTTTGAGCTTGGGTATTGATACATCATTTGCTTCAAGGTAAGTATTCGTTAAGTAATTTAGAATTGCATTACCGGAATTATTAAATTCAATATCTCGCAGCACAATATGTATTAGTAATCTATCGTGATCTTTTGCAGTTTTTATCCATTCGTAACATAGGAATTTTGAAAAAGTAGATTTTCCAACCCCTGGATTACCTGAAATAATTATTCTTTTATTATTCTCTAATATTTGCTTGGAAATAGTTTTATGAGTAATCGACTGGTAAAATCTTTGTCCTTCTTTATAATGCTTTTTATTATTTTTTTCCAGGTCAAATAAAGAATCTCGCTGTTCTAGTTCTTTGAATTCTATATAAGACAAATCGACGTAGTAATCCTCAAAACTAAATTCCCCAAAGAAGGAGCTACCTGCATTTCCGCTAATATGGATATGAGTAAAGCTCTCATTATTAGAGTAGTAGTCAATAAACTTATTTTTAAAAAGATGAAAATCGTTTTTTCTGATGATCTTATTAATATCACTTGGAAGCTTATTGAGTAAGGTCAATACACTATCTCGAATCTTGTTACGCTCAAGCGTAATTTCTGCATGACTGACTACCCCATTAAGAATGTCTTTTTCCAGAGCTTGATAACGCCCTCTAAGCTGAACAATATCTTGCCTCCACTCATCATCAATATAATCCAGGTCAAGCAACTGCTGCATTGCCTTCACTGTTTCATCATTTGCAAGAAGATCTTGTATACTCTCTTTAAATGTCTTCATTTCATAGTAAATTTATTGAATGAACAACATTAATTCTCTACTGAAATCCCTACTATAATACCATTTAAAAGTTCTACATCTTTCCCTTCAGCGGAGTTTGTAAGTTCAAATGAATGTGCAAGGACTTCTGTCTGGATATACTACCAATTTTTCTATTGTAGGAACTATCTCTTCGTGCTTCTGTAACCCGACAGCGATACGATCTGTCACATTAAAATCTTTGGTTATTAATCAATCTTATAAATATTACCATAATAACGATAAAAGCCACCTTGATTGGCTTCCAGCACATTATCCACCATATAGCGTTGTCCAAGAATTCTAAGGTTTTTAGGGAACTGAACATTCCAATCTGAATGAAAGCCAGGTGTAACTACACGCATTCTTAATTTTGAGCCATCCTTAATACAAACCAATTCAACACCTTTTGTCAAATCTGTTGCACTTTCCAAAATATCTGTTTGGATAACAGCTATCGCTTTTGGTGCTTTTATATCCTGGATAGTTGGAACATCTCCTGCCTTTGCCGCTTCAATAGCCGCTTCACTGGCATCAATACAAGCCAAAGAGCCATTGGTCGTTACGATATATACTTTCTCCTTGTGATATTGCATAGAATAAGCAGAGCCACAAGTACTGGCTAATTTCCAGAGACGTTCTCCAGCTTTGTTGTAACAATAAATAGAAGAAGAGGAATCACCAGCAAAAATGTACTCGTCATTTGGAGCTGTCGCACAAGAGAAGACACTGTCGTCAGCTTTCATATCCGCTATTTGCTTTCCTTCGAGATCGAATAGCGTCACATTATTACTCGATGTTCCAACGGTTACAGCATGCTCAGATTTCCAACCAAAAAGAACGGCGCCACTTGTTTTTTTATTCCAAATGGTAGAGCCATCCCAACCATAATAGCAAGTGACTCCTTTGCTATGTCCATGATAAACACGACCAACTTTATCACAACGAACCATCCAACCACTTTTTCCAGCACTTTTCTTATTCCATTGTTCTTCATCTTCTGCATTGATTACTGTTAGATTACCACCTTCATCAGAAACAGCTAATAATCCATTTTTTACATCCAACCAATATATGTCTATATTTTCGTTAATCTCATATGCCAATCGAGGTAGTTTTCCTGTCAAGTCATAAACATTACCATCATCACAGCCTACATAAATCCAGCCTTCATCTACGATAATAGATTTCACACCATCTGGCAATTGAAATTGCATGACAACTTCTCCCTCATGATTAAGCTTAAATATTCGTCCTTTTTCATTACCCACCCAACAATAATTATCGTCAATATAAATACCAAAAGCAGGAGAACCGGAATTGAATTTCCATAAAACAGGTGCTTTTTTAGCGGTCGAACGTTTACTCGTAATGCTTCTTCGAGTAATAGACCGTTTTTTACGAACACCTTGTTCAGCCTCTTCGTATCCTTTTCTCTTTTTAGCTTTTATCTTCTTTTCTGCTTCTTTCAATGCAAGTTCATTGCTAGGAAATGTCTTTGTAGAAACAGTTCCATCTGTTCCTATACGTCCATATCGAAGTGTCAATAAGGTATCTTCTACAGTGACTTCGTAAAATTTATGAGCAGAGCCAACATTTTCGTCTACAGATAATTCAAGATAGGTTTTCATATGTATTAAATATTAATTCGCATGATTAAAAAGCAGTAACTAAAGGGTTGGCTTTGATGTGTGAATTACCGCTCCACCAAAATACCAACGACCAGATCATCCACCAATTCTACTTCCTCGGCACCGGATACATTAGCCGATAGATCCAAAGAAGTGGCTAGGACTTCATTGCAAATATAATCACCAAACTGATTCACAGCTGGATTCAGTGCATCGTTGGCTTGTAGAGTGACTTTAATGCGATCTGTTACATTGAAATCGCGGCTTTTACGGATGTTCTGGATACGATTGACCAATTCACGGGCAATGCCTTCTGCTTTTAGGTCATCTGTTAAGGTGACATCAAGTGCAACAGTTAATGGTCCGTCATTGGCGACCAGCCAGCCTTCTATATCATCTGAAGTGATGATGAAATCTTCCAGTGTGAGGCGGATAGATTCTCCGTCAGCTTCAAAGGTGTAACCGTTTGTCTTTTCAATTTCTGCAATGGCATCCTGATCAAAACCGCCGATCAACTGGGCAGCTGATTTCATATTTTTACCCAATTTTCTACCCAAAGTTTTAAAGTTCGGCTTGATCTTTTTCTTGATGATGCCTGATGTATCCGTGATGTATTCGATGTCTTTCACATTCACTTCTGATAAGATCAGATTTTTAACGCCTTCAACCTGGCTACGGAAATCGTCATCTAATACTGGCAACAAGACCTTTGTCAATGGCTGACGTACACGTATTTTTTCTCGTTTCCGTAAGGATAATACCAATGAAGAAATACGTTGTGCATAGTCCATTCGCTGTTCGAGGTCTTTATTGATAACTGATTCTTCTACCTTTGGAAAATCTGTTAGATGGACAGAATTAGATGCTTCTGCTCCTGTGGCATCATTGAGATTTTTGTATAGGAAATCAGCAAAGAACGGGGCGACTGGCGCTATTAATTTAGCTATGGTAACCAGACATTCATAGAGGGTCTGATAAGCTGCTATTTTATCTTCATTTTTCTCGCCTTTCCAGAAACGACGACGGCATAGACGTACATACCAGTTACTCAAATGCTCATCCACAAAAGTCATGATCTTGCGGGTAGCACGAGATGGCTCGTAATCGCTATAATCTTTATTAACTTCTTTTTTGAGCGTATTTAATAAGGAAATAACCCATCGGTCGATCTCTTGACGTTTTTCTAATGGTACTTGAGCTTCCTTATTGTAAAATTTATCCACATTTGCGTAAAGCGCATAAAAAGAATAGGTATTGTACAAAGTACCAAAGAATTTACGACGGACTTCATCTACTCCATCCAGGTCGAATTTCAGGTTTTCCCAAGGGGCAGAATTGGACATCATGTACCAACGGATGGCATCTGCACCATAATCTTCAATGGCTTTGAATGGTTCTACTGTATTGCCGAGTCTTTTCGACATTTTTCGACCATCTTTTGCTTGTAATAAGCCTGTAGAAACAACATTTTTATAAGCTACACTATCGAAACACATGACTGCAATGGCGTGCAATGTAAAGAACCACCCACGTGTTTGGTCCACCCCTTCCGAGATAAAATCAGCTGGATATCCACGATAGCTATCGGGATTAAATTTTTCTTCATTTTCAAATGGGAAATGCCATTGCGCATAAGGCATAGAACCAGAATCGAACCATACATCAATCAGGTCAAGCTCCCGCTTCATCGGTTCTCCTTTAGATGAAGTCAGAATAACATCATCGATATAAGGACGGTGCAGGTCAAAGTCTTTAGTAAGTTGAGTCTCCATGTGCCCTGCCTGGATTGACTTTTCTACTTCGTCTCTTAGGTCAGCAACCGAACCGATGCATTTCTCTTCAGTGCCATCAGCCGTTCGCCAAATGGGTAATGGAATACCCCAGAAACGAGAACGTGATAAATTCCAGTCCTGTAGGTTTTCCAGCCAGTTGCCAAAGCGTTTTTCACCAGTAGCCGCTGGTTTCCAATTGATCGTTTTATTGAGTTCAACCATACGGGCTTTAGCCTTTGTGGTGCGCACAAACCAACTATCTAATGGATAATATAATACAGGTTTATCCGTCCGCCAACAATGCGGATAGTTGTGGCTGTACTTCTGAACGTTAAAGGCTTTGTTTTCGGTTTTTAACTTTATAGAAATATCAATGTCCACATTTTTGTAATTAGGGTCATCTTTGTAGTCTTTTACATAACGTCCCGAAAATTCGCCTACATCGTCTGTAAATTTCCCTTGCTTATCGACCAAAGTCAGCGAGCCCATGCCATTTTGTTTGCCGACCATCATATCGTCTGCACCAAAAGATGGAGCAATATGTACGATACCTGTACCGTCTGATGTAGATACAAAATCGCCATGTAGTACTTTAAAAGCATCACCATTATCAGGCTGAACATAGGGTAATAATTGCTCATAGCGCAAGCCGACTAGTTTTGCGCCTTTGTATTCCCCTGTTATTCTATAAGGGATTTTTTTATCTCCTTTTTGATAAGCGTCAAAGTCCAGTTCGTCTGCGCCTTCTTTGAACCATTTTTTTATCAGGTCTTTTGCCAGTATCACACTAACAGGTTCGCCTGTATAGGCATTGTAGGTTTTGACCTTTACATAGTCAATTTTCTTACCCAATGCTAATGCTGTGTTGGAAGGTAAAGTCCAGGGTGTTGTTGTCCAGGCAATGAAACAGACATCTTCTTCAGCCGTTTCAAATAAAAATTCGGCAGCTTCGTTTTTGATGACTCTGAACTGAGCAACAGCACTGGTGTCTTTTACATCTTTATAGCAGCCAGGCTGATTCAATTCGTGTGAACTTAGTCCGGTTCCGGCAGCTGGCGAATATGGCTGAATGGTATAGCCTTTATATAAATAATCATTGTCATAAAGGCGCTTCAACAGGTTCCATACTGACTCGATATATTCATTTTTAAAGGTGATGTAAGGATCATCTAAATCTACCCAATACCCCATCTTCACTGTGATGTCATCCCACATGTCTTTATACATCATCACCGTCTCCCGACATTTCTGGTTATACTCATCTACGGTGATGCTTTTCCCTATATCTTCCTTAGTGATCCCCAGCTCTTTTTCTACACTTAACTCAATAGGTAAACCATGTGTATCCCAACCTCCTTTTCGTTCGACCAGCTTTCCTTTCATGGTATGAAAACGACAGAACATATCCTTAACCGTCCGTGCCATAACGTGGTGAATACCAGGTTTACCATTGGCCGAAGGCGGTCCTTCATAGAAAACATAGGTAGGTGCATCTTTGCGACTTTCCATACTGCTTTCAAAAATCTTGTTCTCCTCCCAGAATTCCAGAATGGTTTTGTCTATTTCCGGGAGGCTAAGCCCTTTGTATTCTTTATAGCTCATGGTTATTGTGTTGTTGTGTTGATGTGTTATTGTGTTATTGTGTTGTTGTGTTGTTGTGTTATTGTGTTATTGTGTTGATTTTAATAAGAATATTGGGCTAACACTTTTTATTTGTTTTTACTTTTTAAATATCTGATCATTCCCAAAGTTAAGTTGATTGCTTTATCTGCTTTTTCGTGCAATTTCTTAATATCTTCAAAAGGTAAATAATTTTGATCTTCCAATATATAAGTCATACTTTTTACTTCTCCGGCTGAACTTTGTGCAAAGTTGAGAAATCTTATGAATTCATTGTTACTATATCTCATAAATCCTTCAGCTATGTTATTCATCACTGACAAGGCCGCTCTTCTGTATTGGCTTTTAGTATCCCAATCTTTCTTGAATTTACCTTGTTCACTCAACTCATAAACTAAATTTACTAATTCTCTTGCCGCTTGCCAACATTTTAGGTCTTCAAATCGATTTACTTTTGACATAAAAAGAGTAGGTTTTCGTAAGCAAAGTACAAAAGTAAACGATAACACGTTAACACAATAGCACAAAAAATAAACGCGCCGACAAATTTTGCAATCTGTCGGCGCGTTTTATTATTTCAATACATTAGCGGTTCACAGATTGCAGGAATCGTGAATAATTATAATGCTAATGATAATATTACTCAAATGTAGTTTCATTATTTACAAAAGTAAAGGCTTTTTGGTTGCTTTGCAAGTATTAACTTACAACTTCGTCCATGTAGTACCATCTTTACCGTCTTTTAGTTGCAATTCCAGTTCATTCAGCTTATCGCGAATGAGGTCGGAAGTTGTCCAGTCTTTATTGGTACGGGCATTTTGGCGAATATCAATAATGAGTTGCATTAAACCATCCATAGTACCATCTTCTCCAGCTGTTTCTTCCTGTAAGCCCAATATATCTATCACCAGATCACGGAAGTCTTTCTGCAAACGTTCCATTGTTGCTTTGCTGACTCCGGCATATTCCTCTCTCTTATCTTTGTAGCTGTTGATGACGGTCACCAATTCGAATAGTCTTGCCAATGCTTTTGGTGTATTAAAATCGTCATTCAATTCGGCGAAAGCCATATCAATACTATCATTGACTTTTTGATCGGCATCACTTAGGGATTTCGCTTCTCTTAGGTCCAGATTTTCCAATGTTTTCAAAGCTTCCATTAAGCGTTTATAACCTTTTTCGGCTGCCTTTAGGGCTTCATTACTCAAGTCAAGTGTACTGGTATAATGTGCCTGCAACATGAAAAAGCGAATACTCATTGGGCTATAGCCTTGCTCCAACAAATCATGATCCCCAGTAATCAATTCACGCGGAAGGACTGAGTTGCCGAGTGATTTACTCATTTTTTGTCCATTCATCGTGAGCATATTACCATGCATCCAGTAACGTACAGGAGCAGAGCCATCGGCACCAATGGATTGGGCAATCTCACATTCGTGATGAGGGAACTTTAGATCCATACCACCACCATGAATATCGAATTTTTGTCCGAGGTACTTGGTACTCATAACCGAACATTCCAAATGCCAGCCAGGTACGCCTTCGCCCCAGGGAGAATTCCATCTCATAGGGTGTGTTTTATCGGCGTATTTCCAGATAGCAAAATCACGGGCATCTTGTTTTTCATTCTGTGCATCGAGTTCACGATGTCCCTCCAATTGCTCTTCTATGTTTTGTCCACTGAGTTCGCCATAAGAATGATCTTTAACGAATTTTGGAATATCAAAATAAACAGAGTAGTTTTTCACATAGGCGTATCCATTATCAATGATACGTTGTACCATTTCTATCTGCTCTACAACATGTCCTGTGGCGGTAGGTTCTATATCTGGTGGCAGCATGTTAAAAATATGGGTAACTTCATGAAAGTCCAGCGTATACTTCTGCACAATTTCCATGGGTTCCAGATTTTCTTTTTTGGCTTGTTCACCAATTCTATCAATGTCTTCTCCTTCCGAATTGGTAATATGCCCTACATCAGTAATATTACGCACATAACGGACTTTGTATCCTAAGTAAAGTAGATAACGATTAACGATATCAAAACTTAAAAAAGTACGAACATTACCTAAATGAGGAGGGCTGTATACAGTAGGACCACAGACATACAAGCCTACAAAAGGCGGATTTAGCGGTTCAAATTTTTCTTTTTTACGACTTAGACTGTTGTAAATATATAGATCCTTGTTTTTCATACGGCAAAAATACGATTTGCATTGAAACGATAAAATTACTTTAAAACTCTTAGTACAAAAAAAGCCTTTCCATATTTCAGGAAAGGCTTTTTTTATCATTATCAGATGTCTTATAATTAAGCAGTGACATGAATTGCTTTTCCTTCCCTGATAGGGCAACAACAGCAACAACATGTACAGATAAATAACATCTTTATTTGATTAATATTTTTTTTGAAATGCGATTTCTCTTTTCAGGAATTTCTTAAAAGTACAAACATTCTCGGTGAATAGTTCATGTCTTTTAAGTCTACGTTATCAAAAATGGCTTAGTTTGAATTAACTAAGCCATTTTATTAACGTATATTGAGCAATAACTTATTGCTCATCTTCCAAGAAATTATCAATACCCTTAACAACCTGGGCAACTCTTGGATAATTGATTGTGTAATAAATGAACTTTCCATCTCTACGGGTATCTACAACACCAGCAGTACGTAAAATTCTCAAATGTTGAGAAGTGATAGATTGTTCTAATTTCAACGTATTGTAAATCTTATTTACGTTAATAGTTTTGTGCTTGTCAATAAATTCGAGGATGTTCATGCGTAGCGGATGTGCTAATGCACGAAGAATCTCTGCCGAAATCTGCAGATTGTCCTCATTAATTTTAACCTTTGCCTTTCTCATAAGCCTTTTAATTTAATTGAATTAAAAATGTTTCTCCCTCTTTTTAACGGTGTCAGGCAATAATATGTTACATTATGCGACTGAAAATAACACTTTTACAAATATCTATTTTTTTTTGCTATTTACAAAAGTATTATTTCAATAAATAAAACCTATTTTTTTAGCTAATCTTTATTTTTCACATTATCAAATAATTATTGAAATATTGCTAAGCTGGGACGCTTTAGCTAATTAGCTAAAATACAGACACGTATAAAAAGTAGATTTAATGCAAAAAAAATACGTTGGACTCGAAAAAAGTTGTAAAAAAAGTTTTGTCCGACAATAATTCGGATCATTTCTCCTTTCTTACTTCATATCAAGTTCAACGTATCTGATTTAATCAATGCTTTGATTACTTAGCTAATTCCTCAACTAGTTTAGAAATTTGCTTCAGACGATCTTTGTCTAAAGAGTAGTAAATGAATTTACCTTGACGATCAGTTGTTACCACTCCTGCTCTTCTTAAAATGGCTAGATGTTGAGAAGCTACAGACTGCTCTAAGCGCAATTTTATATAAATATCTGTGACAGTCATGCGTTCATTTTCTTCTAACAAATCAATGACTGACTGACGTAATTTATGGTTAACTGCTCTTAGTACCAGTACCGCTTTACGCAGTTCTGAGTAGTCTAGCTTTATGTCTTTTTTCCCTTTAGTTAAAGTCACAACTTCATTTTTTGACTTCCTCATGGTTGATCCTATTTTTGTTTTTGTTATAATAATATTTATTCTATAAAACCGCAAAAAATTACGATTTGTTTTACTTTGCATTGCTTTAGTTAGTTTTACGCATTACACAGAAAAACATTTTGTGTATACAAGCAACTATCTTTTATATGTTACGGGAATCACCTATGAAAGGTTGCAATAATTTATAATTTTTTTCGCCCTTTAGTGATATTAGGTTTCTTGAGGTAAGACGGAGATACATATGACAAGTCACTAAATGTTTCACAAATATATGCATTATGTGACAATTCAGGTAAAAAGGAAGCCGAAGAGCCCATTTTTTCATATATAACAGAAGCATTATTTACAATTGCCTGACATTTAACGGCACCATTGCCAGAAAAAACAATAGAATATCCTTGTTCAAAAAAATCTTGAAAACTCTGTTCGTCCAGTATTTTCGCTTGAATAGGTATCAAAGGGGTCTCTTGGCGGAAGTCATACAAGGTCGTGTATACTTCCATACGACGAGCATCTATCATCGGGCAATATAAAACATCATATCTATTAATGTGTCGATATGCCCCCCATGCAATAGCTTTGAGAGAGCTTAGAGTGATTAGAGGTTTATTCAGCGCATAACAAATTCCTTTGGCAACCGATAGACCAATACGAAGCCCAGTATAAGAGCCAGGTCCGTTGCTTACAGCTACAGCGCTGAGTTCTTTTAGTGAAATTTGTAATTCCTTTGCAGCTTCTTCTATGAGCAAAGTGAGTTTTTCGGCATGTGACTGCCCTTTTAGTATTTCTTTGGTCAGCAATGCCTGTCCGTCTTTGCTAATACAAATGGAGCAAACAGGGGTTGCCGTTTCTATGTTGAGAATTAAAGACACTTAACGTGGGTAAATTATGATTAAAAATAAAAAACAGCCCAAAAATAAAAAAATACAAATTCCAAACAAAAATGAGTTCTTCATTCCTAATGTCTGGAATTTGTATTTTTCGAGTAATTTAGGTACTTACTCAAAATAAGATTACTTCAAGATAGACTGGTACTTGTTTTTATCTTTTAAAATACGAATAGCTTCTTGTACGTCAGGGTCTCCGTTTAGTCCAACTTCTATGCCTCCTTTCTGATAATAGTAACGAGTAACGATCTCACGTTTTAACAAATCAATGATCTGATCTTTATACTTGTATAAATCTTTTTTCTTATCAGCTTCAATCTTGCGCTTCATAGATTCAAGGTCTGTTTTTACAGCATCATAGTATTTTTCGTCTTTGGCCTTTTTCTCTAATTGCTCCAATTCTTTTTCACTGGCGGTATCATAATCGTAATCATGATTACTGAGAAAACGTTCAAAATCCTGAAAATCGGCATCTGTAAACTGATATTCTGCTGCAGGTGCAATCGTCTTATTTTTCAATTTATATGCTGTTGCATAATCAAAGATCAGGTTTTTAGTCAACAGTGTTCTCGACAAATTGCTTAATGCCGGGATTTCTACTTCTACATCAGGTGCAATACCAGAGCCATCGTACACTTTACGCCCATTCATAGTCTCAAACTCTGTTCGCAAAGAATCATTAATATTCTGCGACTTACCTTTTTTGTAGCTAACAGACTGAATACAACGACCGCTTGGTATGTAATATTTGGCTGTAGTTAGTTTCAATTTTGAGCCATAACCTACATCTCTTGTGTTTTGTACAAGACCTTTTCCGAACGATTCTACTCCGACCAAGACACCACGATCAAAATCCTGAATAACCCCTGCAACGATCTCTGAAGCTGAAGCAGAGCTACCATCTATCAAAACAGCTAAAGGCATTTTTTCATCTACTGGCTTATTAAGTGTTTTGAAAGTACGATCACGTTCAATATTACGGCTACGGGTAGTGACGACTTCCTCTCCTTTAGGAATAAAAATATTGGATACGTTAATTGCTTCATTCAATAATCCGCCACCATTACCACGCAAATCAAGAATAACAGACTTTACATCGTTTTCTTCTCTCAATTTCTGTAAGGCATCAGCTACATTTTTACCCGCTTTCTCGGAGAAAGTTGTTAAAGTAACATAAGCCGTATTTTCATCCAGCATACCAGAGTAAGGCACATTAGGAATCTTAACCTCTTCCCGGGTCAAACTGACATCAAAATCACCGGATGTACCCGGACGGCGTATAGTAACACTAACAGATTCTCCTGGAGAACCTTTTAGTACCTCACTAATCTCCTTTGTATTCTTGCCTTTTGCGGATTTGCCATCAACAGAGATGATTTCATCTCCAGCCTGTAGACCTGCTTTTTCGGCTGGGAATCCTTCGTATGGCTCCGTAATAACAACATAATCTTTATCTTTCAACTTACGTATACCTGCTCCAATACCTCCATATTTCCCAGTGATTTGAAGACGAAAACCTTCCATTTCTGATTCAGAAATATAATTAGTGTAAGGATCCAACGACTCTAGCATAGCATCAATACCTGTACGCATCAATTCTGCTGGTTCTACTTCATCTACATAAGACGTATTCAACTCCTTATAGAGATTAGCAAATATTTCCAGGTTTTTTGAAATCTCAAAATATTTATTGTAATCAGTCGAAACCGAAAATATCCCGATACAGACAACTGCCAACAATAAAGTTTTTTTGCGATGCTTTTTTAATATTGCACGAATCATATGTCTTATTTTAATTATTTACCAACAATTATAATGCCTTTTAAGGAAGACTACGAATAATTATATCCCTTTAACGTTTTCTAAACTTTTACAATACTCCTTATTGAGCATTTTAACGAATAAATATTAAAAACTGTTTCATCATATCCCCCCCTTTGTTTTGAAGTCTATTCGTTCATCCCCCAAAGTAGATAAGTGATTGAACTTAGAAGATATTTTGATTTCTATCGAAAAAACAAGTATTCTCCTCGAATTTATCAACCATGTCTGCATTTCATTTGTTAAATTTGCGGAAGCAAAATTAAATTCAAATGTCCCTAAAAGCACTCTGAGCAAACAAACAATATATTCCTATTCATTTAACTTTTCCTACTTTGGATTTGAATAACCTTAAAAATACAGCCATTCAAAGATAAGCGCATTTTTAATGAGAAATCAAGCCAAAGTAGGCGTAAACAAACTATTCATTTCATGAAAAGATTTATTTTATTATTAACCTGTTTATCATGCACACTCACAGCATGGTCTCAAACAAAATACGAAAAAGGCTGGCAGTCCTTACACAATGCACAAGTAGATGAGGCTATCAATCATTTCAATTCAGCATTAAAGGGGCCACAAAAAGAAAGTGCCAGGCTCTCTTTAGCTTTATTGTATTCACATTCTAATAAAGAAGATCAAGCAGCCGAACTTCTACAGGCTTTTATGAAAGATGCCAAAGACCCTTATCCTGAACTGTACTCTTTATGGTTTGAGGAAGGGCTTATTGGAGAGTCAGGCAAACGTACTCCTGCCCAGTATAAAAACCTGGAAACCATCTACAAAAGAGCCGACAATAAAGGAAAACTTGATGGAGGAGCAACTTACAGAATGTACCTGCACTATCTGATGTCAGCCGAGCTTGAAAAAGCACATTCTTACAGTACGCAAGTGAAAAACATTATAGACTGGCAATTATTGGGTCCGTTCGACAATGTTATGAACAGCGGTTATAATAAAGATTTTGGAGCCTTGGATAATCCTAAATCCGATGCTGTTTTTTCTTCTAAATATGGTGCGGAGGTTAGTTGGTTTACCCCCAATAAACAAGAAAAAGATTGTTATCTCAGTAAAGACATGTATTTCCGTAGTAACAATTCTATTGTTTATGCACAAACTTATGTAGAATCTGAATCCGGTCAGGATGTTATTGTAAAATTCGGTTATTCTGGTTCTTTGAAATTATGGATCAATGATGATCTGGTTTATGAAGAAGCAGAACGCAGGAAAACTGAAATGGATTATTTCAGGTACAAATGCAAACTTAATAAAGGTTATAACAGAATATTGGTTCAACTAGGGGAATATAATGAGAGTTATCCCAACTTTAATATGCGCATATCCGATTTGAACGACAATCTTATAGTATTGTCAGCTTCATCGAGTTATCAGCCCTACAAAAAAGGTTTAACTTCAGTAGAGCCTATTCCGTTTTTTGCATTGGAAGCACTCAAAAAGAAGGCTTCTGGCTCTGACCCTTTATACCAAATACTTTTGGCGAAAGCCTATATTCGCTCAATGGAGCTGGATAAAGCTGAGGAAATACTGGAAGCCATGATAAAGAAACATCCTAAAGATAACATGGCATTAAAATATTTGATCGAAGTATATCTGGAGAAGGGTGATGAAACTAATTTCAACAAATACTATGAGATTTATAAAGGCGCTTACCCGGAAGATCCTAGTGTTCTTGGAGAAAAAATGGACGAAGCCATGGAAGAAGGTGATAAAGAGAAAGTCCGTGAAATTGCAGCCCAATATTTGAAAAAATATGAAACACCCTATGAAAAACTTAGCCTTGATGTTATTCTGGCTTCTTTAGATGAAGACATTGATAAAATCATAGCTGCTATTGATAAATTGTATGAAAAATTTCCAGAAGATGAAGAAGCGCTTTCCGCTAAATATAATCTGCTCAAATCTTATCAGTCTGAGCCTAAGAAAGCCAACAAATTATTAGAAAAGTTTTTGGAAACCAATTACAACTACGGAACACTTCGCAAACTGGTCGGTAATTACTTTGAAGAAGGAGATTCTGATAAAGCAAAAGCGCTTCTGGAACACAGTCTGCGTTTTGCTCCAGAAGATACGCGTTCTTATCGTTCTATTGCCAGTATTCTTACAAGGGCATCCAAGTATAAAGAAGCACTTAGTATTTGCGAGGATGTGCTCAAACATCGCCCGTCCGACTATCTCGTTATGGAAGATATGGCAACCTTGTATACCAATATGGACGACAAGAAAAACGCCATCAGGATGTATGAGCAATCGCTTAAATACTTCCCATTTTCGGTAGAGACAAATGAAAAAATACGTGAGCTAAAAGGTCAGACCAAAGGTATGGATATTGTAGAAAGTTCCAAGCCTGAAGATATAATTACTGAGTTTGAAAAGAATTTTAAACCTGAAATGAAATCGTCTTACGATATTGTATCAAAGGTAAGGTCAATCATTTTATTTAAATCTAAAGCAAAAGGTATAAAAGAAGAATATATTCTTCGTATGAATGATGAGTCTGCCATTGAAGATTGGCAACATATGAATTTCTCACCAGAAAGTTTCTCGATATTACAATTTGACGAAGTACAAACCATCAAGAAAAACGGGCAAAAAATTGATGCAGACCGAAGAGGCGGTGAAGTTGTATTTACTAATCTGGAAGTGGGTGATTATGTCTATGTTTCTTATAAAGAAAAACAAGTAAGTGGTGGTAAATCGTCTTCTTTTATTAGTGATAAATTTGCTACTAATTCCTATCTGCCACATTATAATGTGGAGTACAATTTATTGGTAGAAGAGGGTTTGAAAGTGAAGACAGAGCTCATTAGGAACGTACAAAAACCAAAGACTTCAAAGAAAGATGGTTTTACCAGACACCATTGGCAAAACAAAAGCCCTAAGATTGTTAAGGATGAAACTTATCCGTTGCCTTTCTACGATCTGGCAGATGCCATACATGTTTCTATGGATTATGAGTGGAAAGATATTGTACAATGGTATAGCGATCTATCCAGTCATCAGGCAACACCAGATTTTACGATTAAAAAAATTGTCTCCGACTTATTTGATGGTAAAAAAATGAGTCAGGAAGAAAAAGCCCGTACTATATATGAGTTCGTTTGTAAAAACATTCAATACAGCTCGGTAGATTTTCGTCAGAGTGGTTTTATTCCTCAAAAAGCTTCTAGTGTTTACCATGCAAGATTAGGGGATTGCAAAGACGTTTCTACCTTATATGCTTCTATTGCCAGAGAAGCCGGTATTGATGTTAATTTAGTACTGATTAATACCCGAGATAATGGACAGCAAAATGTTGTATTGCCTTCTCTTAATTTCAATCACTGTATAGTCAAAGTATACCTGGACAATGGAGCTAAGTATCTGGAATTGACAGATCCAGACCTTCCTTACGGACATCTTTATTATTCACATGAAGGCGCTGCCATTCTGGAAATTCCAACAGGCGATATTTCTAATGGTGTTGGTCTTGAGTATTTGAAAATAAATGAAGGCTTTGATGATGAAGTTATTCGCAATACTACCTTAGATATTGGGGAAGATTTCAAAATGAATATAAAATCAGACGTCGTTAAGAAAGGAATAAGAGCCGCAGGAACTGTAAACAGCTATTATTACATCGATGATAAACTGAAAAGAGATAAGATCAAACAGTCTATTTCCAATTTTCACCAGTCTTCTCTGACGATCACTTCTCTGGATTATGAAGTACTGAAACCCAGAGCTAAGGAAGTTAAATACAAGTATAGTTATGTAGTTGATAAAGATGTCTTAAAATTAGGTTCGCTTCGTTCTGTCAAAGTACCTTTTTCAGATATTTTGGTCAGCATGAATATTTTTGAAGATGAAGAACGTGCCAATGCTTTTAATTTTATGAATTATGAGAATACAGATAAGTATGAAGAAAAAGTATTGGTCAAATTGGGCGATGGCATGAAATTCAAGGAAATACCTGAAAATATATCTGCTCAATTTAAAGGTTGTAATTATGATCTAAAATTCAAGAAGGTCAATGACAGTGAAATGGAGATTCACAGAATTTATACCGTCAATCGTCAAAATATAGAAATTAAAGATTTTGCTACATTCAAAGACTTTATGACAGTAGTTAATGAAGGCGAAAATTCTTATTTATTATTTCAATAAACCTGAATAGAGTTTAAAATAAAAACACCACAGATAGCACAGACATGAGTCATCCCGAATTTTAAAAGTGCTCAAAAGCGTCCATAGTCGATGGTCGATAGTCCATAGTTGTTATAAAAAAGCGACTCAGTTTGCCAGATTATACATGCATGTTGCAACGCAAAATGAAAAATTGAACGACTTTGAGGCTAAATAACAGCTATCGACCATGGACTGTCGACCATCGACCTTTTATAATTTCTATTTGACCAAAATTCGGGATGACTTATGTTTGTGTTGATCTATGGTGAATAACACACACAAACACTATGAATGAATTTGCCAAAAGATACCAATCTATCTCCGATTCAGCCTTATTGAATATTCTGCAAAATCCTGAGGACTATAAACCTGAAGCCATTGAAGCCGCCCAGGTAGAATGGGATAAGCGGGCGCTTAATGAAGAAGATATTGAGCAGGCAAATCTTATTTTAGAAAAAAAAGAAGCTAAGAAGATAGACTGGTCAGCTAAGGCAAATTCAATTAAACAAAAATTTGAAAGTAACCTTGATCAAAAACCAGTATTGGATGACAGTATATTGGATGGTTGGCAAACCGAGGAAGTAGAAGAAAACAGACGCCTCAATCGTTATATAAATAGGATACTAGGTGGTATGTGTATCATACTACTGCTTGGTATTGTCAAGATGGCTTATATAGCATATAATTATATCAGCTTTAAGGTGCATGTTATCGTTATAATTATTGCGGAGGCTCAACAGCTAATCATCATGACCTTAAAAATTGTATTACTATACTTTTTCTGGAAACGATTCAAGAATGCCTGGATACTCCTATGCCTTTATATTACCTATTATTTCTTTCGGTCGATAATCAATGTTGTGAAGAATACCGAAAGTCTGTTTGAAGGAAAAGAAGAAGAACTTTATCTATACCTAGTCTTATTAGTCGTCATGTTGCTGATAGGGCTATATGGCGCCTTGTTATGGCTGCTGAACCGCCCCGAAGTCAGGCAAGCCTATAAGGTTAATCGTGATACCATGATATTGATAGTGATTACGGCAGGTATTTTATTATTTGCGTTTAACTATCGTATGATCTTGGGTTAATGCTTCTGATCGCCTCCCAATTTTTCCATTGCAAAGACCGATACAAAGCCAATCACCAGCATTGCGACAGCACCAATAAGATAAGCTGGTTCTCCTGTACTCGTACTATATTCCCAGGGTAATTCCTTAGCCTCTCTGAGAATTTTCATTTCCTTATCGGCTAATATAGCGGCTGTGTCAGTAACGATAGCACCGGCTTCATTCATAGCCTCAGTAGGTGTACGCCAGGGCCATATTTTATTCAATGAACCCAGCATAAAGCCCGTCAGCAAAGCCAATGTAGGAAATTTATAACTTTTAAATGTCCAGGAAAGCAAACGAGCTACCGTCAATAATCCAGTCAGACAGCCCAGTCCAAAAACGGCTATTATTAGGAAAGCTTCGGGATCACGATTTTCCAATAAACCTTCCTTGAACGTTTGCGTGACGATGAAATAGTACATTCCCATCAGCAATAACATAAAACTCCCTGAAATACCTGGCAGAATCAATGCAGAAATCGCAATAGCCCCGGCTATAAAGACCACAGGCAAAGAGCGTGACCATTCAACAGGAGCAATAGTGGTGATCATGTAAGCCACTACAGCTCCGACAATTAGTAATAAAATTTCACGGATTGTCCAGCGTTCGATCTGTTTTCCAATATAGATCGCTGAGGCAATAATTAGCCCAAAGAAGAAAGCCCAGATCAGTGGCGGATAAGTTTCCAGTAGATAAGACACACCAAAGGCACCGACTACAATTCCTCCGACCATGCCGGTAAGCAATGTTACTAAAAAAGTTCCATCGATTGCCGACCAAAAGCCTTTTATTCCTTCTTTTTTGAATGTTCCGATCAGGGAAGGACTAAAGGATTTTATGGCATCAAGCAGTCGTTCGTATATTCCTGTGATAAAGGCTATCGTACCTCCTGATACGCCAGGTATTACTTCAGCAATCCCCATGGCTGCCCCCTTGAGGATGTTGGGTAAGTGGTTTTTCATCTTTGGTTTATCTTGAAGTATTGAGGAGTTGGTGTGTTGAAGTACTATTTTTTACATCAATACTTTAACACATCCGCACCTCCATACATTTTACTACCTTCTTATAGGGGTATAAATCGAGGCATTGGCTGGATCTAATCTAACCATAATACTGTGTATGGAGCGTTTTTCGTTGGTGGGCGCCCCTTTATAAATCTCTACAATTTCATCACGTTTGGCATTGACAAACATCTGAATAGACATGGCATTGGGGTATGCTTGTCCGAAAGATTTTAGTTTTTGAAGCGCACCAGTCATATTTTGGCGAGCCACCTCAGGGTCTTCCTGCATCAAATCCAGTCCAAGCCTGTGATAATCATACATAGCCGTACGCATATCACCTGCTCTCGGGCTTAGTACGCTTTCTATCATCCAGTAGCGATTACGCTGACCATCAAGAGAACTCCAGCCGGAGAAAGTATTCGCCGGAACAGAATTGAGAATATCCTGTGCTTGTTGAAAATAAGAAGTTCCGCCTTCCAGTTCAAAAGAATCATAGTCTAATCCGAGTATCATATAAGCATAAAAGCCCAGAAATGAAGTCAGATTAGAATTAAAAGCATTTTGAGAAAACTCTAAAGGCTGAAATTCTGTGTAGCTAAATTCAAAATTATTATCGGCATGTTCTAGCAGGGCTGTACTCTTACGACTTCCATAAATAGGGCGCACCGCCTGAATAAACATTTCTCCTTTAAAACTAGTAGCAGAAAGTTCTTCCTGAATATTGATTTGTAGACTGACTTCTATTCTTTCTTCTACTTCGTAGAGCTGGTCTGTCCACTTGGTTGTATTCATAAATTCTTCCAGGGCTACCTCCAGCGTACTAAATATTTTTGGGTCTGCTGTTTGTAGTTTGGGGACATTGATGGTTACATTGGCTGTAAATTCTTGTGCCTGACTAGCCAGTGCCAGAAAGATCAGACAAATTGTAAGTATTATTTTTTGCATGGCAAATTTTGATTTTAAGCTGTAATTCTGATAGATTTGAGATTTGAGTGGCAAATTTAATGCCTGTTACATAGACTTTACCTCAAATAACTAATGCGCTTCACTATAACGTAGTTTTATCAGTGGTGTTGCCTGCAAAGTTCTGTAAATCCTTTTGAATGGTGAAATAAAAAGTACTTCCTTTTCCAAATTCTGACTCAATACCGATATTTCCTTCGTGTTGTTCAACGATTTTCTGACACATTGCCAAACCAATACCAGTTCCTTCGTATTCTTCCTTTGTATGCAGGCGCTGAAATAATTGAAATATTTTACTCTGATATTCAGGTTTTATACCAATACCATTGTCGTTGATATAAAACTTCCAATGCGATTCCTGTTCTTCTGCCGAGATTGTTATTTTGGGTTGTACATCAGATTTGACAAATTTGAGGGCATTACTAATAAGATTTTGGAACAATTGGCGCAAGCGAGTCGGGTTTCCCTGAATGTTTGTCGGAAGCCCGGCGACTTCTAGTATTGCCGATTTTTCTTCTATATTTACTTTAAGCTCACTAATTATAGTTTTGACCATATTCTCTACATTGAGCTTCGTGATAGCCGTATTTTTGTCAGCATCTACTTTAGAATAAACTAATAAGTCTCGTATCAATTGCTGCATATTTTGCGAAGCATTGACAATAAAGTCTACATACTCTTCTTGTTGGTCAGACATAGGCTCAATGCTTCTCTTCAACATTTGAGTAAAACTGATTACTGTACGCAAGGGAGCTTGTAGGTCGTGCGAAGCCATGTAAGCAAAGTTTTCCAGGGCTTCATTTGAATCTATATAATGTTGTAATTCTTCATTTTTGGCATTTAGGGTTTCCAGGCTTTTTGCCAATTCGTATTGCTTTTTTCTCAGTTCGGTCAGGTCTTTTACTATAACAATGAGTTGCTTTTCGTCTTTGGCATCAGTAATGATCGTTGTCTCACTTTCAAAAACTTCTCCGTCTATTCTTTTGTGTAGGAAATTAAACCTGGCTGCCTGCGCTCCTTGTTCAAGGCTATCTCTGTATGTGCGTACATAAGCACAAGAAGATTCTCCGCCAGGCTGATAGGCTGGCATGATATCGGCTATTTCAGTCACTTCCTGATCTCCTAGTCTGAATATTTGTCGGAAGGCCTGATTGTAGTGATTAATTTGTTTGGTTTCTGAATCATAATTAAATACAGCATCAAAAGTATGATCAAAAAGTTTTTGGTATTTATTTTCGCTTTTGTACAATTGGGCAGTCACCTGTTCTTTGAGCAGGTTCTCCCGCATTAATGTACGTTGCTGAACAATTAAACTTTTGATGAATAAGCCAAATTTTGAGACAACTTTATGGAGTTGTTTCATTTCATATAGTGAAAAAGGGCTTGAATTTCTATGTAAGATCAGTACACCAGAGTTGTCTGTATTATAAACTAAATATTCGCCTGTTGTAGTGTTGGTTAATCGTTGAATATGTTCGAGAAAATCGTGTCCTTTAGCAACAATTGATGTTCTTTCTTTTTTTAAAAAAGCTTTGAACTCAGGGCTAAATGTAACATTGCCTGGTGTAAAGTTTTTGAAAGGAAGTGCATAGATAAGTTCTGGTGTTTTTCTATCTATATCTTCACAAAGCCAATAACCTGCGAAAGATAGATTCTTTCTGGACATGAGAACATTCAGGAAACTTTCGCAATTTTCACGCACATCTCCAGACACTCCAATAGACAGGGCCAATTCGTAAAGTACAGAAAGATCTTGAACTATCTTAAAGTCTGTGGCATTTGTAAGCATAATTCTTGATTTCTGACATTTTAAGTGCTAGGACTGAATTAATGAAAATAGACTTTCATTAATAAAACGTTCCGACAATTATTGTTTTATTATAAAATTCAAGATAACCTTCTCCTGAAGAAGCAATTTCTCCAAGAGAAAGAACCCCCTTCGTTATTATTTGTTCATTATTGATCTTGTTTTTTATCTGTTCCAATTCTTTTTTATAGTCTTCTGCCATAAAAAGTGCCCTTGATACACAATCAATTACAAAAACTTCTTTAACAGGTTTTGCACCTATATCGACAGAATTTTCGGCTACCTCCCCTGCTGCATTAATAAGTTTATTTTTATCTCCTTTCAAAAGAAATAAGACACTGTTTTCTGGCACTTCTCCCACACATACTAAGCCACCATTTTCTGTTATGCCGACCGGGTCTCTTACAATTTTTTCCATGTCATCTTTGTGAATACCAAAAGGGTAAGACTGTGACAATTTTGAAAAATTTTCCTTTGACACTTTTTCCATAGCATCCATTTCTACTTCTGCACCGTATACATCAATAGCCTTTTGCCAGTTAAGCTCTTCAATTATGTTTGCATTAGTTTTTGTAGCAACGAAAGGCCCCCGTAAGTCTGACCAACCATGCCCACAACCAAAATTGCACCGACTTTTAACACAAGCTAATACGGCAGCATCCCGAAATAAGCCATCAGCAGTAAAGATACAGAGCTTTCGCTGAAAAGATACAGAGCCTGCACCTCCACCAATGACATAACAACCATTACCAATTACGTTATATAGTGTCACAAGATATTTAGCGATCTGCGAAGAAAGCCCGTCTACAAAAGTAATGTAAAATTCATCTTCATCTGGCTGTTCGGGAGGAGGAACAACAATATCTCCCGTTCCCAGCCCTGTGATAAGCTGTGGTTTTCCGGATAAAGGGACGGGAATAGCCAGAATATGGTTGGCATAAGCTTCATTATCGTATATTATCTGAGGAAATATACCACCAAAGAAATTAATATTATCGGTATTGAGCTGATTGATCAAGTCATGTATATTTACTTCACTGTCTTCTCCGACTAATAACATGACACCTTTTTCGTTTCCGGGTATAAGTTTTTTTATTTGATCAACAATTTTAGCAACATTCAGAGTTTGGATTAACATTATATTTTTTAGCTGTTAAGTGATTGCCAGATTCGGCTACCAAAAAAGAAAAGAACAAAGATTGCAAAAATTCTAAACTCTCCCGGAACCAATGATAATATTACAACCGCAAGCATAATCCCTCCTATAATTACTCCTGGGTTCATGCCACTTGCCTTTTTTTGTCTCTGCGAAGGGCGCTGCTGGGATGGGGAGTTTGTTCGTCTTTTTGATTGCTGGGGCTTCTGGACAGGTCTAGACTTAAGTTGTCTTGGTTTTGGGGCTTGGTTGGTTTGTGGAACAGGCTCTGTTTTTTTACCAAACGGGCGAGGTGTTGGTGTTTTTTTCTGTTGTGTTGGTTGGGTTTTTGGTGTAACTGGTTTGACCGCCCTATCTTTTCTTTTTGGAGCATCCTCTATTGCAGGTTCTTTGGTCTCTACTGCTACAGGTTGGTCTATAAGAATTTCATTGTCAGGTAGTGTAGGTATTTCCCAATCCACCTTAGGCAATTCAATATTAAAATCAATGGCAGGGACATAGGGAACCCTTTTTTCCAATCGACGTGATTCCTGATGCGGGGGCTGTTCTCTCCTCCGATTAGATTTATTGTAAGGTAAGTGTCTTCTGGTTTCTGATTTTTTATAGTATTTCTCCACAGTGTTATTGTTTGGAGAACAAATTACGAATAAATATTCAAAGTTGCTATAAGACAAGACTTTGGATTGATCTTACAAAAAAGTCCCGAACCTTTTCAGATTCGGGACTTTTTAAAATTATGTCCTGAAATATTGCCTATTCTAATCTTTCGCTACATTCAGTACTTGCAAGCCAGGCGCAAAATAACCAGGATTCACACCAGTGTCCTGTATTTTACCAAATTTCTTATGCACCGCCACACGATTTTGAGTAGCAGACATAAACACATATGGTGCCTCCTCATCAATCATAGCTTGTAGTGCTTTATATATTTCTGCACGTTTATCTTCATCTAATTCTTTACGAAGATCTTCTATCAGTTTATCACTTTTTTCGTTTCCAAAACCAACATAATTACTACCTCCACTATATGAATCGGTATGCCATATCTGCTTAGGATCACTTTCTGTTGGTGGCGTACTCCAAATACCGTAATACATATCAAAATTGTGAGCTTTTGTTTTTTCAAGCATAACAGTAAATTCTAAAGGAACAGCATTGACTTTAAGATTAACTTTCTTAGCTGCTTCCTGGAACATTAACACGCCTTTTTCGCTTGTTTTTGCAATATTTGGATATACAAAATCTACTTCAAACTCTACCAATTCACCATCAATTTCTTTATCCAGAATACCATTGCCATTTGTATCTTTCCAACCAGCTTCTGCCATCAGATCTGCTGCTTTTTTCAAGTCTTGTTTAATCACTTTCAAGTCCTGATTGATGAACTTTTTCTTACTTGGGTGCAAGAAAGTCGTAACGGGCTGAGCCATACCATAGAAGACCTGTTTGTCATACACTTCGTTATTCATGATATAACGCATGGCTCTACGGACTTTCACATCATCAAACTTTGGATTTTTCATATTCATACCAATGTATGAATACAAAAACTGTGTAGGAGTATAGGTATTGAATTTGGATTTAAATGTGGCTGATTTTTTCAACTCTTCAACAAATGCCCTAGGCTCTACACGATAAATAGCGTCAATTTTTTCACCTTTCAGGGCAACGACAGCCGTTGTGGGGTCTGTAATGATCTCATAAGTGAATTTTTCAGGGCTTGCATCAAACCAGTGCGTAGTTCCTTTATATTTATCTCCCCACCAGTTTTTCTTGCGCTCCAGATTAATACGCTGATTAGGTAACCAGTTTACAAAGTTATATGGGCCAGAACCTACAACGATTTGATTCTGAAATTTAGGGTTATTAAAGTTTTCAGCTGCCTCTACAAGCTTAGCATCTTTTTCGATTTTAGGGCCTCCATCTGCAATTTGCTTTACTGTATAGTTTTTCAAAATACCTTTTTCATCATACACATAACCTGGCAGAATAAACAGGTTTTGAAGTGTACTTTGCATCAGCATATAAGGCTCTTTACAGATCAATGTGAATTTCTTTGGATTCCCTTTATCGATCCGTACATCCTCTATATATTCCAAATAAGGCTTTAGGTGATTATTGTCGGTCTTAGGCAACTTGAGTATTTTCAATGAAAAGGCAACATCTTCGCCTGTAATCGGTGTACCATTGTCCCATTGTGCACCATCTTTGATTTCAAAAGTCATTTCGGTTTTCCCATTGTCCAGAACTTTTGGTTCTGCCAATTCTTTAACCAATTGTGGAACAAGTTCATAAGTAAAGTGGTCCGTATTTACCAGTGGCTGGAATAAATACTGAATAATCATGGCACTCGCAGCATCCGTTCTGTTGTAAGGATTGAGCTGCTGAGGGTTTCCTGTCAGGTAATCCGTCAGTTTGTTTTCATAAGCAACACCAGTTGTGGCATCGGTTGCTCCTTCCCCTCCCGGCTTGCTATCGGAAGTACATGAAACCATATAGATTCCTGCCAGGCCACAAAGGAGAAATAAAGTTAGGCTGTTGATCAGTTTCTTCATATTATTAGATTTGTCTAAAATTTGGATATTAAATAAGCTGACAGAATCTACCCTTCATTGTTTTAAACTTAATCCTGTCCGCTTACTTATGTGAATTAGGTTTTAGCTATTTATACCATTAAGCGTACTAAGGTAACTACAAATTTAAATAAGAATGAACCGATTTAAATTTATTCGATCAAACTAGCCTCTGCCGCCTGCAAAACTTCCAGATCCGGTGCACTTTGGTGTACAAAAGCTACTACATGACACTTAGCCTCATTCCATTCAGGCGGTAATGTATAGCTGAAAGTTTCTGTAGTATTTCCGCCGACTGGCTGCGCGTCAATAGACTGCCCAGCTGAGTTTGTCAATGCTTTACGCAATACGTGTTTGTGATTATACATAGGAATAAGCCCCGTATTATCTACTTGCGCATCAATAATATCATCTTCAGTAATTATTACGGTCAGGCTGATATCATCGGTCACTTCCTCAATAAAATTAGTCGTTATGCTAATATCAAGATTACGACTATTTGCATCATATGTATTCACTATATCCATCCCTATGCTTGGAGGCAGTTCCAATTCACTGGCAATATAACCAGCCCATGTACCCGGTGCCAGCATACGTGAATTTTCGCCAGGAAACAGTTTGCGATTAATAACTGCTGAAGGATAACCGATAATTGGCCCAAGCAGCGTTTCTAATTCTGCTCCTTCAGGTGTACGGAAATCATACTGACTGTCAGGCAGTGGATTCGAGAAAAAACCAGAATGGACAGATACAGCAATAAGCCTATTACCATAGGTATTGATAAGCGCCTGTATAGCCTGAGCCCCCTGTGGACAATTAACACATTGTACACCAGTAAATTCTTCTACAATAACATGCCGTACAGGAACCCCGGAAGTATCCTCTGTTGTTGTGTTATTGACCGTTGGCGGTTCCAGGTCAGGGCACACTTCCTGACAAGTCGAAAAACTCAGTATCAGTGTTATTACTATAGCAATATATATGGGGTAAGAAAAGGAAGATTTTATTTTAAACATAATTGAATGGTATTTTATAAACGACCGACAAGTACACTAAAGCTGCTATGCGCAGAGGATATAAGTTTTTACTTTAAAAGCCAGACTTTACAGCAAGTCTTACTCCACTAAATGCTGGTTCATAACGACATACCCCGCCAGTACAATTGATACCATCGGGCTGACGCACATAAGCCAAAGAAAACTTATTTGCTTTTTCTGTGTAAGAAATAAATACAGTATAAAAATGAACTGGTTTTGAAGGATTGTCTACATTAAGATTAGACTTTTCATAGTATTTTTTCGGTGTGAGTGTTATCATATCTTCAATAGAAAACGACCATTTTGGTGCAATGCTAAACTCAAGCAAACCATAAGCCCATTTACCATAATCTTCATCACTGTGCAGATATTGAAGTTCAGTACGAATTGATTTTTTTCGATCAATTTTATAGACTACTTCTGTGTAGGGAACAATAGCATTGACAAGCGGTACACCTGGTTTAGATTCAAATACTTCCTGATTGTATTGCTGGTATTGCAAACCTGTAGTAACTGCCCAGGGGCGTTTTCTAAATTTACCAATAAGATGCGCTTCTCTATATAGCAAATCGCCGTCGAGGTCAGTAATATTAGATAGATTTAACTGTCCACTGACTTTTTTGCTGATTTTGAACAAAATATCTGCCTGAAATCCCCATTCACCTAAATCCTGAGTAGCAGCATTATAACGTGTTGTCAGGCGCTTTGTATTTTGTCTGGCCATGGGAGGTAAAAAATTCATCACTCCACGAATAGTGTTTTGTGTAGGATTGATACGAAGCGGGAAATTTTCTGTTCTTTTTGCCTGCAAAGTAATACCAAAGCCTTTTCTGGAATATCCCAGGCTGGCAAACAGTACAGACCCTGGTTTTCTGTGATAAGTAACCAGATAATTACCAGCAACCTGATTGCCGGTAATGGATGGAGACTCTGTCAGCGCATATTCTTCCAAGACTTGCCCTGTTGTATCCACCACAATATTTACAGGTGAAATAATGGCTTCTGGTGTTTTGAATGCTGCCTCCGCACTAAAAACAAAATCTCCTGCTGTCAGCGTATTGTATGCAGAAAAAGCATACACGTTATATTTGGGCTTAAAGAAGTAATCACCAAAGTTGTTCAATCCAATATCAGAAGAAATACTCCTAATAAGATCAGCATTTAAAGAGCGATTGACAATGCCAATGCCTGGTGCTATTGATACTTTTTCATTCAGCATTTTAAACCCCTCCAGACTAGCCCCACTGATAAGTGCCGGATTTACACCAGTTATAAAACCATCTAAACCAAAGGCATTTTTTTGTTTGCCAGAGAAAGCCTTTATACGCCAGTCTTCAGTCAGGTCATAGGTTAGGCGCAAGCCCAATATAGCATGGTCAATTCCCAGAGGGCGCTCTTCGTAAGCCCTGTGAATAATCCCATTACCAAACTGGTCGTAATGATGTCCTGCCGTAATATTGAGTTTATCTACCTGTTTTTTAATTTGCCAAAAGCCAATTCCACGTCCTGAGTAAGCATCTTGCGGATTAGGTAAATTTGAGTTTTCGTACATATCAAAACGCAAGGCAAAGTCGAAACCCGAGATATTATAATTCAGGTTCAACCAAGCTTCTCCACCTGTTTTCAAATGGTCGTACTGAGGTGTATTAGCAGCCCCAATGGTCGTATCTCGTTGAAAAAAATTTCCGTTAGCTTGTAAGCTTCCGGAGAAAGTCCCTTGAGCAAACGATCCACCTGCGAACAAAATTCCACAACAGAGCAGAATAGTCTGGGTATAATTTTTCATAACTAATTTAAAATTTACAAAATGCCTGAATATTAGACTTGATTTGGAAATCGTTTGGCTAAAAAAGGAAATAGAGATTTCTTCGAATAAGCCTGGCAAATATTCAATACTGTTAAACTTGATAGCTAAGTTAAGCAAAGCATTATTTTTAGAAGCACTACTTTGGCATATTAGCTCCTTATTTTTACAATATTGTCACAAAGCAAACCAAATTCATATATTATGGCACAATACTCCGTATTGGTTTTTGCTTTTATCAGTCAAATGACATTAGGTCTTAAACGAATGCGGAGCATTCTCAATATCAATACGGAGTATTGATAGTAGGCACCAATAAAAAAATCCCGACGTAAACGTCAGGATTTTCTATTGTTTAGGCAAGGATAGCCGCTAAACATTTAAATTTTTAATCGCAGGAGTTGACCAGTTCATCCAAGATTTCAACTTTTGTCATATTATCAAAGCGATTATTAACAATAAGCTTTTCCACAACTTGTGGCTTCGCTACGCTTATAAAATCCGCTATTAATACTAATTTACTAACGGATAACTGGCACTCATTTATTGCGCTAACAACTGCTTTGTTTTCCTCTACAACACGTTTGGTTACCCTTACCGTATTGTTAAAATGGGAGGATCTGTAAGCTAGTGCGTTTGTGTTCATCCTAAACTCTCTTTGTTTAACCTGATGAACAATTAGGTTTTGGATATCGGCTAGTGATAAACCGACGATTCTCGTGATTTTCATATAGGGTGGATTAGGTCAAGTGGGAAAAATAGTTAGTCATTATTTCAGTATTAATGTATTGGGGTAAAACCACAAAGTCAAAACCTAAACACCAGATTAAGTGACATTAAGTAACAACAAAATTACACAAATACCCTTTCATAAAAAGATTTACACGTAAAAAACGTGACAAATTTATTTATTTAAAATATAAAATGCAAGCATGCAATAACACTTTACAAATAAACCACAAAAACCTAAAAACCAAATACTTACTTTCAAGAATGAAACTCAAAAAGCTTCCTTCATTGTAAAACAGCAAATGCAAAAAAAAAGACACAAACTACTGATCGAGCATAGCTGGGCGTTGCGATATCTCGTGATAACATATAATTCCTTCACAAAAATAATGTGACACCATACTTTTGCGCGTACTCCCTTTTTGCATAATAGGGCTGCCACCGTGCAACAAATTAGCGTGCCACAACAATACATCTCCTGATTCGGCGAAAAAATATTCTTTTTTCAATTGATGTTCTTCAATAAAATCAGCTATTCGGTCTTCATAACGTTTATAACTATTATAGCCTAATTTCCATCGACTATTACCACTTTCAAAGTCATTACTCAGAATATAGGGTAATTTATGACTGCCAGGATAATAGAAAAGAGGTCCATTCCCTTCATTTGTGTCTTCGAGTGCCGTCCAGCTTGCAATCAGGTAGCCCTTCGGCTCACTCGTCATATGAATAAAATCGGAATGTGCTTTTTGTTCTGTGCCTTCTATGAAATTGATTGTTTGAAAAGGGTGGATGGTTTGTCCCATGATAAAATTGAGTAATTTTATCATTCTGGGGTTTCTGAAATAATCATTAATAAGAGGCGAAATACGGTAGGCGTCCATTATTTTTCTGCCCGTATAATTGAAATCCGTTTTTTGCTCGGCTAGTAAGCGGTCTACTTCTCCATTTATTTTACGAACGTCTTCTTTATTGTAAAAACCTTTCAAAATTAAAAAGCCATTATCCAGCCATTGAATTAACTGCGCCTGTGTATCGGCATCAAAATCCTGAAATTCAGGATGTTTTTTAAGTCTCTGAAGTGCATCAGGGCGATCCAGCCATGGAATTTCTCCGACTTGCTCTTTAAAATCATGACTACTAATGCTCTCAAAAATACTTTTCTTTAGTCCATGTTTTTTATATAATTCCGCATTATGCTGAAGCTTTCGGGCATTTAAAACATTATTGATGTAGTAAACTGCACGTAAGCTACGTAAGCTTCCTGTATATTTGTTGAAAATTCGCTGAAGAGATGGCATGTGATGTTGTTTTACAAATCGTTTAGTCAGCCAAAATTAAGTTTTTTTGTGCTATTGTGTTACTGTGTTATCGTGTTATTGTAATTTATACAATACGGTAATACGAAAACACCATAGCACAATAACACGAAAAATATGATTTTTGAAGGTCTACAAGATGGTATATTATTGGGCTTGCTATTAAGCCTTGCTGCCGGGCCTATCTTTTTTATGCTAATACAGCTAGGCATAGAACGTGGAATTTTACCCGGTCTGGCATTATCAGCCGGTGTATTATTTAGTGATGTATTTTATGTAGTAGTAGCCTACAAAGGAGTAGTATGGTTGTCTGATAGCCCAAACTTCAAACTGTACATGGGAATTATTGGTGGATTAATTCTCATAGGCTTTGGACTTGCAACGATATTAAGCAAATATAAACCTCCTAAAAAAACGACGATAAGTACTCAAAACTATATAGGGTATTTCTTCAAAGGCATGGCCATTAACACTTTAAATCCTTTTGTTTTGTTTCTATGGATAGCCGTAACGGGTAACATGATAGAAAAAAACATGAACCATACAGCCTGTATAGTACACTTTTTGGCTATTATAAGCACCGTTGCAATAACCGATTTTATCAAATTGTTACTAGCTCACAAGATTAAAGCCTACATGAAACCTAAGCATTTTCAGTGGATGCGCTACATTGCAGGAGGTGGAATACTGATATTTGGGTTGATTATGTTCATTCGGGTTTTATAGGGGGCTACCCCACTTCTTTGCCATATTTCTATTGTAGCTTGTCAATACTATTAGTATTGTTAGGATTATTTGCGGTGTTTTCATGTTTCTGTATTATCATCAATTTCTTTACCACCATAATGTAATAACTCTTCCACTAGAAGATATACCATTGTACAGGGAGCTTTTTTGTGGGGAGGCTGGTCGAGTCAAAAATCAAGCAGTTTTTGTTGTTTTTTGCCAAAAAATAACAAATTTCAAAAAATAGCCCCTATTTTAGTTTTTGCCGCATCTCGCTATCCAAAACATCATCCTCTTCTTCTTTCCGACCTTTCAAGGAATTTCTAAGATAAAAGCTTGGAATAAAAATAGAGATCAATGCAGAAGCCACCAACATTCTTTGTATCATATAAACGGAGAAACTCCATTTGGGATATAAGTACAATACCAGACCATACAACAAAGCTCCGAATACAGATATGGCAGCACCGATCAATATGCCGAAGAAGTAATTGTATGCTGCTTTGTTTGCTCCATATTTCAGGTAGTGATTAATGCCGAAGAGTATAGTAATTGCACAGGCTAGGGTGCGCATGATGGGAGTATCTATGTTACCATATTGGGCGAATAGAGTGATGAGACTGTAAAAAACTCCTAGGATAGAGCCATATATCAGAAGTGTTCTCATTGTTCAGCTTCCCATTCTTTGAAATAGCGAATAATATTTTTTTTCAATAATTCGCTTTGTCCTTTCACCCCTTGTTCCTGTATAGGACGTAGTGCTCCCCAATGCGGCCAACCTTCTTCATCTCTGCCGATAAATTCATAGTAACCTTCATAACTTAGTATACGGCAGACCGCAATATGCATAAGATCCTGTTTTTGCTCTTTGGTAAATCCGTCTTGCATACGCCCTAGTTCCTGTATGCCAATAACAAATAAAATAGCATTCAGGTCTGGTAATTTTTCTTTATCAAACATGTCTTTCACCAAGTGGCGTATCCGCAACCATTCAAAATCTATTTCCCAGTCTTGCATATTGTCGTGTTATTGTGTTATTGTTCGTTGTGTTATCGTTATGCTGTGTCAACGATAACACATTAACACCATAACACGATAGCACAAAAAACTACTCCCCTCTTATAATACTATCAATTCGGCTGGCACGCAAAGCAGGCATCAGGGCAGCTAATGTGCCGATGAGAATAACCGTAAAAAATATAACTATGAAATCCCATAACTGCATACTGACCGGATAGGCATCAATCAAAAATGAATCGCTACCCTGTAAGCGAATGAGTCCAAATTTTTGTTGTAACAAACAGGCTGTAATAGCAATAAAAAAACCAATTCCAATACCGAACAGAGACAATAATAAGCCTTCACTCAGAAAAATATTACGTACCATTTTTGAGGTGGCACCCATTGATTTTAGTATAGCAATATCTTGTTTTTTCTCAATAACCAGCATCCAAAGCGAACCGACCATATTGAAGGCAACCAAGACCAATGTAAAGCTCAATATCACATAAGCAATCCATTTTTCAATGTTCATAATTTTGAAAAATGCTTCATTTTGCTGATAACGGTCTTTTACTGCAAAACCACTGCCCATCACTTTTTCTATAGCTGCCAGAGTAGCTGGCTTATTGACATCTGTATATAATTTAATTTCCAATGAGCTGACCTCAGTGTCATAACTCAATAGCTCGCGTGCAAAATCCAGCGGTACAACTACATAATGCTCGTCAAAATCACTTTGTTGTACAACAAAAGTACCACCAAAATTGATTCTTCTCTTTTTGATCGGTTCCTGAAGCAGACTGCTGGAAACCTTGCGCTTGGGCATGTATATATTTAGCGTAGAAATAATGTCTGCAATACTGGCAGATAGTTTATGCTCCATACCCAGACCAAGAATAGCAAAATTACGTCCATCCATTTGGAGTTCATATCTACCCCGCACCACTGTAGTATCAATAGATGTTACCTCATCAAACCATTCGTCAACGCCCTTAATTATACCAAAATCGGTATTTTTACCATATTCAAACATAGCATTTTCTTCCAGCGTTTGAGATATATACTCTACCCCCTCCAGTTTGCGAAGTTGCTCAAGCTGGATGGCTGTAGGCGTAAAGACTTTACCTTCCACAGCAGTTATTTTGATGTCCGGGTTAAATTTATCAAACAGACTACTCAGCAAATCGCCAAAGCCATTAAAAACAGAAAGAATAATGATCAGTGCAGCCGTACCCAGTGTAATCCCAAAAACCGAAATACCTGATATAAATGGCATTCGTCGATTTTTTAGAAAACAAATAACGCCTGGCTATTTTGAATGGTAAATTCATATTACTGCGGAACAGTTTCACCAGAAAAAGAGGAAAACATGTAAGTTCCCGACATATTGAGATTTGTATCTGTAAAAAAGTCTATATTGGCTCTTAATTCTTTAATCGTTCCCTTATCAAATAAGACAAAGTTCAGGTTTTCATCTAAATCCCAGGTTCCTGATTTTTGTTGAGCGCTGTCCTCTCCACCACATAGCTCTGCTCCTCCATTATACAAATAGGTTCCGTTTGCCTGGAACGCCATTGCATCATCTAGTCTACAAGTATGATTGAACATGCTGGCAGCGACTCCATTATAAGAGAAATTCACCATTTCCCAGGTTCTTTGTAGTCTATTTAGGTCAGTTGCGCTTGCTTTTACATCATTGAGCAAAACCAATACATTCACTGTTTTACTTAGAGCGCCATTGCTGACGTTTACAACAGCCGACAAAGATTCTCTAAACTCATAATCAAATTCATCCGGTTCCGCAACGGTAAGGTTACCACTCGAAGCATCTATAATAAAGGCTCCGGAAGGTTCCTGGCTTGTCAAACTAAAAGTAAGGCTACCTTGATTCGTAGAAGCACTAATATCGCCAAGGCTTTGACCAATGCCAGGATTTTCGTCGATAGTTGTTGTGAAATCTGTGGTATTAAGAACTGGTTCATCGTCTTCTTTTCCACAACTTAGGATTAATATAACAAGCCCCAATACAATGCCTGCCAATATTTTAAATTGATTCATACTATGTTTATAATTTAGATTTTATTCTTCTTCTGCATCGCTTTTTTCATCACGTTCTTTTTTCAACTTACTAAATAATTCTTGCATACGATGCATTTCATCTAGCGTATCATCTATGTAAAATTCCAAAAATGGAATACGACGAACATGTTTACGAATACGATTTGCCAATAAAGTACGAAGACGGGTAGCCTGATGTTTTACAGCCTCCACCACTGCTTCTTTATTATGCACATTATATACACTCAGATAAACACGTGCTATACCCAGGTCAGGTGTTAAAGTTACTTCTGTCACTGTGACGAGAGCGTCTCCATATATATAGGAGCCTTCCTGCTGGAAGATCGTGCTCATATTACGTTGTATTGTTGAAGCTACTTGCTTCTGTCTGATCGATGCCATACTACTCTTTTAAAATTCCAAAAGGGAAAAATATAAATTACAAAAGCATAATGAAGTTTACAAGAAAAAAGTTCCCGACTGAGCAATAGGCTTAGAGACATTTAAACTATTTATCAATAGTCCAATAACTGCCTGATTCCTTCTCTCAAACGCTCCACTGGCAAGAAGCCCTTTTCAAGTGCAGCTGCAAATGGAAATGGGGTATCCAAACTAGCTATTCGCAGTACTGGTCCATCCAAATACTCAAATAAATGCTCGCTGATATAAGCCGAAATTTCAGCTCCTATACCGCCAATCAATGTATCTTCATGTAAAACCAGTACCTTATTGGTCTTCTGAACAGTCTGCTGAATAGTCTCATAATCAAGCGGCAATAAAGTCCGAAGATCCACGATGTCGGCACTAATCTCCATTTCATTTATAGCGGCTTTCGCCCAATGTACTCCCATACCATAAGTGATAATGGAAAGGTCAGTTCCTTCAGCAGCAAGTGCAGCTTTTCCTATTTCTGTTGTGTAATAACCATCCGGCACTTCTCCCGACAAGCTTCTGTATAGTGCCTTATGCTCAAAATACATCACCGGATTCGGGTCTTCAAAGGCCGCCAATAACATACCTTTGGCATCAACTGGATTAGATGGATAGAAAATTTTCAAACCAGGGACATGAAAAAACCAGGCTTCATTGCTTTGAGAGTGATAAGGTCCTGCACCTACTCCTCCGCCGGTTGGCATACGAACAACCACATCCGCATTTTGCCCCCAGCGATAATGTAATTTTGCCAGATTATTAACGATTTGATTGAAGCCACAAGTAGCGAAATCGGCGAATTGCATTTCTACCATTGCCTTATATCCCTTGATACTCAGTCCTAATCCAATACCGACAATTGCGCTTTCGCATAATGGTGTATTACGCACTCGTTCGTGACCAAATTCTTCAACAAAACCATCTGTAATTTTGAAAACGCCTCCATAATCACCGATGTCCTGCCCCATTAAGACGAGATTATCGTGCTTGGTCATGGCTTCTTTTAATCCATCTGAAATAGCATCTACCACACGCATCTCTGTAGCGGAGCCATTGGAAGGGCTAAGGCTTTGCGTATAAGGTGCAAAAATATCGGTGGTTTCCTGTTCATAGGAAAAATCGACAGGCGGTTCTGCATTGGCTGCCGCCAAGCCCTCTTTGATCTCTTCTTTAATCTCCGCCCTTAATTTTTCAATAGCTTTTTCCGTCAATATGCCTTCATCCAACAAATATGCTTCAAAATTTTTCAAAGGGTCTTTCTTAGCCCAGGTATCCATCAATTCTTTTGGGACATACTTAGTGCCTGAAGCTTCCTCATGCCCTCGCATACGGAAAGTCATACATTCTACCAGATACGGGCGTGGATTTTTACGGAGGTCTTTAGCTATATTGTCAATCGTGTTGTAGACCTCCAATACATTATTACCATCAATGGTCACCGCTTCCATCCCATAGCCAACTCCACGCTGCGATAAGAATTCAGCCCGATATTGCTCACTGACTGGTGTTGACAAACCGTAGCCATTATTTTCAATAACGAATATCACCGGCAATTGCCAGACAGCCGCCGTGTTCAGCGCTTCATGAAATTCTCCTTCGCTCGTTCCTCCTTCGCCTGTAAAGGCTACAGATATATTCTTTTCACCACCCAACTTATGGGCTAATGCAATTCCACTTGCCAAAGACAGTTGAGGCCCCAAATGAGAGATCATACCTACAATATTCCAGTCTTTAGCACCAAAATGAAAAGAACGGTCACGTCCTTTGGTGAAGCCTTTCATCTTACCCTGCCACTGGCAAAACAAGCGTTCCAAAGGCACATCACGTGTAGTGAAAACCCCTAGATTTCGGTGCATCGGAAAGACATACTCTTCATCTTTCATAGCAGCCGTCACCCCCACAGAAATTGCTTCCTGACCTATGCCAGAAAACCATTTACTGATCTTTCCTTGTCGCAATAAAAGCAACATTTTTTCTTCGATCATACGAGGACGTAACAGCCCGTTATACAGCGATAAAAGCTTTTTTTTGCTCAATCTTTTTTTGTCGTACTGAATTGCTATTTCCATGGCACAAACAATTAATTTGTTTTAAGTCTGCAAAGGTAGTATTTTTTAAAGGGATTTACACCGTACTGGCAACTAAAGGCTCCGGTACGAGAGTTTTCAGTACCAAAGTCCGGCTTGATGCTTCTCTTGTACAATTTAATACTTCAGAAGTCTGACCTGGTACTTTTCCAGAACAATTTAGTACCTCAGAAGATTGAAACGATAGTTTCTTATGGCAATCGGGTACTTCAGACGTTCGACTTAGTACTTGTCTGGAAGAAGTCGGCCCGGTAAATTCAACAAATATGCTAATGTTTGTTTGGAACTATTTAAATGTCGTGAAGAAAAGCTAGTGAGTGATGAAATCGAACAATTTTTAATAGAAAATGCTGATAAAATTACATTAAAACAGATACAGATCAAAACAAATAATTTCAAATTTTTTGTTTTTAAGAAAGATGACCTTATTTTTAACCCATGAAAAACACCAATAGATTCATTTCTCTACTTTCTGATTATGGTTTCAAAGTTACCTTTACAGATGAAACAGACACACTATTCCTAAGAAAATCGCTGACAGCACTTATTCAAAGCCCATTTAAAATCAAGGAAGTAGAATTTTTAAGGAATGAATTTCCTGGATTGACCAAAGAAGCAAGAGGTGGTGTCTATGATCTTTCCTGTCAGGATGAAAATGGGAATTACTTCATCGTAGAGATGCAACTCGGGCATTTCAAGCATTTTATTCAGAGAGCTAAATTCTATGCTTTTCATCGCTTTAATACACTGGTTGAACGTGGAAAGTATAACTTTGACAACCTAACTCCGATCTATTGTATCAGCTTTTTAGCTAAAAATATCTATCCTGAATCGGAACAATATTACCACTTTGCAACGTTAAAGAATCAGGTAGGCGAAGAATTAGACCGCCAAACCGTGCATATCATTGTAGAAATTGGTAAATTTGATAAAGCACCTCAACAAATTGATAACGATTTAGATAAACTGATTTATATCATGAAACAATCAGATACCATAAAAGACAATAGCCAGTTACCTGAATTTGCAGAGGAAGACTGGATAGCAGAAGCATTGAAAAAAGTAGATAAAAGTAAAATGACATCCGAGCAGCGGATGTGGTTTGAAATGTCTATGGCTAAAAAGGGAAGTATTATCGCTATGGAAAGAGAGGAGCGCCAAAGGCAAAGAACAGAAGGTCGAGCAGAAGGTCGGGCAGAAGGTCGGGCAGAAGGTAAAAAGCAAAATGCAATAGAAACAGCAATTACTATGAAAAAAGATGGTATGTCAGCAGATAAAATTGCCCAATACACAGGACTAAGCGTTGAAGAAATTGAACAATTATAATTTATTGACAGCTCTGAATATAAGCACTAAACTCAGCCTCAGGAAGCACCATAAACCCGGATTGTAATTCGATCATATTACCTGCCTGAAAATTGACTGTAGTCCCTTGCGGCACAATACTCTCAGTTGTGATCTGGTTAGCAGCTATATACAAGCCACTCTGCATACTGATATTGCCATAATTTAAAACAGCATTACAAGAACCTTCCACATTGCCTAATACTACTCTGTATTGCTGGCATTTTTGATAATGTGGCTCTGTGAGGTCTTTATTTTCCATACCATCATTATACCAATCTGCTGTACCATTATCCAATAAAAGATGTATAGTATCGCCAATAGCCAGGTTATCAGGAACTTCTATAATAGACTCAAAACTCCCTCCTGTTTCATAGAAAGGAATAGAAAGGTCTGTTTCTGTCAATAAAGGCGCATCATTCGCTTGACCCGTCCAGGTGTACAAAGCAAAATCCAGCGGTGCTATTCCCGTCGCCTCACCAGGAGGGCCTGCTAGTATTAAATATTGGTCTGCGGCATTTTTATCAACACTTCGAAAACCTCGTCCTCCCAGATCCAGAAAGATTGGATCACCAAATACGGCACTACCGGCTGACATTCCTAGCAATCCAGTGAAATTCAACACTGGTACGATCAGGGCATCTGTACGGCTGCCCGGCGATACTATTGGTGCTCTAAAACAGACATAAGCCGTTGTGCTGCTGCCTGGCGCCATCACCAGTCCCTCTATATTAAAACCATCCACTGCCTTAGGTATATTAGGTGGCTCGGCACTATCTGACAAGCCCAATACCCCTCCATTTGCATCATCCCAACTTATCAAATCGTCTCTCAGATATTGGTAATAACCATTAAATGTCAATGCTGTATTAGTGCCAGTCCCGGATATTGTAGTTGCAAAAATCCTTTGTCTGTTTGGTTGCTCATTACCACTGCCACTATTGCCATGCGATGATATCCAAAAAATTTGGTTATCTATTTTGGCGGAAGCCTCTATATCCACCTCACCACTTCCTGTCAATCCCAAAAACCAACGAACATAGAATGAAGCGACTGGTAAGCCTGAATGATGCCGATTGAACAGTCGCAGTGTTTCATTTTCATCATCTGCTACGAGCATTTCATCGGCATTAAGAGCTACAGCACTGGAAGCATCACTGGTAGATACATGAAAGAAGCTAGAAGAAGTTGCCGTAGTGGCTGCTGAAGCTGCATAATTTATGACATAAGTATCTTCTCCACAATTAACACCATCTTTTACTCTAAGCGTAATGGTCGTATAACCGACTCCTATCGGTGCAATATATAGTCGTGCATTTGCTCCTGACTGAACAACACTTGTCGTAACTATACCTGTAGGGGCAGCAATTGCACTATATGTAGCAGTGGCATCATTACAGGAAAAAGCAATTCCATAAGTACCTGCCGGGTCTGTTGGGTCATTAATAACGCCACTCAAAAAACCTCCATCACTTCCCAGTTCGACATAAGTTATGGTATTGCCATCATCAAAACTAAGGTCAATGGGCATAGGGCAGGCATTTTGTGAAATACCATATATTTCAAGATTGTCAATACGGAATTTTTCTGCATTGCCAGTGTCTGTGCTTTGAGCAAAATTTGAAAAACGAAAAATGACTGCTCCGGCATCCTCAATAGCAGAGATATTGCTCATATCAATAAAAAAGAGCTGCCAGTCGACATTGCCGTCTGCCACAAGAGAGATGTTATTTTGGATATTTTGAAAAGTCGTTCCATTATCCAGACTATATGCCAGATCGACAGATTCCGTTTCTTCACTTTTATAATCAAAGCGCAATTTCAAATCTTGCCAGTCTGTGGTATTAATATTGATTTGCAATTCAGCGTCGAGAGAATTTCCTTGTGCAATGTCGTTCCAGGCAATAGCATCGTTTTCTGCATGGGCTGTCGTATCTATATCTACATAAGAAATACCCGCTTTTCCGTTTGGGTCAATATTTTCATTGAACATCATCAAGGTAGGTATACCAACAACATCCTCTTGCGTGGACTCAATAATATCTCCTGAATTGGTATTAACGGTAGGAAATGTCCAGATGGCTAATTGGTCATCTGTAGGCGATTGGGTGGCTGATAGTTTTGTGCAACAACAAAACAGAAACAGCAAAGCAATTGTATTTCTCATTCAGGAGATAGTTTGAACTGTGTTTAGAGTATGGCATTGCAAAGATATACTTTTTATATATATTTTTTTGACTTCAAAATATTTTAACGCACATTTTCAAATAAAATAATAATACAGCCTTAGTACATTGTAAATTAAATTTCTATGCTTTTTCAGGTGCTTCTTTTAAAATTACTCTTCCTCAAAAACTTCTTACGTAGCTGGGCTATGTGCGTCGTTTTTGACTCGATTAATTTCAAAATAAACGCTTAAAAAGCTAAAGAAATTTAGTTTACAATGTACTTAGGTACAAATTAGTTCCCAGGTAATGTTTATATTTATCCGATGCACAACTATGCCATTATATATCAAGATGAAGCCATTTTAGCCGTTTGGAAACCAGCGGGCATGCCCGTACAATCGGATAAAACTGATGATATAGCCTTGCAGGATCAATTATCTGAAAAATTCGGGCAAGTTATATATCTCGTACACCGTTTGGATAGACCCGTTAGTGGTATCATGGTATTTGCAAAAACTAAGGAAATTGCCAACTTATTGGTTCAGCAATTTCAGGAAAAGCAAGTCAAGAAGATATATTGGGCAGTGGTACAAAACAAACCAGTTCCTGAAACAGGTATACTGCTACATTATTTAAGAAAAGATCAAAAACAGAATCGCTCTTTTGCCTTTGATAAGCCTTTACACCATACTAAAAAAGCAGAGTCGAAATACCGCTTACTGACCAGCCTGAAACGCTATCATGTATTGGAAATTGAATTATTGACGGGTAGGCATCATCAGATTCGGGCACAATTAGGTGCAGTAAAAAACCCGATAAAAGGCGATGTGAAATATGGCTTTAAAAGGAGTAATAGAGATAGATCTATTCATCTGCATGCCAGAAGATTGGCGATTCAACACCCTGTTTCTGGGGAAAGTTTGGAATGGGTAGCTGATTTACCAGAAGGTGATGGAATCTGGGCAGCAGTGAATGAGTTAGTTGGTGGTGAGTGGTGAGTGGTTAATTAGGTTATTGGGGAAATATATCCGTCTGCTTTAAAAAAAGTCGATGATCAATAGTCTTGAAATTATGGACTACTAATCATCGACTATGGACCATCGACTATGGACCGCCCATTTTTCTTAAAGATTCTGATGAATCGTTTTACTACTCTTTTTTCGCACCAAATACACGGCTATAAGTCAAAGCCAAAGTCTCTGTAAACATGATACCACGCTTAGTCGTTTCATATCCGTAAGAACCATCTGCATTTTCTCTCCAACCAGAAGAAACTGGCTTAGTATAGTCATAAAAAGCACCTGTACTTAGTGTAACACCAATACCTTTGAAAATATTGAAAGTCGTAGATGTCAACCAATCAACAGTAGGAACGTTTTTATCAGCACCAACACTGTTTAGGTAATCAAAATATAGATTCAACTCAGAACTGAAAGCCACTCTGTCTTCCAGGAAAGTATTGTTGTACTTAGCTTTAGCCAAAGCACCTACACCTACAGCGATATTATCGTAACTTGTTACAACACCATTTTCGTAAGTCTGTGGATTACCTTGTAAAGCACCCAGGTAAGAGCCATCTTCTGCGCTGATTGCTGGTAATTGAGCAATTTCATTATTCAATACAGTTACAATTCTTGCAGAAGCAGGAGAAAAGAACAATGAGAAATTAGTGTTTGGCTTCCAGTCAACACCAGGAGAGATATTGATAGTAGCAGGAGAGAATAACTGAGATAATAAACCAGATTCTCTTGTACCTACCATAACAACACCAGATGTGTCAGTAGTTGTTGTAGCGATGTCATACTGCTTTAGGAAGTTACCTT
>JAHDFX010000001.1:30322-61884 GCA_020627965.1 Saprospiraceae bacterium | reverse complement strand
AGTTGACTCATGAAAGATACATCCAATGCAGCATACCATTTCTCGTCAGCAGTGATAGCATATCCTGGACGAGAGCTTAAACGCAATTGGTCCAAAGATTTCTGAAAAGGCATGTTACCTGTGTTTCTTCCCAAACGCTGGAAGTTCAACTGTAATGAACCAGCGTTGTCCCATAGGAAACGACCTGCTTTGTAAGTTGCCTGTAGGTTACCTAGTCCACCAAACTTAAGACTGTTGTCACCAGCACCAGCACGTGGCTGCCATACAGCTGCCTGATCTAATGTAAGACCAAAGCCTGTTCCGATTGTCCACCCTTCATCATATCCTTTAAGGGCATCTCTTTCTTTTAGTTTTTCTGCCTCAGCTACCTGGGCAAAAACATTGGTTCCAGCAAATAATAAAGCTAGAACAACAATTAAAAATCTGTTAGTCATGTCTTTACTTGTTTTATTCGTTAGTTTAAAATTAGAAAAATGCAATAATTTGAATGATGATATTTTTTTATATAAATCACCATCATAAAATAAAAACACACCTGATACCTTCAGTGAAAATTGGTGTCAGGTGTGTTGTGTAAGTTATTTAGTATAGCAGTTTTAGAACTGTATGGAATGCTTAGAATTTCTCTACGCTACTTCCGCTCAATTGTCCCATAGGAACAACTACTCTAGTGTTATTCTCAGACTGGATAGTCAAAGAAGTAGCATCCATCTCAACGATCTGTCCTTTTGTTCCATTAACGCTGATAACATCTCCTTTCTGGAATTTGTTACGGCTGTACAGCGCACCTAAAAGGTTGCCCATGATGTCTTTAGAAGCAAAACCATAACCGATAGCGAAAGCCAATACAGTACCTCCTAAGATCAGTTTCAGATTATCTGTTAAGAACTCCATTGGAATTTCAGCTACTTGAAGAGCAGACAATGCGATAGTGATGAAGAAGAAGTAGAAAACGATATTAGAGATAACATTACTTCCTGCAACACCCATAGAATCTAAAGCAGTTTTTAGAATGTCTTTGATAAAGTTAGCTAATAATAAGCCTAGAGCTAATACGATAGACGCAATTAAAAGCTTTGGAATGTAACTGATAAGCTTCTCTACCATACCTGTTACTGCATCAACACCTAGTGCATCTGCGGAAGGAATCAAGAAGAATAAGAAAATCATCCAGTATACAAACTTAGAAATAATTTTACTTGGAACGATCTTTACATTTGATTTGCTGATCAGATCGATATCATCTAGTTTGTCGGCAAGTTTGTCAGCTTTTGCTAGTTCAAGTGCTTTACGAACAACTCTTGAAATAATTCTTGCAACGATCCAACCTACAAGTAGAATAATTAGTGCACCAAGAATTTTTGGAATAGCCGTACCAAACGTCTCAAATGTTTTGGTGAGTGCTTCTACGGTTAATTCCCATAATTTTGTTAAAAAATCCATCTTTCTTTCTTTTTAAATATTTGTTAAATGGTTTGATGTAATGAATTAAACCTAATCTTTTAGGATGCGGAAAAACCCACATTTCAAAAAATTCATGCTTATGACGCCCTTTGAAAAGGCAAGTCACAAAGACAGTCATTCTAAATATCAAAAAAAAGGAAAATTAAAGGGAAAGAAGTTATTTTTCTTCGGTGTTTTCACCTTTCTTTCCATCATCAGAGCTATCAAAGCCCGACATGAAACCTGTAACAACCTCGGGCAGCTTCCCTAGATAGAGATCAACGATGGACACAGCGAAACGGATAAACTCCATGTCACTTTTTACACCTTTTTTCACCTTGTCAGGAGCTGGCTCTTCTCTATCGTCAGGAATTTCCAGAAATGGGTTCTTATCACTCATAAGAATGTGTTGTAATGCTTTATGATATATCTTAAGTCTATAGTAATCCGCTGAGTAAACATATGAATAGTATCATCATTTCGCTAAAGCTTTCTCCATATATCTTGCGCACCTTGTTCTTCGCACGCTTAAGCTTCATCTTGATGGCACTTTCAGATTTATTGAAGGCTTTGCTAATATCTTTGATAGACAAACCTTCCCGGTATTTCATTAATAATACCACTTTATCTGCTTCTGGTATTTTATCCAACACATAAGACAAACGCTCTATCTCCATTTCCAGCATCTCTTTATCTTCTACTTCCTCCGAAGGAGTCTCTTTTTCATTTTCATCATCAGTAAGAATAGTTTTTTCCTTTTTCTTACGCCGGATAGTATCTATACAATAATTATAAGTAATAGAATATACCCAGGTAGAAAACCTGGATTTTTTATTAAACTTAGCAAGATTGAGAAATATTTTCAGAAAAATGTCCTGTGCAGCATCCTGTGCAGATGCATCATTCTTAAGCAAAGAGAGACACTTACTGTATACTTTATCAGAATATCTGTCATATAGCATACTAAAATGTTCCTGACTCTGGGTCTCCAGATACAGGTCAATCAGTTCATCATCTGGAATCTTTTTCCGACTTCGAGATTTAGTATTCAAGGCTTCTTTAGTTTTTAGATTTCGTTGTCAATGTCTATGGAACTATACTAATAGACGTATTTTGAGAAAAATAGTTACCAATATGGCTGATAAGTTATGAAAAACCTTTCAACGAAGTGATTTAAAAAAATCCTTGGTAAATATCATACTTTTTTTTGAGAAAAAATCTACATCCGCATAATTTTATCTTTTTTATTGAAAATCAAAGCCTTACAAACCCACACCACACACAAACAATACATAGTACTGTGCCTTTAACGGTACCATGTATTGCATAGTACTATATTTTCCTATATATTTGCAGTATGAAGATAGAAAATACAAAAGCGCAAATGCGAAAAGGGGTGCTAGAAATGTGTATTCTGGCAACAATAGCAGAGCAGCGAGCCTATCCTTCAGACATTATTAAAAAACTGGAGGCTTCTAATCTGCTGGTTGTACAAGGCACTCTTTACCCCTTACTGACGCGCCTAAAAAATGCAGGTATCCTACATTATACCTGGGAGGAATCTACTTCTGGTCCGCCCCGGAAATATTATCACCTGACAGAAGAAGGGAAACAATTTTTAAATGATTTATTAACCAGTTGGAACCAACTTGTTCACTCCGTGAATGAATCCATAAAAAACCTTGAACAATCATGAATAAAACTATTGATATTAATCTTGGCGGTTTGCCTTTCACCATTGACGACGACGCCTATGAAAAGCTGGACAGATACCTAAATAGCCTGGAAGATTACTTTGGTGATTCGGAAGGCTGCAAGGAAATCGTAGCAGATATAGAAGACAGAATAGCTGAGTTATTTAAAGAAAGACTCAAAAAGCGCCGAATCGTTAATTTGAAAGATGTTAATAGTATTATTGACATGATGGGGCGTCCGGAGCAGTTTGAAGATGGAACAGAAACGGCTTATCGAAGCACTGCTCGTCGTCCTTTAGATATAAAAACAGGTAAACGTTTGTTTAGAGACCCCGATGACAAGATTGTCGGAGGAGTCTGTGCTGGCTTAAGTGCTTACATTGGCATTGAAGACCCCGTTTGGATGAGATTGGTTTTTGGTCTCCTGTTCTTTGGAGCAGGAATAGGGGTTATACCCTACATTATTTTATGGATTGTCATGCCCGAAGCTAAAACTTCGGGCGACAAGCTCGCCATGCGGGGCGAAACAGCCAATGTATCCAATATTGCTAAAACTGTAGAAGAAGAAATGCAAAATCTTGGCAAACAGATCAGCAAATTTGGCAAAGGTTTTAAACGTAAAAACTAAGAAAGGACTATTTTATGAATGGTCTCAACAATAAAAACTATGAAACATCAAAAACATTATTTAACACTCCTGGTAGCAGTTTCACTGACTGCTTTTATTTTCTTGAATACCCGACAAATTGAATTATTGGAAATTAACCTTCCATACGATAATACTGTAAAAAACGAACCTTTAAAAGATGCTGTTTATCAACTGCTTGATCTGATGGAAAATTCTATGGATTTTGATGCCGACACTGAAATCAACAATACACTTGGCATGGAAAATAAAGTAGAGATTCATCAATTTAATTAAAAGTTTAAAGACCTGCAAATTCCTGCCATTTCAAACAAAAAAAGTTATCATACAACCATTTAGCTTCAAAAAACGACTCGTAAAAGTGACCTTAAAATAATATTCTGCGTCTCAAGGCAAACAAAAAACTATTGACAAAGCTTTTACCCTAGACAAGAATTAAAATTTTACCACATCTGTTTTTTGGAAAGCATAAATTTGGTATTTGTTTTTTTTATTAAAATGTATATCTTTGCGCCAAATTATAGCACACTCTACAAAAAAACCATATATATAGAGTGTTATACCAATTGAGATCAGGAAACATCTTTAATTAGTTTTCGTATATAATTGTGCGAAAGCAAAACATTCACAAAATTTGTCGGGAATAAAAAACAAACACATTGTTTTTTATTCTTTAACCTAAAATGAAAGGCAATGACAGAAGAAAGAACAAGGTACAGTGATGCTGAACTAGAAGAATTCAAGCAGCTAGTCACAGAGAAATTACAAAAGGCTATGGAAGAACTGGATTTTTATAAAAAACAGTTATCCGGTCGAGCCGATACCTCTGATGCCAAGCTAAAAGGGCTTGATGATGGAAATGTTTCAGCAGAAGTAGAAAGAACCACTGCGATGGCTGGCCGACAGGCAAAGCTGATCAAACACCTCCAAAATGCCTTAATTCGTATTGAGAATAAGACTTATGGCATATGTAGTGTTACAGGTAAATTAATTAACAAAGACCGTCTCAGACTGGTGCCACATTCTACGAAAAGTATTGAAGCCAAAAATAGCCGTTAATCAAGCACATATTTGGTCCTATACAACAAGTCATTTATTTTTTTCGTTAAAAAACCCGACTATTGATAAGAAGCAATAGTCGGGTTTTCCTATATTGCCGGGAATATTAAAAATAGACTTTATTCTGATAAAGTCTGATAAAGTCTAATAAAAATATATTTTTTGAAACGAAGTACAATAGCCATTTTAGTTATTCTTGCCGTCCTGACACTCGATCAGTCATTAAAAGTGTGGGTAAAATTAAATATGCAACTAGGGCAAAATTTTGATATACTGGGCTCCTGGTTCCAGATATATTTTACCGAAAATAAAGGCATGGCTTTCGGCCTAACGCTGGGCGGAGACTATGGCAAACTCATATTGAGTGTTTTCAGGATATTTGCTGTCGGACTAATGAGCTGGTATGTTGGTCGCCTGGTAAAAGAAAAAGCGTCTATTGGGCTCATTGTCAGTTTATCTATGATCATCGCAGGTGCATTAGGCAATATTATCGACAGTGCTTTCTACGGCCTATTATTTTCAGGAAGCCATCATGGGGTAGCCAGTTTTTTACCCGAACATGGCGGTTATGCTGGTTTTCTTTATGGCAGTGTTGTCGATATGCTGTATCTCCCTGTGTATAGTGGCTTTCTTCCAGAATGGTTAGGTGGCAAATATGTCGAATTTTTCCGCCCTATTTTTAATATTGCGGATGTATCTATTACGCTAGGTGTCGTTTCTATAATAGTTTTTCAACGCTCTTTTTTCAAAGAAGAGGCAGAAATAGGTGAGCTGAGTCCTGAAATAGCAAAAGATTCCAGCGACCTGCCTCCCAATCACTAAACATTTCCTGATATGCCTGCTAATCGTTTTATGATCGTATTCATACTACTGGGATGTCTTGTGTATGCTCTGATAGATAGTTCCGCAGATAATCTCATCTATCTTATCCCGGTACTTGCTGTTATTGCCGCTGTTATATCTGTTTTTAAAGCCCAGATCAATTTATGGTGGTACAAACGCTTTCCGCCACGACTAAGTAAGCAGATAGAGGCTTTACTACGCGATTTTTTTCCTTATTACAATCAGCTCAACTCCGCCGAACAGGAACGCTTTGGTGTACGCATAAATATTTTCAAAATAGACAAAGAGTTCATCACACCCGAAATGCCGGAAGTGCCTGACGATATTCGTCATTTAATGGTTGCTTCTGCTATTCAGGTTTCCTTTGGGCGCAAAGACTTTCTTTTATCACATTGGGGAGTCGTAGTAGTCTATCGCAATCCTTTTCGCTCTATTCAGATTCAGGAATACCACATTGGGGAAACCTACATTGAAGATGGTGTTATTATGTTGGCAACTGATCCATTCATCAAGGGACTGAGTAAGCCACAAAAAGGCTATGGTATAGGACTGCACTATATGGCAAAAGCCTTGCAATACGAAGCAAAGATCACCAATAGCCAGTTTTTATTTTTCAATGAAGAAAATGAAGAAGAAAGAGAAAAATTTCTAAAAACGATGTGTAGCATACGCCAAAGGGAAAAGGTGTATGAAGATGCTTATGCCCCATTAAAATCAGAAGATTTCTTTGGTTTATGTGTAGAGCATTTCTTCAATGCATCGGCACGTTTTGAAGAATTAATGCCAGATACTTATGAAGCCCTGAAAAAAGTCCTTAACCAAGATCCGCAAAAACCTGAAGATCCTGTTATTATCAAAGAAGCCATAGAAGATTTGTAATATCAATACGGAGTATTACTATAATACAACATGAGTCATCCCGAATTTTGGTTAAAATTCGGGATGACTCATGTGTAGCTTTATATATTATAACGACCTTTTGTTACTAGTTAGAAAACTGATCGTAAGTAATCGTAATGTGTGGCATTCTACCCACAATAGCAGCACCATAATTCGTGATGTACTGATTATTAGTCAGGTTATTAACACCCAATTTGATAGAAGTTTTCGCCTTAGGTATTCTGTAACCTACCTGTGCATCCAATGTATAATAAGAAGGTATCTGTCCTTCTCCGAAAGAACTAAACCAGTATACTTCTTCCTGCCATCTGAAGTTCACACCAAAAGAAAGGTTATCCAGTAGTTTTCTGTTAAATAAACCAATATTGATCTTGTGATTAGGCGTGTTAAAACCTGGGTTGAAATCCTCAAAACCAGTCGGCAGATTATCCTCATCAACACTAAAGTCGTTATAAGAATAGTTACCAGATAGTTTCCAGTTCTGTGTAATGATATACTCCAGACTTGTTGTAAAACCAAAAGCATTTACATTCACTGGTGCATTGAAATAAGGGCGGAATACTGTTCCAGCCGGTAATATTGTTCCCTGATGCTCACTAGCTTCTTTAGCAATTACATTATCCTGCTGAATGAAGTCTTTATAAATACTGTAGTAAACATTGGCATCTACAAGTAATTTCTTATTGGTAATACCTTTATAACCGAGCTCAATAGCTTGTAGTTTTTCAGGCTGTACATAATCCAGATATACTTCAGTCAATAAAGCTTCGGCAGCAGCAATTTCTTCAGGTGTTGTAGCCTGCGACAATGCTCCACGATAAGCCAGATAAGAGTCTTCCGACCAAGCACCACCTTCGAAAATACCATAACGTTCGGCATTTTCACGAGTTCCTCCTAAAAGAATATTGGTCGTTGGGAAGTAAATGAATTGTCCCTGAGTCGTTGGGTTTCTGAAACCTGTCTGATAAGAAGCCCGGATATTGTGCTTTCTGTTTTCTCCCATGGTATATACCGCAGAAACACGAGGCGTGATTTGTCCGTCAAAGTTCTGATTTTTATCAAAACGAAGAGAACCGGTCAGTTTCAGACGGTCATCTGCCAGCTTTTTAGAAGCTTGTAAATAAGCCCCAAATTCACCGATCTTAATACGTTCGAATTCACCATCGCCATCAGGATCTTCATTGAAAATCGTTCCTGCTGAATATAGGTTATACAATCTGTAGTTACCGCCAACTTGCAGACTCACTACGTCATTCACCAGGCTACTGAGGTCATAATTCGCTTCTACATGATCCATATGAGAATCATCAATAAAACCAGCTCCACCTTTTTGGAACAAACCATCTCTAACGGTTTCTATTACTCCACTTGCAATTTCATTATTATTACCATCAGCATCAAAACGTGGCATACCAGACATGGCAGCTGTTACTGCAACAGCAGTTGCTTCATCCAATCCAGCAAAAACCTGTAAAGCGCCCTGATATTCCAATTGTTGTTGTTCAGTCAAAGAAGCAACACCACCAGCATCTGCAAAATTACGTGCTGCATCATGATCACCAGAAGGAATACCAAACAACAGTTCAAAAATGTTGACTCCACCAGGAGTTCCATATACCTGAGAATAAGCAGCCGCCCAGCCACCAATAATATTTCCGGCAGGATCACGTCTTACAGTAGGAAATAAAATTTCACTGGCGGTAGCCCCCAAAGCCGTCATATTATATGAATCACCAGCATCCGACATAGAGCGGTAGGCACGGATGTTCCACTTATCAGAATTTAATTCTGCTTTAATAAATTGTTGGTTGAAACCTCTCAAAGCATAACGCTCACTACCTTGGTAAACCGTTGATCCTGTACCATATTTATAGCTGACATTGGCTTCCAGGTTATCTGTAATACGATAGTGTACGGCAGCATCAGCCTTTAGGCTTTGGGCATTTCTATTATCCAATAAATAGTCTTCTCTCCAGCCTGTACGCTTAATAATAAAAGTCTCTGATAGCGGAATTAAAGTTTCGTCTCCATACAAATTGATACCGTCAAAATCAGGATCACCAGGCGAACGCTCTCCTAATATACCAGGTGAACGTTGTCCGTCATAATTGTTGGCAGACCAGTCTTTGGCAAATAAGCCAGAAAAATTCAATTTAAAGGCGAATTTATCATTAAATGCTTTCGCATAACGAATACTTCCGCCATACATAGGATCAGTAAAAACAGTGCCTTCAGTAAGACCAGCTTTTAGTTGTACACTCAATCCCTGATACTTGAAAGGGTCTTTACTCTCCATCAGTAGGATACCATTGAAAGCATTTGGTCCATAAAGTGCAGAAGAAGCACCAGGAATTAATTCCACACTTTTAATATCCAATTCGGAAATACCGACGATATTACCAGTAGGGAAATTCAGTAGAGGAGCGGCATTATCCATACCATCCTGCAATTGTACAAAACGGGTATTACCGTGTCCGGCAAAACCTCTTGCATTGATGGAATTGAAAGTCAAACTTGCCTGCGTGTTGTGCACACCTTTCAGACGAGTGATTTCATCATAATAATCAGCTGAAGCCGACTGCTGAATAGCAATCAAATCCAGTTTTTCAATCGTTACCGGTGATTCCAGAATAGATTCTTCTACTCTCGAAGCCGATACAACAACCACGTCTTTGATAACTGCTCCTACTCCCAACTGAAGGTCGATCTGAGCATCTCCGGTAATTTCTTTCCTGACATCTTCATAACCGATCAGCGAGTAAACCAATGTAGCAGGTGTTTCTTTGATCTTTATCTGGTATTCACCATCGATTCCGGTAATGGTACCTGTCACGGTTCCTTCCACAATTACATTCGCACCAATCAGTGTTTCGCCAGTCTCAGCGTCTGTGATCGTCCCTGTTACTGTTGCCTGACCAAAACTCAGCGAGTATGTCAGTATAAACAGCATTAAGGGTAATAAAATTTTGGTAATGTCCTTAATCATAATTTATTTTTTGGTAAAAAAGTCTTTTAAAAAACAATATTACAGATCAAAAATAGAAAAATACTGAATAGTTTAGCAATACTTTGCATTGGTTTTGAGGTTTATTAGGTGTTATTTTTTATTTAAATATAAAAAGCAAGTTGTATTGTGTTGGTTTTCAGGGTTTATTTTGTTTTGAAACACTAAAGAGGATTAAGGTTATTAAAGGCACTAAGAGTTTTTTAGTATTTCCTCCGTACCAGCGCCTTTAGTCGCCGAAACATGCAAGCGAGCGGCAACTGAAGGCGCCGGTACGATGTTTTAACCATATTTTACCACCCATTCTTCTGCTCTTTGGTAGAATTTTTTCATTGTTTTCTGTAAATCAAATTTACCTTCCATACTGATGTCCAGTCCAAAATAGTTGATAAGCGGTACGCCTATCTTCACTTTAGCTTCCCAGGGGCTTTTAGGGCTGTTCAATAAACGTAATCCTTCTCGCAGAGCTTGAAATTCTTTTTGATCCTCTATATGTTGAGTCAGAAAAGCTTTATTGAGAAACTGAGTAATGCCATCAAAATCCTGCTCAGACTGTTTAGCTAACATTGCCTTCATCATCTCCTGAATATGCGTCGGCTTTGTTGATATTTCTATAATTTGAAGTAATTCCTGATTTTCAGTGACTTTTTCTAGGATATATTCGTTTTGAAGGGTCATTTTTTCATCGTGCTGCTCTATTTTTGATTTCAGGTTTTCCATTTCCGCATGCATATCCTCCATTCTTCTGAAATTATGGACAAATTTTAAAGCAAATATCTTCGCTGCTTCTTCAAGAAAAATATCTTGTCCTGAATTGCCATCAAAATAAGGCCGTTTTGCTTCAATATGACCAGCGATATTCGTCTCCGTTACCCATATAGGCTGACGTACCGGAACTTTTCCAAACTGATCTATTCGATAACTCAACTCCGGCTTTTCACTGACATAGCTATTAAAAATATCGGTCAGCGTAGTCCTTAGTTCATCCAGAAATTCGGTTTTCTTTTTTCCTTTCACAGATACATTAATGGCTCTGTCTTTTTCTCTGACCATAGCCAGACTACCTTTACCATCTTCCAGAATAACCCCATATCTCCACATTTGAAGTACATCATTCTTTGACCAAATTTGCTTGTTGTGCCGGACAATAAAACGGGAAATCGTGTGTGGTAGTAGTTCTTTATTGGCTTCATATTGCAGCATCAGGCTTTCTCCGACAGGGAAATCAGGAAGTTTTGCAGGCTGGTCTTCATCAAACAAATGCGGGATGAGCAGGCGTTTTTCTCCTTCTACTTCAAAAGCCAGTTCATAATGCTTCATCAGATCGAAAATGAATTCGTGCTTATCTGTTGGATAACGCTCTATATTATCTTTAAATACTTTACTAAAACAATCTAAAGTCAGCGAGGATAATTTCTGGTTGTTCACCCAGTTAATAATACCATACACGCCCTGACTGATCCATTCAGGGTTGAGAACCAGCGTATTATATTTCGCCATGTCTTTATACCACAGACTGACGCCTAGTGCATGAAGGCTTTGTAGCAGTATATCCGGCTGATCTATGTCATGCTGTTTGGCAATTTGTAAAAAATCATTCTTACCAATATGTTCTTGATCTTCCTGCTCGAATAGCTTTTCCAGGTCTTCTTTTACCTGATAATAATTCGCTGGAATTTCCTGATTTTTCCAGGAAGGATTATTGACAATATAATCCGCTACCTCCTGGCGAAAAGTTGCTAATTCTTTTTCGTCTTTCGCAATATTGAAAGTGTATAGTTTTTCAATATTATAAGTTTCACCAAGTCGATTGACAGGAATATTCACCTTATGCTGGTCTCGCTCGTTGACCAAAATGACAGCCTTTGAATCGCCCCCATAACTACTCATATGATCCAGCCAGTATTCCAGTCGGTTCCGGGCTTCTGTACGTCCGTCATATACCATGATATACAGGCATCTTTCAGAAAGGAAGAATTGATGTACGGCATGGGTGACTGTGTGCCCTGCGAAATCCCAGATGCGAATGTTTAATTCATTGTCTTTGAGTTCCCATAGTGTCGTATCTACGCCTGGGGTGCTTTCTTCGGGGGTGGTCATTTCCGCACCAGGATCAATAAGTTTTCGGGCTATACAGGTTTTTCCGGCTCCTTTATCCCCTAAAATGATAATGCGGGCTTCATTGTAGCGTTTTTTACCTTTTTTCAGGTTCAACATTTGTGCCCCAACTACAGCAGCCCCTTGTTCCCTGATCTCTTTAGAGATATCCACTCTTGTTTGAACTTCTTCAATATCAAATTGAAAGTTATTTTCAAAAAGCTTCGTAAACCAATCTGCCCAATATGCACAGTCATGATCTTTTAATGCTTTTTGAAAATCATCCCACACTTGCCCATATGTAGAAGTAGATATTTGTGGTATTCGGTTTTCTTTTATATCCTGAATATCCTTAAAGATTATTTCATTTAGGTTAATATTAAGCCGTCTTGCGGCGTCGGCGGCGTAGGCGGCGGCGTAGGCGGCGGCGTTGGCGGCGGCGTAGGCGGCGTAGGCGGCGGCGTAGGCGGCGGCGTTGGCGGCGGCGGCGTCGGCGGCGGCGTCGGCGGCGGCGTCGGCGTCGGCGTAGGCGGCGTAGGCGGCGGCGACTCTTCCTCTTATAAAGATAAGACTAATATCCTGAGCAAAAAAGACACTTTGAAGATATTGCTGTACTTTATCTTTTTTCCAGAAATCAAAACTGCCCCTATATCCCAATATCGGCAAAGCCCGGATACTACATCGCCAGGCAAAAGCAAGCTGCTGTTCTCTGGTCAGGTCTTCTAGTTCTTGTTCTACTTGTTCTCTGAATGTCATTTTTTGTGTTTTTGGTTCTAGCTGATTTCGTAGATATCATCATCACTACCATTCATCCTCATCAAACTCCATGCTATTGCTCCAAAAAGCCAGGAGTTCTATTCGATCTGCTTTGACTTCGTATGCTAGCGTGATTTGTTTATTTACGAATCCTTTTCGAATAGTAGGATGTGCTTTTGAGGAAGCATCAGGCTCTGTATTTTTGGCGGTATTTAGCGATAATTTCTTCGTGAGGAATTCCTTTTCCTTCAGCCAATTGTTCACGAGCAGTTCGTATAGACAAACATTGATTATCAGTAAGTTTACCCCACCAATCCGCTTCATTATCTGTATCAATAATTCCGTGCATTAGCGTAATCATATCCTCATCTTCCAATTCTGTGATCTTCTTGATCAATTCCAATTTAGCCGTTTGTAAATTCATATATTCCTTTTATTCAAAATACGTATTATCATACATAAATACAACTCTTGAAAATAGCCTGTCATTCTGAGTTTGATTCTCCACGATAATTATCGGGACTAGTTGGGGCTAAGCACGATTTTTTTTTAGTCGGTTGCTCCCATAAATCGCTTTTCACCTCCACCAGATACCGGATCAAGTCCGGCATGACCGCTGCTTTTTAGATTATCATTTATACGATCAAATGATTTTCAGGCAAATATCCCTCTAATTCCTTCTGTAATCTTTTCGCTTTGATCTGAAAATATATTCCACTCAGTATAATTAGTGTGACGGCTGCTGGCAATTTACCTAAGTTGGTCAGTACCACTAGAACCAATGGAATAGCTGCCAGTATGATCGCGAAAATTCTGTATTTATTATACAGCAATCCGGCTATGATCAATACTGCACAAAAAATTACTCTTTCTATCAGTAAGTCCAGGGAAAAGACACCATGGATAAAGTAGTTGCTCAATACCGGGTAAAGGAGCAGGATAGCCATGATAAAGATTAAGGTCCTTATCATAATGAGGTTGTCAATGGTTTGGGAATATTTCCAGGCGATTCCACCGGCTTTTCCCGAGAATTTCATTTTTCGAAGTTCTAATTCTTCTTTTTTACCTAAGCATTCAAGTTGGTTGATCATAATTTTATTTTTTGAAATGTTATTAAATATCGAACATCTGCGACAAGCAGAATGACAAGTGCAATCAAGGCTAATACAGAGAGCCAGTACATATAATCCAGAAAATTGGGCAAACCAAAGCACTTTTTGCCCCAGCTATCGACCATCGACCATCGACTATGGACATTTTTTTCTACTTAACTACTCAAGCACTCAGCTTTCCCAAAAAGCATTAATGCGCTTCCAGCCAATTATTTCCGGTATCCATCCCCACAATAATCGGCACTTTAAGGTCTGGAATAGCATTTTTCATCTTTTCCTCGATGATAGGTCTTATCGTGTCCAGCTCTGTTTTGGGTACATCAAAAACCAATTCATCATGTACCTGTAAGATCATCTTCGTGGCAAAATTACCAGCGCGTAGCGCATCGTGGATGTCTATCATGGCTACTTTGATCATATCGGCAGCGGTGCCTTGTATGGGCGTATTGATGGCATTGCGCTCGGCATGACTGCGAATGAGGCTATTCCGGGAATTAATATCACGCAAGATGCGACGGCGACCTAAGAGCGTTTTTACATAACCATCTTCACGGGCTTTGTCCACCACTTCATCCATGTACTTTTTCAAGCCGTGATATTGCTTGAAATATTGCTCGATGAGTTCTTTCGCTTCTGTGCGCTTGATGTCGAGTTGGCGAGAGAGATTCGTGGCTCCGGCACCGTAAATAATACTAAAATTCACCGTTTTAGCATTTCTACGCTGATCTGAAGTGACTTCCTCAAAAGGAACTTCGTAGACACGGGCGGCGGTGGCACGGTGAATATCCTGTCCGTTCTGAAAGGCTTCGAGCATGGCTTCATCGCCACTGATCTCCGCAATAAGGCGGAGTTCTATTTGAGAATAATCGGCAGCCAGAAGAGTGTGGTTGTCGTCGCGGGGGATGAAGGCTTTACGAATTTGTCTGCCTGCTTCTGTGCGGATAGGAATATTCTGTAAGTTCGGATTATTAGAACTGAGTCGCCCTGTGGCGGCTAAGGCCTGATTGAAGGAACTGTGAATACGTCCGGTTTTCGGATTGACCATACGAGGCAATGCATCTACATAAGTGGAGCGTAGTTTGGCATAGCTGCGATGTTCCAGAATATTTTGGACAATCTCATGGTCTTTTGCCAATTCGGTCAGCTTTTCTTCATTGGTAGAAAATTGTCCGGTTTTGGTCTTGCGCCAGCGATATGGAATCTTTAGTTTTTCAAATAAAACTTCCCCTACCTGTTTGGGCGAATCGAGATTGAAGGTGGTATCGGCTTTTTCATAGACTTTTTGCTTGAGGGCTTCTATGTCTTTGGTCAATACTTTGGAATAAGCTTCCAGGAAACCAGCATCTACATTGATACCTTCATATTCCATAGCAGCGAGTACATTGATAAGCGGTACTTCTATATCTGTGAATAATTTTTCCAGGTCATTTTCCTTCACCATTGGCTGTAAAGCCTCTTTTAGTTGTAAAGTAATATCTGCATCTTCGCCAGCATATTCTATGACTTTTTCGACAGGAACATCCCGCATAGAAAGCTGATTTTTGCCTTTTTTACCGATAAGGGTCGTAATGGAGACCGGGGAATATTTCAGATAACTTTCTGCCAGATAATCCATATTATGGCGGAGTTCTGGCTCGCAGAGATAATGGGCAAGCATGGTATCATAAAACTGACCTTTGACTTCCACATCATACCATTTTAGTACTATGATATCATACTTCAGGTTCTGACCGATCTTCTCTATTTTTTCATTTTCCAGAACAGGTTTGAACTCATTCACTATCGCTTTAGCTTCGGCTTCATTTGCCGGCACAGGCACATAATAAGCTTCTCCTTTTTTATACGAAAACGCAATACCGACCAGCTCTGCCTGATTGGCATCTACGGAAGTGGTTTCTGTATCGAAGCAAAAAGCTTTTTGCTTTTCCAGTTTTTTGATGAGGTCTGCTCTGAGTTCGGGCGTATCGGCAAGGTGGTATTCGTGTGGGGTATTTTCAATATTATTTTCAGCAATCTGATATTCCGGCTGAGGAAATTTGGGCGCTCTTTGCGAAGTCTTCGTGGCTACTGCATTACCAAATAAATCGGTTTGACCAGAAGGAGCGACCTCCTCCCCTGCCCCAAGGATAGTCTTAGATAATGAGCGGAATTCCAGTTCTTTGAATATCTCTGTGAGGGCTTCACGGTTGATCTCTTCGACTTTATAGGTCTCTGCGTCGAATTGTATCGGCACATTGACCTCAATGGTCGCTAAAGCCTTGGACAAGCGTCCTTGCTCAGCGAAATTTTCTACATTTTCTTTTTGTTTGCCTTTGAGTTTATCGGTATTTTCAAGCAGGTTTTCGAGGCTGTCGAATTGTGCTAATAGTTTGACGGCCGTCTTAGCGCCAATACCTGGAATGCCTGGAATATTATCGGCACTATCGCCCTGCAAACCAAGTACATCAATCACTTGATCGACTCGTTTGATCTGCCATTTTTCACAGACTTTTTTGGCATCCAGTATTTCTACACCATTACCAAAACGAGCCGGTTTATACATAAAAACTTTGTCGGAAGTCAGTTGGGCATAATCCTTATCGGGCGTCATCATGTAGACTTCAAAGCCTTCTTTTTCTGCCTGCTTCGCCAATGTGCCGATAACATCATCCGCTTCATAGCCTTGTTTGATGGCGATTGGGATATTAAATCCCTCAATAATCTTTTGGATATAGGGAATGGCAATGGTAATATCTTCAGGCTGTTCTTCTCTGTTGGCTTTATATTCAGTGTACATTTCATTACGAAAAGTACCGCCTGGCAAGTCGAATGAAACAGCAATATGGCTGGGTTTTTCTTTTGTCAATATTTCCCAAAGTGTACGAGTAAAACCATTAATGGCAGAAGTATTCACGCCTTTGGAATTGATAAGCGGGCGTTTAATAAATGCATAATGTGCCCGATAAACCAAGGCATGCCCGTCGAGTAAGAATAGTTTTTTTTCTGACATGCTGCAAGATAATGAACCTATTTAAACTTTCAGCATTTCCTATAGGTGACATTATTGGATATATCATACTAAAATTATATACCATGAATAAGAGCAGTTTATTTTTACTATTACTCCTAATTTTTGTCTCTTCTTGTTCTAAGCAGGATGGAGAAGCTGTGGCAACTTGCATTGATGGGGTACAAAATGGAAATGAAACAGGCATTGATTGTGGGGGCGACTGTACGCCATGCACAGTCACTTAATATGGGAATGAGGTGAAAATATGGCACAATTCAATGCGCTTTAATCCTATTCACAAAAACAATCAAGCAAATTAAACAACGTTTAATTTCTCTCCCTTATTGACACACAGTCAACAAAATTGTATATTTGGAAACAGTTATAAACCAGAAACATATAAATAAACCGTTCAATTATATTCTTAAATGAAAACCTTTAACCTTACTCTGCCTGTACTTTTGTACACATTATCTTCCTTTGCCCAATACGATCTATATGGTTTTCTTTTAATTGTACAATAGAACTTCATAATGCTCTAAACATATAAATCTATTGTTCACCAAAATCCTTTGAAATGAAAACCTTTATTACCTTTTTGCTATGTCTTGGTATTGTATTCCATGCTTTCAGCCAAAGAAACGCCGATGGTATGTTGATACAATCAACAACCCAATCGGTCAAAGAACGTCCTCAGGTATTACCATCACCACCTGCCAGCCCCCGATCATTATGTAATGAAGATTGTGAATGGCTTGATATCAGATCATTAGACGAAATTAATGTTGATGGAGCTGCTGATTCATACCCCTGGCTTTCAGCAGATGGACTCAGATTGTACTATTTGCGTACGGATGGAGTCGATCAATTTTATATGGCTTCCAGACCAAATATTAATACCGTGTTTATTAACCCACAACCCTTAAACATCACTTATCCGACTTCAGGCGACCCAATTTCCTGCTGGCTAACGAGTGATGAAAAAGAAATATACTTTGTGCAGACTTACGGAGTGGGTGTATTTTATGCCCAAAGAAACAGCCTGACAGATCCCTTTTCAACTCCGGTTCAGGTTCAAATGAATGGTTTACCTTCTGGTTTTTTCTCGGCACCAAGCCTGACTCAAGACAAATCACAATTATTTATTTATAGTAGTGACCAAATTTATGTTTTCGATCAAACGGGCAATCTGAGTTACGATTTTTCAGAAATTTTACCTCTAAACCCTGTAGTCCCCGGACAACTTTCAAAAGATGACAATGCTTATTATCTTGGTGTAGGCCCGACTTCAGACTGTAAATTGCACGTTATGTGTAGAGATTCAGTCAGCAATTTCAGCAACTCAAATCCGTTAAATGGTATTTCTATGCAGGGTTATAATGGACAAGCTACCGTCGATGCTGGTGAGCAGACGATTATCTTCGTCTATTCTCCTACCAATTCATGGTCTGCTAATCAATTATACATCGCTACGGCACATTGTGATCCGCCGCCCCCTGTAAGTGTGCAAGATCCAAATGAAATAGATTTCAACATTTATCCAAATCCAGCAAAAAATGTAATTCAAATAGAAACAGATGTGCCGTTAAAGCACCTAAGTCTTTACGATCTAAATGGCAGATTACTCATTGATCAGCCCCTTAATCACCAGAAAATTAATCGTATAAATATAAATCAATTGGAAAGTGGTATGTATTTTTGTCGTATAATTACCCTTTCGGGCAAAAGTGCGATCAGAAAAATCATCGTAGAATAGAAGATTTTAAACTTTACTATGAAAACCATTACCACTGTTTTTTTATGCTGTCTGGGCATTGTGTCTCATGTTATCGGACAAAGAGATGCCAATGGTGCATTAATACAAACTCTCCAATCTTCAAGCGAATACATTCCAATATCGTCACCATACACGCTCAATCAGCAATCAGCCTGCCAGGAAGAATGTACCTGGCCAGATGTCAGGGCTTTAGACGAAATCAATACAAGTAATGCAGAAGCCTATCCCTGGCTTTCGCCCGACGGACTCAGGCTATATTATTTAAATACCTCTTCAGGTGAAGCCAGCCTGCATATGGTATCCCGACCGACGACCAATGCTACCTTTGTCAATTCACAGCCTCTAAACATAGATTATCCTGCGGAAGACCAACCTCTTTCTTGCTGGCTGACTAATGATGAGTTAGAAATGTTTTTTACCACCCTTAGTGATACCACTTTATTTTATGCGCAAAGAAATAGCCTGACTGCTCCCTTTTCTATACCCGTCGAGGTACAACTACTTGGTGATATAAATTTCGATTTTGTTGCTGCACCAAGCCTGACATCCGATAAATCTCAGTTGTTTTTGACCGGAAGAATAAATGGGGATTACGGCATTTATCTTTTTGAGCAAATAGAAAACCTGAGCTATGAAATTTCAGATACACTGTTTACAGCATTAACAACGCCGGGACAGCTCTCAAAAAATGACTCGACGTATTATTTTGGAATGGGTGCCATTGCAGATTCTGAGCTATATGCAATGTGCAGAGATTCATTAAATAATCTCAGCGTTCCTGCCCCTATAACCGACCTCGCTATGCCTGCATACAATGGGCAGGTTACCACCGATGGCAGTGAGAGAATTACCATATTTGTTTCTTCCGCCTACAATAGCTGGGCTTCTAACGACCTTTATATCGCTGAAGCACATTGTACTTCTCTGCCAGTTGGTGTACAAAATATAGAGACAACAACTTATAACATCTATCCCAATCCTGCAAGTAAAAACATTCAGATAGAAACCAATGAGCCTTTGGAATATCTAAGCCTTTTTGACCTACACGGGAGACTCATCATAAATCAGCCTGCTAATCAGCAGAAGATTAATCAGGTAGATGTCAGACAATTGGAACGTGGAATGTATTTCTGTCATTTAATTACCCTTTCGGGCAATAAGGTTGTAGCTAAGATAATTGTGGAATAAACAGGTATATATTTATGGGTGTATTCTTATTGATTCCGCTTTACAAACTTTTTAAATAAGACTTTCATCTTAGCTTCAATTTGTTGAAAGGTAAGAGCTTCTTTAGCAGTATATAACACCATAATAGCATACTGTTTTTCCTGTTTTTCAACGAACTCATATAAGTTATGCTTGTTTAGTCGGTAAGCCTCTCTCAGCCTTCTACGGATTACATTCCGGTGCGCCGCTTTAGGAAAAGCACGTTTGGGCACACTTAAAGCAAACTGAGCCGGATAATTACTATCTAGTTCTACTTCCAGCCATATGATACGCAAAGGATAAGCAGCCACAGATTCGCCTTCCCGATTAAACATTCGCTTAATCAGTTTGCGCCTTTTTAGTCTTTCGCCTTTTTTGAATGTTTGTTTCAAGTCTAATGTATTATCGTACATAACGAAGAAAACCGAAAGCCGTTACCAGCTTTCGGTTTATATATCTATACGCATAAATAAATCCAGATATAGGCCCGGAAAGGGCTTATCTTAAAGCGGATTTACTTCAAACGACGCTCGTCAGAAACAGTAAGTTTCTTACGTCCTTTTGCACGACGACGCGCTAATACTTTGCGTCCTTCTTTCGTACTCATACGCTCACGAAAGCCGTGTTTGTTGGCACGTTTTCTTCTAGATGGTTGGAATGTACGTTTCATGGCAATTTATTTTGCAATATTTTTTTCCAAAAAGGATGGCAAAGATAGTTCTTTAAACTTGTAAAACAAAAATCTACAAGAACTATTTCAATCCTTTATTCATAGATAATAAAAATTCATCGTTATTTTTGGTGCCTTTCATGTTATTAAGCATAAAACGCATAGCCTCCTCAGGGTTCATATCCGCCAATTGGTTACGGATGATCCACATACGAGAAAGCGTGTCTTTATCAAGCAATAAATCTTCACGACGTGTACTGGATTTCGTTAAATCAATGGCAGGATATACACGCTTATTCGACAAGCTTCTATCCAGTTGTAATTCCATATTACCTGTCCCTTTGAACTCCTCAAAGATAACACCATCCATTTTTGAACCAGTTTCGATCAGTGCTGTAGCTAAGATAGTCAATGAACCACCATGCTCAATATTACGGGCAGCACCAAAGAATTGTTTGGGTTTGTGTAGTGCATTTGCTTCCACACCACCAGACAATACTTTACCACTAGCTGGCGCCACTGTATTGTGCGCACGCGCCAAACGGGTAATAGAATCCAGCAAGATGACTACATCATGACCACATTCGACAAGGCGCTTGGCTTTTTCCAGCACAATATTCGATACTCTGACATGACGATCAGCCGGCTCATCAAAAGTAGAAGCTACTACCTCTGCACGAACACTTCTGCGCATATCTGTCACCTCTTCCGGACGCTCGTCGATGAGTAAAATAATCAAATAACACTCTGGATGGTTTTTAGCGATGGCATTGGCTACGTCTTTCAGTAAGAATGTCTTACCCGTTTTGGGTTGTGCCACGATCAAACCACGCTGTCCTTTACCAATAGGTGCGAACATATCGATCATACGAGTCGAATAAAGATCCGAATTTTCTGACAGATTAAATCTTTCTTTCGGGAAAAGCGGTGTTAGATAATCAAAAGGTACACGGTCACGAGCTTCTTGCGGAGCACGTCCATTGATATATCCTACTTTCAATAAAGCAAAATATTTTTCCCCCTCTTTTGGTGGGCGAATAGCTCCTTGTACCGTATCACCTGTTTTCAAACCAAACAATTTGATCTGAGAAGGAGATACATAAATATCATCAGGAGATGTTAGGTAGTTATAATCAGCAGAGCGCAAGAAACCATAGCCATCTGGCATCATTTCCAAAACCCCATCGCCTTCAATAACACCGTCAAAATCAATATTAAAACCTGGTTTTGAATCACGGTCTTTTCCAGAATCACCTTTCTTCTCTTTTCTGTCTTTTCTGTCTTTTTTATCTCTCCTGCGGTCGTCTTTTCGGCGTAGGTCGGCTTCTGTCACCTTAGTTGGGGGCAGTTTTTTGGGTTCCTCTATTACAGGAGCAGGCGCTTCTTCTTTTTTAACTGCTGGTTCAGAGGATGCTCCAACAGATTCTTCTGCTGGTTCAGCGGGTTCTTCCTCTTTTTCTACACGTTTGCGTGTGCGTTTGCGCTTAGGTTTTTCTTCTACAGAAGCACTTATTTTCTTTTTGGAAGAAGTTGTTGTCTTTTTCTTTTTAGGAGGCTCTTCTTGTGCTGCACCTCCTCCGGCGATAGCCTGATGGTCGAGAATTTTGTAAATGAGATCCTGCTTGGTGAGTTTTTTGTAGGATTTAATCTCTAACTGCTCAGCTATCTCGCGCAGTTCTGGAACAAGCATCTCATTTAACTGAAGAATGTCGTACATGAATTAAGATCGTTTTGTTTATAATTATTTTTAATGTTAAGTATTCGAAATATATTGGGCAAGTCGATTGAATCTTTATATATGTGATTTATACGGGTCACAATGAGAATTGTTCTCCTATATTTTTATTCGTATGATTTTTGACTGTATTCTAATGGAATATCTCGAAATGTTAGCGGGAAAAAACCGAACAACCAAAAGGGATATCGGTGTAGTGTAGAACTTCAGGGTAAGTCAAAGACTATACACTTTAAGTCGCTTATTTGCTGCAAAGTTACATTTAAATTTTATAATTCAAATAGTATCTTTGTAAAAAATAGAAAAAACGTGGTATATAAATTGAAAAACCTTACATTTCTAGCAAAATGCGCATAAAAAAACTACCCATACAAGCTGCCAAAATAGGGGGAGCTATTATTTTCAAGATATTATTCTATTTATTTATTGGAGTAATTATCAACTGGATTTTCGGTTTTGTCGTTTTGTGGGACGTAGGAGATGAACAAAGTGGAGTGAAAATTCTACTTATGCTCGTTTTTTTCCTGCTATTTCCTGCTATTTACGCCTGGAAAGCTCGCGGCTATGCCATAACTGAAGGTTTATCAAAAATCTATAATCAAAGCAGTGGATTATTGGAAGGTATTGTAGATAGTATTACTCGCAAAGTGATAGAAGGACAAGAGAAGCTTTCTACAAAATCAGGCATTACTTCCAGTGTTTTCTCCGGTGCTGTTGGTATGGTACAAAAATCAGAACGTCTTCCTCGTCCCATTCGCTGGGTAGTTGATCTGTTTCTCAACCGTATCCCACTGAAAGAATCACTGGATAAAATCGGAGAGGAAATGGAATTAACTTCTGCTAATATGGATAAAATTCAGCCTAGAGTTTTTCAGGCTGTTGATGATTTCATTAAGGAAGACCTCCTTGATACTGGTAAAATGTGGTTCTGGACATTGCTCGCAATTAATATAATTGCTATAACCCTGACCTGGTACTTCATTATAAAAGGATAATGTACGAAACACTAGAAAAAGAGTTTATCCGACATGGAGATAAAGAAATTGCTATAGCCCAGGCAGCTTATATGAAGGATCATTTTCCTTTTTATGGTATAAAAGCGCCTCAAAGACGCAATATTCAAAAACCATTCTTACAAAGAAAAGCCTTGCCTGACAAGCAGTCTTTACCTTCTATAGTAAAGACCTTATGGGAACGCCCGCAGCGTGAATGGCATTATTTTGCACAGGAGCTAACTGCCAAATATCACCGCCAATACGAGATCGACGACATCGCCTTATTTGAACACATGATCACCCAACGATCATGGTGGGATACAATAGATTATATTGCCACCAATTCTGTAGGTCCATATTTCAAAAAATTTCCGGAAGAACGACAAGTCAGAATTCAAGATTGGCTGGATTCTGATAATATTTGGTTACAAAGAACCTGTTTATTATTCCAATTGAAATACAAAGAGGAACTGGAAAAAGAGCTTTTGACCAATATTATTCAACAGTTACTAGGCTCTAATGAGTTTTTCATCAATAAAGCTATTGGCTGGATATTGCGCAGCTATAGTCGTGTTGATGCAGACTGGGTAAGTGACTTTGTAGCACGACACGACGACCTACATTCACTCAGTAAAAGAGAAGCTCTAAAATTAATTGACAAACAAAAGTAATTAAATAGGAATCTTAACCTGATAAGTCTTTTTTGCAGAATTGGTCAATTGAGAAGAACGTAACCAAGGATTATATACTTTCAACATGCGATAAGTAGTGCCATGTTGGTGTGCAAAATCTGCCCAGCTTGCTACAGCACCTTTAACCTCTACAATACGGTAATTAAAAGGTGGATATAGTTCGTCTGCATCCAAATAGAATCCATAAGCATTCGGATTCCTCATCACCTCTTTCAAAGCAATAATGCGGAAAACATAACGAGAAGTTTCCGAGTTCATTTCCATATTGTAATAATCCGTTTCTTTCTGGCTGTTTTGCAATTTGCGTAAGCGAGATTTGCCCATATTATATGAAGCAGCAGCCTCTGTCCACGTACCAAATTGATTTTTAGCATTTTTCAGATAACGACAAGCGGCACGCGTAGCCACTTCTACATCATACCTCTGATCCACTTCACTATTCACAATCATACTGTATTCTTTACCAGTAGATGCTAAAAATTGCCAGATACCTTTGGCGCCTGCTGGCGAAGAAGCATTGCGTAAGCCACTCTCAGCAACAGCTAAATATTTAAAATCATCTGGTACGCCCTGCTCTGCAAGAATAGGTTCTATGATTGGAAAATAACGATTCGCCAGTTTCATATACTGCAATGTGGCTGAATGACGGTAACAATTTACCATCATTTCACGATCTACTCGCTCTCGGGCATCAAAATTATTTGGTACCACTTCGCCAGCCAGATTTATATCCGATGACAAACGAATACCTTTTATCACCTGAGGCAAATTAGAAGCCTTTTCAGAACGATAACGCTTGACATCATCTCCGGCAGTTTCACTTTCCACTGTAGATGTAAAACACAATAAAGCCCCAACCGCAAGCAACACAATAGCGGAAATAGAAATAGAACGAATCATATAATTTTAAATTTGGTGTTTTCGGATTTATAATTAAGAATTTGAGTACAAGTATTTAAACTATTACTTTAGACGAGGTTTTTTGTAAATAGGAACAGTTGAACAAGGCTCTCCATACATAATACTCTTCGCATGCGGACGCAATAGTCTTACCAATTCCATGTAAGCTGATACAGGAACAGGCTTATTGCTACAGCCTTTTATGACTATTCGCTTATCTTCATATTGGTTGACATCCAGTTTAGCTAAAGCAGCACGGTAATGGTTTGTATAAACTGTTGTGGCATCGCCTTGTGTTATGCTTATCGCAAAAGGTTCGGCGTACATGGTGACCAGCATAAAAGCCCAGGTAGGTAATATGGCATCTGTAGAACAGTATACAGCCAAATGTTTGCCTTCATATTGCGACCAGTCATGTTCTTTCATGGCAGCTCGAAAGTCTTTTTCTTTCAATAACAAACCTTGAAAAAGATAGTCTTTTATATCAAAAATGGCCACTGCTTCTTTTGGAAAATATTCTTCCAGATTGAGCGTGATTAAGCCGCTATTGGCAACACGATTAACTAATGGTTTTTCTGTATTCATAAATACATTTTTCTCAATATCTATCAAAAAGACAGATAAACAGACATTTCAATAAAATTTAAATACGTATATATCTGCAAAATAGTTGCGCTAAAAATAGGCTTTTAACAGCAAAAAGAGACTTTTAAATCTTCTTTTATTAGAAGATTAACAAATTAACAATACTCCGTATTGGCTTTTGCTTCTATTAGTCATCCATATGCTCAAAAAAATAAATCCATTTTTCAGGCTTTTTATAAGTTATTGACCCTCAAATGACACTGGTTTTTTAAACGAATGCGGAGCATTCTCAATATCAATACGGAGTATTGACTTTAAGTCGACCAACTATTTCTAATAATTCACTCAGCATCATTGCTGTAGCTCCCCATACCACATGACCGTTTACATCATAATAAGGAATATCCTTCATTTTCAAGCCCCCTTGAACCGTCATGTCTGTTGTTTTATGTAAATCAGGATTCAATAGATCGTCTAGTTTGGCTTCAATGACATATTGCACTTCTCCCGGGTCTATTTCATAATCAGGTACTTTATGGGAATAAGCAACAATTGGATTTACCAACGAGTTACTGATTGGAATATACAGAGGTGTTAACTTTCCTATAGTATGAACGTCAATCGGTTGTATACCTACTTCTTCCTGTGCTTCTCTCAAGGCTGTTGCCACCATATCTTCATCCTGCTCTTCCACTCCCCCACCAGGAAAGCTCACCTGTCCGCTATGTGCACCACGATTAGTACGCATCATCAAAGTGAGGTAGGTAGTATCTCCTTTTAGATAAAACAAAACCAATACTCCCGCAACCCTGGCATCTTTAGGTGGTGTAGGATATTCTTTTATACGTGATTGCCGAAGATAACTTGCCATACGAAGATGAGCGCTTATCCCCGGCAGTGGCCGTACCAATTCCGTTTCTAGATCATTTACTAGTTTATCAAACATACAATTGTTTTACTTTTACAAAGCTTATCAATAACACAAAAAAAGTCAATTAAATGTTTAAAAGCTTTCTTACTTCTAACAAAGAAAATACTATATATTTGTACTTTACAAATAAAAATCAATTATGAAACAATTAAACTTACACTTACTATTTTATTCCCTTTGTTTCTGGTGCTTCGGTTTACAGCCCGTTTTTGCCGACATCACAACCCCTGATGCATCAGGAACCTATTTGTGCAACGGAGATGGAACTGTTCAGGTAACTATACAGATTACTTACACTTCCAACACTGAAGAATGGTTAGATTGCGTTACTTTGACCTTCCCAACAGATTGGTCTTATGCAGGAAATCCTCTTGCAGATGCTATTAATGACCTGGGTAGCTCAGGTAATGTTGCCAATTTTGGCACAACAGGCTTTTGCCCTGCAGGAGATTCTGACCTTAGTGTACTCCAAGGAAGCCCTAATAATTTTATTTTTGACATGACACCTCCCGCAGGTTGGTCTGAAGGTGTATGTGCTGATGCTAATGATGGTGATCCCATTTCTTTTACCTGGACTTATGCAGGCGACGGCTATGGAGAAACTGGCGCTTCTTCTCCTGGAGTAAATGGCGACCCCACTTCACAAATGAATCTAACGGATGCAGGAGAACCAAGCTTGGGCGGTCCATGTACTGACTGGTTAAACCCAAGCCCTACTACAGGTTGGGTAGACTTTAACACGACTTTTGGTGGTGCACCTTGTGACCCTGGAACAGGTTGTCCATTTAATGAGCTTACTGCCTTTGAGATATGGGCTTCTGAAGCTTATTTTGTAGATGATGTAGCCATGGGAGGAACTTATGTCTTTAGTGCTTGTAACAGTGCTGCTGGCGTTGGCATGGGTGGACAGGCCTGGTCATTGGAATTCACCATCATCGCTCCTAGTGGAAATGTTGATGCATTTGGTTTAGATATGGGTTCTGTCTGTGAGCTTACATGGACAGCGACAGAATCAGGCACTTACCTGATTGCTGTTACAGAAGCTGGTGCTTGTGGAACAACAACTAACACTGCTACTGACAATGGTTTCCCTGCCATGACCTGTGTTAGCGGCCCCGAAACCGCATGCCCCCCTCCTCCCCCTAACGACGATTGTGTCAATGCTATTACACTCACGCCAGGCACTGTTACCACGGGAACGAATGTAAGTGCGACAGTATCTCAGGCTGAGCTTGACACAATTACTGGTATCGGTATTCTCGCCGTTTGCAACCCTCCTAATGGTTTCTCTATAGAAAATGGAGTTTGGTTTACTTTTACAGCAGCTAATTCCGGCAATCACACTATCGCATTGACTAATGTAGACTGCGTTCAATCTATGGGGGTTTACCCAACAAGTGACATCGATTGTACCGACATCAACAACAGTGTACTAGATGGCCCTGATGCTAATTGTATTGCCCTCGGAGCTGGTGGTGACTCTACAATAGTTACACTGACTGCGGGCGACTACTACATTGTTATAGATGGTGCTGGTGGTGATGCATGTGGTTTTGACCTTGAAGTATTCGAAGGACCTGCATGTGTAGCACCGGAAGGACTTGCAGCAACACCAAGCATAGAGGGTACATCCGCTGACCTTTCATGGCTATCCAATGAAGCAAACTTTAACCTCGAGTGGGGATCAACTGGTTTTGCACAAGGTTCTGGCACACAAGTCATGGTCAGCAATCCACATAATTTAACAGGTTTAGCGCCATCTACTACTTACGATTACTATATACAAGCAGATTGTGGTATGAATGGACTAACTCAATGGATTGGACCACTTACCTTTACTACTGCTCCTGCATTTCCTGCTTGTGGAGTTGACTTCTACGACATTGGTGGCGCATCAGGTGATTACCTGAATAATGCCAATGACACATATACCATTTGCCCTGGTACTCCAGGTGACTTAGTTGCTGTAGAATTTACCTTTGTCGATATAGAATCTGCTGTTTCAGCCGGTAGCGATGGTACAGGTTGTTGGGATTATATTTCTATTTATGATGGGCCGGATGCTACATTCCCTTCTTTAGGAGATTTCTGTAATACACCAGATGCCTCTGGTACAGGAATGGCACTAGCTCCTGGTGACAATTTCACCTCTACCGATCCCTCAGGTTGTTTGACTTTCATATTCAACTCAGATGCTTCTGTGGTACAAGGCGGCTGGGCTGCAAATGTTCTGTGTACTACAATTAGTGTTGAAGGTATTGAATCGCTCAACAACCTTCAGTTGTTCCCAAATCCTGCAGATAAGTTTACTCAGCTACAATTAGATTTCGATCAAATGACAAATGTTCAACTCGAAATATTCGACGTCATTGGGCAAATAGTAGAATCATATGATCTGGGCAATGTTACTTCAGTACAACACAATTTCGATCTGACAGACTATTTAGAAGGTGTGTATTTTATTCGGATCAGTGCCGATGGTCAACAACTGACAAAACGCCTGGTAATTACTAAATAAGTTTCAAGATTTGAAACTTACATAGAATTTGTTTAATGTTTTATGAATATAGTCTTTTCTGATTAGGAAGCAATAAACATTCTAGTAATACTTTGTTGAGAAGCTGTTCAGATTTAACACTTGGAATTTGTTTAATCTGAACAGCTTCTCCTAAATTAAAAATAGTCTTTTATCAAACCTGATTTCCGTTCTTTCCTACAGGGAAAATACTATATATTTGTGTTGAATATTAGGCTGAATAAAATTATGTCTTTTCAAAACTGTTTCCGTTAATTATTTCTCTTCTCAAACGGATGCCTGCTTTGAATATTGGGTGCAACATCATTTTTTGAATGGTACTGCACTTATATATTATTTCTGTTCAGCTGTTTTTTTATGACAAATCAAATGAATTATGAAACAAGTAAACTTACGCTTACTACTTTGTTGTTTATGTTTCTGGTGTTTGGGTATGCAAACTGTGTATGCAGACACAGAAAATTTGCCTACATCAGATGGCTATTCCTGTAATGAAAACAAAATTACACAACTTACCATACAAGAAACTAATCTATCTTATACTACAACAGCAATGCCATGTTTAGATTGGCTCAACCCAAGTCCTACTACAGGCTGGATTGATTTTAATACTACTTTTGGCGGCGCTCCATGTGATTCGGGTACAGGTTGCCCTTTTAATGAGATCACTGCTTTTGAAGTATGGGCTTCTGAAGCTTACTTTATGGATAATGTCGCCGTGGGTGGTACTTATGTATTTAGTGCATGTAACAGCGCTGCCGGAGCTGGTATGGGCGGGCAGGCATGGCCACTTGAGTTCACGATCATTTCTCCAAATGGAAATGTCGATGCCTTTGGGCTGGATGCAGGTTCTACCTGCGAATTAACTTTTACTGCTTCTGAATCCGGTACATACCTGATTGCAGTTACTGAAGCTGGTGCTTGTGGTACTACTACTAATACTGCTACTGACAATGGTTTTGCGGCTATTAAATGTACCAACAGTCTTGCAACGGAATGTCCTGCTCCTGTTACGGGTTGTTCAGCAGGAACGCTTGTAAATGTCGGGCCTATAGATGTTTGTCCTGGCGAACTCGCTACATTTGAATTTATGGGAGATACTGTACCTACAGATGGAGACTATGAGTTACAATTCAGCGATGCAATGGGAGGAACTGGCGGCCTTACCGGTGGGTTCACGTTAGGAGGTATTACATCTCCTTATTCTTTTGATGAAGATTTAAACGGTGTGTTGAGTAATAATGCACTACCTCCTCTCGCTGGCACATGGGTACTTACTGGTTTTGTTACCGATATGAATGGCGATAACTGTGATTCTACAGCAACTTCATTGATCGTTAATTTCCTTGACGCTACTGATCCAATATGCACTCCTGTTGTTTGTAATGCCGGAACATTAGTTGCCCCTGGGCCTATCGATGTTTGTTTTGGAGATAATGTTACTTTTGATGTAGTCAATGATACGATTCCTACAGGCGGGGTGTATCAGGTTGGCTTTAGTGATGCAATGGGGGGAACTGGCGGCTTGGCAGGTGGTTTCACGATTACTGACGTTCCTCTTCCCTGGGTATTTAATGATCGTATCAACGGTATTTTGCCTGGTAATAATCTACCAAATTTATCTGGTACATGGGTAGTAACAGGTATCGTTCTGGATGCAGATGGAAACCCCTGTGGACCCACTACTGATCCTATGATCGTCAACTTCCTCGAAATTAATGATCCTTCTTGCCCTCCTCCTATTACTACATGTGTGGCTGGAACTCCAGTTAATCCCGGTCCGCTTGACCTTTGTTCCGGCGATATAGGTATTTTTGATTTAACTGGAGACACTATACCTACAGGTGGCGGATATGCAATACAATTTAGTGATGACATGGGTGGAACCGGTGGTCTTGCAGGCGGTTTTACTCTTGATGGCATTATCCCCCCATATTCTTTTGATGAAGATCTAAATGGACTACTGAGCTTTAATTCTCTACCTCCACTTGCTGGAACATGGACAGTAACTGCTTTCATTACAGATATCAATGGCGATAGTTGTGACTCTACTGCCGTTCCTATGACCGTTAATTTCCTTGATGCCAATGATCCCGCTTGTAATATGACGGCAACGCCATGTTTAGATTGGCTCAATCCAAGTCCTACTACAGGTTGGATTGATTTTAATACTACTTTTGGTGGCGCTCCATGTGATCCGGGTACAGGTTGTCCTTTCAATGAAATAACCACTTTTGAAGTATGGGCTTCTGAAGCTTATTTCATGGATAATGTCGTCATGGGCGGCACTTATGTATTTAGTGCATGTAATAGTGCCGCAGGCGCTGGCATGGGAGGACAGGCATGGCCACTTGAATTCACAATTATTTCTCCAAGCGGAAATGTCGATGCCTTTGGGCTGGATGCAGGTTCTAGCTGTGAATTAACTTTTACTGCTTCTGAATCGGGTACATATTTGATCGCTGTTACTGAGGCTGGTGCCTGTGGTACAACTACTAATACTGCAACTGATAATGGCTTTGCAGCTATTACATGTGTCAGTAGCCCGGAAACGATATGTCCTGAACCTGTTACTTCTTGTACGGCAGGTACATTAAATAATACAGGACCTGTTGATCTCTGCCCTGGCGAACTCGCTACATTTGAAGTCATGGGAGACACTGTACCAACTGGTGGAGACTATGAACTTCAGTTTAGCGATGCAATGGGAGGAACTGGCGGTCTTACCGGTGGGTTCACATTAGGAGGTATTACATCTCCTTATTCTTTTGATGAAGATTTGAATGGCGTATTAAGTAATAATGCACTGCCTCCTCTCGCTGGCACATGGGTGCTTACTGGTTTTGTTACCGATATGAATGGCGATAACTGTGATTCTACAGCAACTTCATTGGTCGTTAATTTCCTTGACGCCAATGATCCGGCTTGTAATATGATGGCAACGCCATGTTTAGATTGGCTCAATCCAAGTCCTACTACAGGTTGGATTGAT
>JAHDFX010000001.1:0-30222 GCA_020627965.1 Saprospiraceae bacterium | reverse complement strand
GGCAACGCCATGTTTAGATTGGCTCAATCCAAGTCCTACTACAGGTTGGATTGATTTTAATACTACTTTTGGTGGCGCTCCATGTGATCCGGGTACAGGTTGTCCTTTCAATGAAATAACCACTTTTGAAGTATGGGCTTCTGAAGCTTATTTCATGGATAATGTCGTCATGGGCGGCACTTATGTATTTAGTGCATGTAATAGTGCCGCAGGCGCTGGCATGGGAGGACAGGCATGGCCACTTGAATTCACAATTATTTCTCCAAGCGGAAATGTCGATGCCTTTGGGCTGGATGCAGGTTCTAGCTGTGAATTAACTTTTACTGCTTCTGAATCGGGTACATATTTGATCGCTGTTACTGAGGCTGGTGCCTGTGGCACTTCTGCTAATACTGCAACCGATAACGGCTTCCCAGCCATTACATGCGTTAGCAGCCCGGAAACAGCTTGCCCTGCACCTCCTGCTAATGATGATTGTGCCAATGCTACTCAACTTACACTAGGTGCCGTGACTGCTGGTACAAATATTAGTGCTACAGTATCGCAGGCTGAGTTTGATGCTACTTCAGGCATAGGTATCCTGGCTATTTGTGATCCACCAACTGGCTTCTCTATTGAAAACGCTGTTTGGTTTACTTTTACAGCTGTCAATTCTGGCAATCATACTGTAGCATTAACAAATGTTGATTGTGCTCAATCAATGGCAATCTACCCAACTGCCGATATTGATTGTAGTGATATTAATAATAGTGTTTTAGATGGCCCTGATGCTACTTGTATTGCTTTAGGAGCAGGTGGCGATTCAACTGTTGTCTCTCTACCTACTGGCGATTATTACATCGTTGTTGATGGTGCCGGTGGCGCTGCTTGTGATTTTGACCTTGAAGTATTTGAAGGACCAAGCTGTCTTGCACCAACAGGTTTAACAGCAATACCAAGCCTCGACGGCACATCTGCAGAAATATCCTGGACATCCGCAGAAACTGCTTTTAACATGGAATGGGGACCAACTGGTTTTGCACAAGGCTCTGGTACGCAGCTCGTAACTGGTAATCCTTACAGTTTAACAGGCTTGACTCCTTCCACTACTTATGATTGTTATGTACAAGCAGATTGTGGTGGCGGTATATTAAGCGACTGGACAGGTCCGTTTACCTTCACTACTGCTCCTGCTTCGCCTGTATGTGGTGGCGACTTTTACGATGTAGGTGGTTCAATGGGAGATTATCAAAATAATGCCAATGACACTTATACCATTTGTCCAGACAATGCAGGTGATGCTGTAACTGTTGACTTTTCTTTCGTTGAGATTGAATCTGCTACAGGAGCAGCTACAGATAGTACAGGTTGTTGGGATTATATTTCTATCTATGATGGTGCTGATGCTACAGCTTCATTACTTGGCGATTTCTGTAATTCACCAGGTACTGGAACTGGTATGGCACTGGCAGCAGGTGATAATTTTACATCTACCGATGCTAGCGGATGTCTCACTTTTGTATTTACATCAGATGCTTCTGTGGTACAAGGTGGATGGGCTGCTACCGTAACTTGTGCACCATCCAACCCATGCCCTGCTCCCGTAGCTGGTACAGCAGTTAATATAACAGAGGCTTCAGCAGATTTGACCTGGTCTTCTCCAGAGTCGAATTTTAATATAGAATGGGGCTTGTCTGGATTTACACCAGGCACAGGAACAACAGTAAATGGCGTAGGTAATCCTTATTCTTTAACAGGGTTATCGCCTGAAACAGTTTATGAATATTACGTTTGTGCGGTATGTACAGATTCTTCTGATATAGTAACTGATGATTTAATCATTACAGGTGTATTCGATGGTCCGCTTAGCGGAGGAACGCCAAAAGGTGTTGAACTTCATATTATCAATGATATTCCTGATCTAAGTGAATATGGCATCAGTTCTGCTAACAACGGAAGTGGTGCAACAGGTGCGCCGGAATTTACTTTCCCCAACATTAGTGTAACAGCAGGAACATTTATGTATGTAACAACAGATTCAGCTGCTTTTGCTGATTTCTTCGGTTTAAATGCTGATTTCATTGACGGCTCCATGTCTATTAATGGGGATGATGCAATTGAGTTATTCCATAATGGGGCTGTAATTGATGCATTTGGAGAAGTAGATGTAGATGGTACTGGTCAATCTTGGGAATATCTTGATTCATGGGCTTACAGATTTAGTAATCAGCCAACTAATGGTGGCAATTTTGATGTCAATAATTGGGTAATTCCTGGTATTAATGAATTGGAAGGCGGTATGACCAATGGTAATACAATCTCTCCTTTTCCTCTCAGTTTCTTCCAGGCTCCTATGGGTTCTGGTAATGGTACTAGTACCTCCGACTGTGCTGGTCCTTTTACATTTACAACGACTTTCCCTGCACCAAGCTGCTCTAGTGGCGTTTTCTATGATAATGGAGGATCATTATCAGAATATGCCAATAACTCAAGCGACTCTATCACCATATGCCCTGATATACCGGGCGATCTGGTAACAGTTACTTTTATATCTGTTGCTATAGAATCTGCAACTTCAGCAGGTAGTGATGGTACAGGTTGCTGGGATTATTTATCCATCTATGATGGTGCTGGAACTGCCGCAGGCACACTTGGTGATTTCTGTACTTCGCCAGATGCTTCAGGAACAGGTAATGCACTGGCTGCCGGAGATTCATTTACCTCTACCGATGCTAGTGGTTGTTTGACCTTTATCTTTAATTCAGATGCCTCTGTAACACAAGATGGCTGGGAAGCAACAGTAAGTTGTGCGCCTCCTCCATGTCCTTCTACTTTAGGCTTATCAGCAACAACAACAGGTGAAACATTGCCTGGCGCTAATGACGGAGGCATTGACCTTACAGTTGCTGGTATGGGCACAGCTCCATATACTTATCTATGGGATAATGGAGCAAATACAGAAGATTTATCAGGTCTGGCTGCTGACCAGTACTGCGTCACTGTAACTGATGCAGAGGGCTGTACAGATAATGCCTGCTTTGATGTTTCAGGTTTATGTTCTGCTGATTGGGCATATTCAGCTATAGTTGAATATTCCAGTTCTTTAGGTGCTAATGACGGCAGTATTGATTTATCTATCACAGGAGGTACTGCACCTTACACTTATCAGTGGAGCAATGGTGCCAGCTCTCAGGATTTGGCTGGGCTTTCAGGCAATATGACTTACACTGTTATTATTACTGATGCTACAGGTTGCTCTGTTTCTTACGATGTATTTGTAGGCGTAGATTGTGAACCAAATCTTGATATAACAGCTGATGTCATGAATATGGAATATGGCTTGATGAATGGTGCTATTGATATTACCGTGAACGCAGGCAACCCTCCATATACTTATGCATGGAACAATGGTGCTACAAGCGAAGATATATCCGGTTTGGCACCAGGCATTTATACTGTAGAGGTAACTGATGCTGCTGGTTGTACAGATTCTTTTTCTGCAACTATTGAAGGTGTTTGTGCGCCAAACCTGAATTTGTCTGCTAATGTGACTGACGAAACATTCCTTGGACAAAATGACGGAACCATTGATTTAGTTATTGGCGCTGGTGTTGGTCCTTTTACCTATCAATGGAATAATGGAGCAACCAGTCAGGATTTATCAGGTCTTGCAGCAGGTGAATACTGTGTAGATGTAGTTGACTCATTTGGTTGTACGGGGTCAATCTGTGTGAATGTTGAAGCTGGTTGTAACCCTAGCATTATTTCCAATATTAGCATAACGAACGAAAGTATTGCAGGTAATAATGATGGAGCTATCGACTTATCTGTTTTTGGCGGAACGCCAATATACACGTATCAGTGGGACAATGGCTCAACAAATGCCGATCTAACTGGTCTGGCTGGTGGGGTTTACTGCGTAACAGTTACAGATGGTGCTGGTTGTACTGAGAACACCTGTATTACTGTTAATACAATTTGTAGTGGCACATTGACGCTGACAGGGCTGGCAACTGATGAAACTCAGTTGACACTCAATGACGGTACAATAGACCTTACTGTAGGTAGCGGCATAGCTCCATATAGCTATGTTTGGAGCAATGGGCAAACGACCGAAGACTTGATCGGGCTAGCGCCAGGTGAGTATTGTGTAGAGGTTACGGATGCGCTTGGCTGTACAGACAATGCCTGTTTTACAGTTAATGAAGGTTGCCCTATCAATCTAATTACCATAGTAGAAATTCAGGATGCTGATGCTGGTAGCAGCAATGGTTCTATTGACATTACTGTTGATAATGGAACTGCTCCATATACGTACCAATGGGATACTGGTGATACATCAGAAGACCTCACTGGTTTGGCTGGTGGAAATTATACTGTGACTGTTACTGATGCCAATGGCTGTACAGATATTGAGTCTTATGTAGTGGATGAAATTGTTGGTATTGATGGAATAGAAACGCTAAACAGCATACAGCTTTTCCCAAATCCGACAAATCAATTTGCAGAGCTACAATTGGAGTTCAATACAACGACCAATGTCAGACTTGAGGTCATAGACATTATCGGACAAATACTGGAATTACATGAATTGGGTAATACTACCTCCGTACAGCATGTTTTTGATTTAACACGCTATTCAGAAGGTGTTTACTTTATTAGAATTAATGCAAATGACCAACAATTAACTAAACGTTTGGTCGTAACCAAAAAGTAATTTTTGGGTATATATACTAAAAAGCCTCTGGCATTATTTTGCCGGAGGCTTTTTAGCACTATGAATTTATTTATACTATTTTTCTATAATTTGACTTGGCGGCTATAGCTTTAATTGTTAATTTTACGAGGTTGTCAGGTTTTACCTAAGGCATATACAATATGGAGATCATAAAAGAGTCGATAGCCCAATATGCAGAAACACATACCTCTGCTCCGACTACCTTACTTCAGCAATTAGAAAGAGAGACCTGGCTTAAGCACCTTCATCCGGGTATGGTATCAGGTAAATTACAAGGACATTTTTTGTCAATGATTAGTTACATGATACAACCAAAAAATATTTTAGAAATTGGTACTTTTACAGGCTATTCCGCTTTATGCCTTTCTAAAGGCTTACAAGAAAATGGTATACTTGACACCATAGAACTAGATGAAGAACTACGTCCGCATATAGAAAAATATATAGAAAAAGCAGGCTTGGAAGATAGTATTAAGTTACACATTGGCAATGCTTTAGACCTATTACCCAAACTTGATAAAGTATATGATCTGGCATTTATAGATGCTGACAAGATTAATTACAGCAATTATTATGAGCTGGTTTTGGAGAAAGTCAGAAAAGGTGGCTTTATTCTGGTAGATAATGTTTTATGGTTTGGAAAAGTAATTAGTGATGCTACTGATGCGGATACAATAGGAATAAGAACATTCAATAAAAAAGTTCAGGAAGATAAAAGAGTTGAAAATGTTTTACTTACATTGCGAGACGGCATTATGTTGATTAGAAAAATATAATTTTAACAAAAAAACTATTAATTAAGTAAAGCTAAAAAAAGATAAAAGGCACTCAAAACTGATGAAGTTACGATCTATATTATGTATCACTTACCTCCTCTGTGCGACGCTGTTATCAGCGCAAACAGACCGAGTATATCGTACTGAAAGGTATATAGATCAGTTTAAGTATATGGCCATCAGTGAAATGGAAAGAAGTGGTATTCCTGCCAGTATAAAACTAGCTCAAGGCATACATGAATCGGCTTCAGGCTCTAGTGTACTCGCAGCCAATTCTAACAATCATTTCGGCATCAAATGCAAAGCAGAGTGGGAAGGTTTAACTTATTATCACGAAGACGATGATTATGACAAAAATGGGAATCTTCAAAAGTCATGTTTCAGAAAATATCTTAGTCCCGAAGATTCGTATATTGACCATACTGACTTTTTGATGTATCGTCCCCGCTACTCGTTCCTGTTTCAATATTCAAAAACAGATTATAAAAACTGGGCAAAAGGATTAAAAAAAGCAGGTTATGCGACGGATCGCAAATATGTCGAACGCCTTTTAGACATTATTGATGAGTTTGACCTGGCACAGTATGATACCTGGACAAGAGAAAGTCATGGAGTTGTAGTAGCTCAGGAACCCAAACCGAAACCCAAGATAAAAACAAAAAAAGCAAAAGAGGTAGAAACAGAGGTGACGGAAGAAGTAGCCATAGAAGAACCTAAAAAAATTCCAGAATTTCATGATATTCAAGCGACTGAAAAATCTCTTTTCCCCAAGCGAAAAAAAATTGGTGTTTTTAAAGTAAACCGTGTAAAAGCAGTAGCTTCAAAAGCTGGTGACACTCCTTTGTCTATTGCAAAAAAACACAATATATCCTTTTCAAAACTCTTAAAATACAATGAACTTATTGCCACTCAGGATTTACTATTAGAACAATACGTTTTTCTACAGCCCAAGCGCAGACGCTCCTGGGAGCATGATATGCATATTGTTCGCCAGGGTGAAACCATGTACAGTATTTCCCAACTCTATGGTGTTCGTTCAGATAAACTTTATGAAAGAAACCACCTAAACCCTGACCAAGAACCTGCCGCTGGTGAAAAAATAATCTTAAGAGGTAAAAGAATAGATACGCCGGATATTGCAGATAAAAAATCAAAGACACAAAGCTGGGTCAAGTCCGATCCGGTAGTACGCCCTAAAGAAGAGCTGGGGCAAGTCCCCTCTGTTTCAGTAGAACCGAACGATAAGCCCATCCCTGAAGAACCTCCTGTTGTCATTAATCCTGACAAAGAAGTCTCTACTTTCCCACTACCTCAGGAACCAGATACACCCAAAATAGACACTATACCAAGCCCACAGACAGATGCCACCAACTCCTCTGAAACTCCCCAAACTCCTGTTGGTACAATTGAGAATGCTGTACCACTTCCTGAAGAATTTGAATCTTTTGCACATAAACCAAATTCACAGCCAATCTACAAATCAGAGCCCGTTGAAAGAGAAAAAATACAACAGGCAGTTGTCGAAAAAGAAGAAATTGAAAACAATGAAACAACTTCAACTGAAGCGACATACGAAGTAACCCTGCCAAAAGAATCTGAAATTGTGCCTCCATCAACGCCCAGTAGCACCTATAATTTACCCGGGCAATTTACACAGGAAGACATAGATAATGCACCTGTAATACCGCCTGCACCAGTACGCCCTCCTCCTGACCCTATGCCACTAGCCGTTACCTATAAAGTAATCAGGGGGGATACTTTGTATAATATATCGCGCCGCTATGGAACAACGGTCACGCAACTCCGCGAGCTCAATCGGCTCAACTCCAATCTTATCAGAGTTGGGGAATCTATTGTGATACGATACCAATAATATATCTCCACAAAACTATCAAACCTATGCAAAGACTATTCATCATTACTTTAGTACTAAGTTTCCATATAAACCTATTTGCCCAAACGGGCGACAGAAATGCCTATATTCGTGACTTTCGTGAAATTGCTATTAGCGAAATGGATAGAAGTGGTATTCCTGCCAGTATAAAGCTAGCTCAAGGTATTCTCGAATCTAATGCAGGCATCAGTACACTAGCAACAAAAGCTAACAATCACTTTGGTATTAAATGTGGCGGTAGATGGGATGGCCCGACTTATTATCACAAAGATGATGATTATGATAAAAACGGCAATCTCATAAAATCCTGCTTCAGAAAATATGACTCTGCCGATAAGTCTTATCAGGCGCATACAGTTTTCCTGCAAAGCAATCAGCGTTATGCTTTTCTTTTTGATTATTCCAATACAGATTATAAAAACTGGGCTAAAGGATTAAAAAAAGCAGGTTATGCTACCAATCCAAAATATCCTGACTTATTGATCAACCTCATCGAGCGCTATGAATTGCATAAATTTGATAAAATGACCTCAGAAATCCTTGTTTTTGAAGATGAAGATGAAGAAATAGACAAACCATCTCGCCCATCTCGCCCAAGTTCCAGCACGATAAGGAAACAGGGTGTTAAAAATGGGGTAAAAATGGTCATCGCTAAAAATGGCGACACCCATAGTAAGATAGCTTCAGCCTACAATATTGGCATCAAACGTCTCCTAAAATACAATGACCTGCCTCGAAGTGAAGCCCTCGCTAACGGAGCGTATGTATACCTCCAACCCAAACGGAAAAAGAACCGGGGAAGTCAGACTACTCATCGGGTAAAAGCAGAAGACAACATGTATTCCATCTCCCAAAAATACGGTATTCGCCTGGAATGTCTGTACAAAAGAAACCTGATGACACTCGGCACACAACCAGCGGTAGGCGAACGTATCTACCTGAAGAAAAAAGCAAAAAAAGCACCTAAGACTGCCCGACCAGATTCATCCGTCAAACCGCCCAAACCACCAGTCACTAAACCACCTTCGACGACTAAGCCGGATAAACCAACACCTCCGAAACCTCAAGCTACGACGATTATCTATGTCGTAAAAAAAGGTGACACCTTATGGGCAGTTTCCAAAGAATACGGTATGACAGTGGATGAAATCAAAGCCCTCAACAATCTGACTTCAAACGTGTTGAGTGTGGGACAGGAACTAAAAGTCAAGAAAAAATAATTTTTTACCACTAAGAGCACTGAAGCATGCATAACGCGGAAGTACACAAAGAAATTACTTAGTGGCAATTTGTCAATATGTCCGGCATTTACTTACATATTCCGTTTTGCAAGCAGGCTTGCCATTATTGCAATTTTCATTTTTCTACTTCTTTGAAATACAGTGGAGAAATGGTCGATGCCCTGGTTCGGGAAATAGAACTCAAAGCGGATAAAGACCGGCAGGTCAGTACTGTTTATTTTGGCGGTGGTACACCTTCAATATTGAATCAGACAGAACTGAATACGATTTTTGATGCATTGTATCATCATTTCGATATTGCTACCAAAGCAGAAGTTACACTGGAAGCCAACCCCGACGACCTGAGCATGGAAAAACTGGCGGAACTCAAAGACACACCAGTCAACAGACTTAGCATAGGCGTACAATCTTTTTCAAATGCTGATCTGCAATATATGAACCGGGCACATAAATCTGAAGAAGCTTTAAAGTGTTTAAAAAACGCTCAACAAATCGGTTTTACCAATCTTACAGTCGATCTGATATATGGAACGCCAGGCATGAATGATGAGCAATGGCAAAACAACCTGAATACACTTTTCAACCTAAACATACCTCATATTTCTTGCTATGCACTAACCGTTGAACCTAATACTGCATTGGCACATTTTATAGAAAAAAAGAAAACACAAGCTGTAGACGAAATACAGGCAGCCCGGCAGTTTGATATGCTGATTGCAGCAATGGAAGCTAATGGATATGAGCATTATGAAATATCAAATTTTTGTCAGCCCGGGCATTATAGTCAGCACAATACAGCTTACTGGCAGGGCAAACATTATATAGGCATAGGACCTGCAGCACACTCTTTTGATGGAAAAAGCCGCAGTTGGAATATTGCCAATAATGCTATTTATATGAAATCTATCCGGCAGGATAAAACCCCTTCCGAGACAGAAATACTAACCGAAACCGATCAGTTCAATGAGTACATCATGACCTCTTTGCGGACAAAATGGGGCTGTTCGCTAGGCAAAATACAAACTTGGGGCAAGCCTGTTTCCCTACATTTTCTTGAAGCGGTAAAACCCTTTTTAAAAAATGGACAAATGCATCAGGAAAACGATTATTTTTACCTAAGTAATACCGGAAAGTTTTTATCTGATGGTATTATTAGTCAATTGTTTTTGGACTGAATGTCGATAGCCGATGAATAATATACCTATTCAAAAACGGGAATTTCGATTGCTTCAATTCCTGACTTTTGCCGTCTTTGCAGGACGGGCGTATCAACATATCTTCTGGGATATTCCAATCCGTACACTTATGTGGGATGAGGGGCTGCTAGGCGGTGTAGTTGAGAGATGGACGGATATGAGCTGGCAGGAATATGTAACCAGCATGGAAATGGATGCCTGGTTGCAGAATATTGCGATGGGTTTAGGCTGGTTTTGTTTGCTTTGTGCTGTTTTGGTATGGCTATTCAATGCCAATCGTCGATGGATGGGCTGGATTTTAAGAGCTGGTGGCGTTTACCTTATTCTCTTGTTTTTACTGTATTGGAAAGAAAAATTTCATAGTGCTGGTATGTTCATTGAGCATACTTTGCAATGGGGAACTCCTTTTATGCTGGTCTGGGCTGTATTGTATCCTTATAATACCAACCGCTTTCGGTTTTGGCTGAAAGTGGCCATTGCCCTAACTTTTATTGGACATGGTTTATATGCTTTTGGCTATTATCCTGTTCCTGGCAATTTTACAGATATGATGGTCATGACTTTTGGAATGTCTGATGCTATGGCTTTATTTTGGTTGAAAGTAGCCGGCGTATTGGATTTTATAGCCGCAGCAGCTTTATTCATTCCTCGTTTGGTGAAGCCAGCTTTAATATATTGTATTATCTGGGGATTTATTACTGCCTTTGCCCGTATTGTAGCTAACTTTAGTTTTGATATGCCTGTAGATAGTTTATACCAATGGTGGCATGAGACATTTTTCCGTTTGCCACATGGCGGAATTCCTTTGCTGGTGTATTGGCTGCTTAAAGACCGCTTTGCTGAGAGAAGAGAGACCATTCGCAAGGCTCACTGAGAGAAGAGAGAGGATTTGGTTAATTGGGTTATTAAGCGTACTTAATTACCAATAACTTAATTAACTTAATCAGTCCTACTAATTTCATCGTCAAAAAGCTTTAATACGTCTGTTTTTATTTCGATATTCCCGAAAAGAAATAACATTTGCAGCATATTTTCATCTTGTAAAATATTTCATTCATCGCTCTCCCAACAATTGTCGGGATCATCATTAATAAATGAATATTCTAGAACTTAATAATGTCCTTAAAACTTACGAAAACCACACGGCTGTGGATGGTGTTAGTTTTAACGTACCCAAAGGCAGAATTTTTGGTCTGCTGGGTCCCAATGGAGCAGGCAAAACCTCGCTCATTAGAATTATTACCACGATTACCCGAGCCGACGGCGGTACTGTAATGTTGAATGGTGAACCATTGGGCAGTGAACATCCTTCCCAGATTGGCTATATGCCGGAAGAACGGGGTCTGTATAAAAAAATGAAGGTCGGAGACCACCTGATTTATCTGGCCAGGCTGAAGGGCATGTCTGCCAAAGAAGCCCGACAGGAGATTGATTACTGGCTGGATAAATTTGATATTCAAGATTGGTGGGATAAGAAAGTAGAGGAACTCTCGAAGGGGATGCAACAGAAAATTCAGTTTATTTCTACTGTTATTCACAAGCCTGATCTGCTTATACTGGATGAGCCTTTCTCTGGCTTGGATCCCATTAATACCAACCTCATTAAAGATGAAATTTATCAATTGAATCAACGTGGGATCAGCATTATTTTTTCTACACACCGCATGGAGCAGGTCGAAGAAATATGCGAAGAGATTGTACTTATCAATAAAGGTAAAAACATACTTAGCGGTTCTGTGAAGGACGTAAAAAATCGTTTTAAAGAAAATCTTTTTGAAGTAAAATTTGAAGGAGAGCTACCAGGTGGTATTGAAAGTCAATTCAACGTTATCAAAGCCAATGACCATTCTATAACTATAAAGATTTCAGAAGGAGAAGATTCTAATGAGGTCTTACAATATCTGGTCAAGAATAATATACATGTCATTTCTTTTAAAGAAATATTGCCCACACTAAATGAAATATTTATCAAGCAGGTAAATGGCGTTTCTACTGAGTAGTAATTGAGTTAATTCAGTTATTGGATACATTAATTATCAACAACTTAATTAACCCAACACCTCAATACAACAATAACACATTAGCACCATAACACATATATATCATGAATAAACTTTGGCTCATTATAAGAAGAGAATACCTGACAAGGGTGAAGAAGTGGACTTTCATTCTGGCGACACTGGCTACACCACTGGCTTTTGCTGGTTTTATAGCCGTTTCGGCTATGCTATCCAATCAGAGTGAAGAACAGCGTATTGCATTGAAAGACGATTCGGGTATTTTTCTGGAAAAGACGATAAAAGACTCTGATCGGGCAAAATTTATCATTAGCAATGCCCCCCTGGATAGTTTGATCAAAAACTATGAAGCAATGGATTTTGACGGGGTTCTTCATGTACCCAATTTTGGTGAACGATTAGATAAAGATCAGGAATTGTCTGTTAAGTATTATTCTGACGGGCAGTTGGGTATGGTAACTAAAATGTTTATTGAGTCACGAATGGCAAAACGAATTAAAAGTCATAAAATTGACCGTTCCGGTTATGATCGTAAGACCATTGAGAACTTAGAAACAGAAGTCAGTATAGAAGAAAAAGCAGCATCAGGAGAAGACAGAGCCAGCAACAGAGCTGAAATTGCTACAGGTTTTGGTATGTTGATGGGTTTTTTCATGTATATGGCGATCTTTATTTATGGTATGATGGTGATGCGGAGTGTGATGGAAGAAAAGACCAATCGAATTGTAGAAGTAATGATCTCTTCTGTCAAGCCATTTCAGTTGATGCTGGGTAAATTGATCGGTGTTGGCGGAGTTGGGCTGACACAATTACTCATTTGGATAATTTTGATTCCTGGCGTAGTATTCATTACAAATTTGATTTTCCCTTCTAACCCTGAAGCGATGGCTGGTGCTCCCGGAAGTCCGGAGATGAGTCCGGAAGAAATGGAGGGACTCATCTATCAGATGGGCGAAACCCTGAGTGCGCTAAACTGGTGGTTTATCATACCTTTATTTGTGATCTTTTTTATGGGCGGCTATTTTGTCTATTCTTCTCTGTTTGCTGCTATCGGCTCTACAATTAGCGACGATATGGGAGAAGCCAACTCACTGACCATGCCTATTAGTATGTTGGTTGTATTGGCTGTATTAATAATGAGTGCTGTTGTACAAAACCCAAACAGCTCTATGGCTACCTGGTCATCCATGATACCATTTTTCTCTCCGGTGGTCATGCCAGCACGACTGGCTTTTGATCCGCCTATCTGGGAGGTTTTATTGTCTGCCTTTATTCTGGTGGTGTCCGCTATTTTCTTTGTGTGGTTATCAGCTCGTATTTATCGGGTAGGTATTTTGATGTATGGCAAGAAGGTAACCTTTAAAGAGTTAGGAAAATGGATGTTTTATAAGGGATAAAAAAAAGCTGACCTCCAAACAGGTCAGCTCTCTCATTTAAATCCTAATTTATTAAACACTACACAAAAATTATCTTCTTTTTTGAGGTTGTATTTTGTTACTGGTTGATCGGACGGGCAATTAAAAAGGCTGGAAGGTAGATTACTTTGCTGCTAAAGTACTGTTTACCAAATCATTTCTGAACACATCCATTACTGCTACATCTGCTGGTACATAGATCGTGTACTCTACACGGAACAACTGCTTCTCATCTTTAAAGAATACTAAGTTGTTATTTGGATTGTCGTAGATCAGGATTTTATCACTTGCATTGGCAGCTAATACATCGTAATCGCCCGTTTCAGCTAACATCTCTAATGCTTTGTACTTCGCTTTTACAGGAACTAAGCTAGTTTCAACGCTTACCATGTTCTGCTCCCATGTTCTTACTACAACATTATCATCATCTAATTTCACAATAACAGTGTTCACATCTTCAGTAGAGAAAGACTGTAGGATGTTTTTCTTTACCTGATAAGCATTGTTTTGAGCTTGTAGAGCGAAAGTTGCTGTCAGGATGATTGCGATTGTTGTGATAATATTTTTCATTGTAGCCTTTTTTAATTGTGAGTGGTTTTCGTGGGCGACAATGTTTGTTCGTTTGACATTACAAATATGGGGCGTTTTTTTACATGGCACAATAGTAAACAAGACTTGTCCAATAGTTTTTCACCAAAGGCGTGACAGACAAAAATACCTAATAATCAACCAACTAATCATTGCAATTATCCGACATGTATTTTTATGTTACATTTAGCTAATCATTTTAGTCGTGACATAACAATATGGGTTTTATGAAGTTTGCCGTCATTAATATATCCTGCCATTCATGAATTATGTGCCATTTACAGGGCAAGCTGAATTCAGAAAAAAATGCGAAAAAAATGGAAAAAATATTGCGACAAGCAAGAGTAAGCTATAAAATGGGTTAAGTAAGGTGTATAAATGTTTCAAAAAATGTCACGAAACATAAATTTAAACGTGAAATTGCTCAAGCACTTCAGTTTTAAAACGCCTTACCTATTCCCATATTGATGAAAAGTGTGGAAATTTTTTGTTCGTAGTCATTCAATTCAATGTGGATATGCTTAGGAGACTGGTAGGTCAATGAAGTATGTCCGTAAAACCCACTGGGCAAATAATACCGAAGCCCCCCTTCCAGTTCACCAAATAAGCTACGCAGGTTGATTTGTGAACCTGAATATCCGAAGTTGACAATACTTTCTTCTTCATTAAATAATTTTCCTTCATTGTAAGCATAGACGTTTATTCCAAAACCAGCGGCTCCAGAAAAGCCCCAGTTTCCTTTACGCCATTCCTTTTTCAACCCAATGATCAGTCCCAGATACCTATAATTATTATAAAGATCATAGTCGGTTATCTGGATGTATTCGGATGCCAGTACATTGCCTTGCCCTGTAATGACATTAACAGTTACATTTTTTAAGTTATCCTGATAAGCAGCATACTGTAAGGAAGTATACACACCGATTTTAGGGAATTGATATTCATATGTGAATGTTCCATTAAAACCTATATAGGGTTTAACCATATTTTTATCCCGTAAAGAGGTCGAATCTCCGAATATATTATTATGCCAACCATAGCCTCCCTGGATATGAATTCGGTGGGCTTGATGCAGCATTGTGGGTACTGGATCTATTTGTTTGTTTGATGACTCTATTCGAACAAATTCTGGTAGTCTTTTTTCAGTTTGATCTAAAAAGGTAATTTTCAAAGGTATCCTTTCCACCTCTGAAGCAATAAATTCATATTCTGTGGGGATTCCTGTTTTCAATATTCCCTCATCTTGTATTTTTTTCTCCGATCTGGATGCTGATTTAAGACTTGGCTGTTTAGTGTTTTTTTCTTCTTTATCAAATGAGTAGGAAGTTGACCCTACATCAAAAGCTCTGAAAGAACGAAGTCCGTCAATATAGGAGGTTGAACCCACTCCTCTTAAGCTCTGCTCAGCAGTTATTCCAGATAATTTAGTCGGAATATTTGGAAGTATTGATGTATATTCATCTTTGACAGTTATCGAACTTTCAGGACGAGTAGACTTATCACCTGTTTCCTTTTCTTTAGAAGAAGAAAAAGAGGAAGATTTTTGGAACATTGAAGATTCTGATGATACGTTTTTCTCTTTATGCTCAGTTATTCTTTCTTTATCTTGAATTAAACGTTGGCTATTAGATACATGAGTAGTCTTTACAATTGGATCATTTTCTACATCTTTGGCTAATTGTTGGCTATTGTTCCCATTATAATAATGGATAGCTCCGCCCCCTGCCAACAGTAGTAATAGCAGAAGTATCCTCCATTTCCACCAGGGGCTTGGTGGTTTGGGCTTCTCTATTCTCTCCCAGAGCACATCTCGGTCAAACTCTACCGCCCGGTTATCAAACTTATGTTGTAAATCGTTCATGTCCTGTCAAATAGTTTTGTATTGGAGCCGAAAATGGTCTATTTTTCTACGCAAGTTTTTTTTGGCACGAGAGAGATATACCCGGGAACTGTCAGCGCCTATTCCGAGTATATCTCCTATTTCACCATGACTATAACCTTCAATAACATACATATTGAAAATAGCTCGTTGCTGCGGGTTCAGCGACTCGATATATTCCATTATGTATTCTATTTCCATATGTTGATCTATCCTGAAATCATCCCTCACTGTCAACTGTACACTGTCCAGACTGGCAAACTGGATAGACCTTTTTCTTAAAAAATCAATAGCTGTGGTTACACAAATTCTACGTATCCAGGCTTTAAGTGTACCCTTTCCAGGGTCAAAAGTTTTCAATTTTCGGAATACTTTTGAAAAAGCAATTTGCAATACGTCCTCTGTATCATGTGAATTGCAGGTATAACGCATCACAGTGTTATACATCGCATTAATGTATTTATCGTAAAGAGCACGCTGTGCCTTAGCCTGCCCTTTCAAGCATTTAGCTACAAGCTCTTCTGTGTTGCGAGGCAATTTCATTGAGTTGGTTGTTTAAAATGGTTCATACAATAGGTGATGTAAATTTTAGCGAATCGTTGGTATAAATGTACAAGGGAATTTTGTACGAAAAAAAGTGTAATTCAAGTCCATTGTATTTGCCTTTTATACCTCCATTATCTTATCGCAAAACACACCACCCATCGTAATCACCTGATTTAAAACAATATAAATGCTACTATTGATTAAATATTTTTTTTAAAACTATAGTAAAAAGCTTTTTTCTGCTATTTAAAACATGTTCAATATTCCGTTGGCATCACCCCAGGTCCAGCCTTCAAATTCGCTGATGTCAGCTCCTACTGTAGGTGTAGATGTAACTACATTTCCATTAGCAGGATCAGCAAAAATCCCATCCACAATTGCGTCTTGTCCGGCAAAGAGCGTATCACTAATATCTTCTAATGAATTCGTATCATTAAAAGCACAGTTCTCTACTCTCAACAAACCATTTATGAAGTTATCAATGGCTGCTGAAGTATAAAATGTAAACATGGGATTATCTTGAAAATCAAAAAAGTATAAATCTTCTATGCTTCCCAATGCATTATTTCCAATAAAAGCATATATGGTGGCTGGTCCAGCCATAGAACCCTGACGTATAGAACAAGCTACCTGACTATTAATTGTACTATTCTCTGGACCTTCGACCATCATAGCTTGTAAAGGATTATTGGTAGGAAGGCTATTACTTACTATATTTTCTAATGTACCACCATAGCCTTTGTCTACGAAAAAGCCGATTTTTCCATAATTAAACACAGCCATATTTTTGGGATTAACTGTACCGCCCAGCAACCTCAATCCATTATAAAAACATGAAGTAATTTCAACATTCTCTACAGTTGTTCCTGCTCCTACACCTCCAAGTGTTAAGCCATCGACATACATGCTTTCTTCATACTCTCTCCCTCCATAACGAATAGACACATAAGTAAAGCTTCCTGAATTATGATTGAATTGATTCCCTCCATAAGCAGATTCAGGAACATTTTCAATACTCTCAAGATTAGCACTCCCTCCGCCATCAAAATCAGATATAGGAGCATTACCCAGAATAACGACACCGCCCCAAAGCCCTGTTTCATTATCTCCGACGCTAGACCCTGTGAGTTCTCCAGGCTCTATATTATCCAAAGCTGAAGTAAAAATAATAGGTTCATTCACTGTACCATTGGCTTGTATTTGTCCATCCGTTGCAATTAGGAGTATTGTCGGGCTAAGTAGTGTCCCTTGTTGTGCTTTAATGATGGTTCCTGGCTCAATAGTAAGGATGGCACCAGACACTATGGTCAGGCCTTCGAGGATATATATGTTATTATTCGTCCAGGTTACATCGCTGTTTATCAATCCAGCTGGAACTACAATTGTTGTTCCCACCGTATTTTCATCACAGACCTCTATATCGCCCAAATCAATATTACTTGCTGTAAGAGGCACCTGCTGTTCCTCACTTATTTGATTATTTTCTAAGTCGTAACACCTCAAGGACATCAGGCTATTCGATAAAGTGATGAATTCAAAATTGCCTGATGAGTAGGTATAGTTGACCTCCCCATTTTGCTCATATCTAATATATACTTCGTTTAAAGTTGTATTATCGCAATCCAGTGCATTACCCGTAATTTCATAAGAATCAACCTGAAAGACCTGGTTGCCAAGATTAGTGTTTTCAGATAGGCCCGGAATATTCAAGGGGGCAGAAACTATATTGTCATCAAAGACAACACTTAAGACAAAATCTTCGTTTTCAGGAACAAATAAACATATTTCACCTGCCTCATTTGTCGTTCCATAATCATATCCCCAGAATAGATTTGCTTGCGAAGCCAATAAATCGGTATAAGGCAAAGGGGTTCCATTTTCACCCAATACCGTCAGACAAACGTGAATAGGATCGAAAGGAATATCGCAGTTCCAACTGGAAAAATGGGTAACTTCAGCCTTGTAGCTATTCCCATCTAAGGTCGCACCACCCTCCTGTTCCCACATCGCTGTAGTTTCATTGAGGTGCCAGAGTGGTATTTCAGTAGGCGCATTGCCTGCCTGATTTGTGGCGAGGGGAAATTCGATCATTGCTGTAGCCCCATCTGCCAATTCCAGTTCATTTCCAGCTCCATCACTTAGCTCGATCGTGTACATGCCATAGGATAAGAGGGTTTGTAAATTACCATCTTCGTCTTCAGCTAACATATTGCCAGGAGCATTACGAAGAAAATCTACTTCATCGGGGCTGAAGTAACGACTCTGCACAAGAAGAACTCCAGGATATGGGTCTCCATTTTCGTAGACAATTTCTGTCGGTAAAGTGAGGCTTCCATTACCATCAATAGAGCCCGTGGTTCCTTGTACCATAACAGTTGCAACGGCAGTTTTAAGTGTGAAAGCCGCTGTATTTTTACTGTTGGTTATTCCCTGTAATAAAGCTATTTCTTTTAAATAACCGGTTTTTGTGATGGTAATGGGAAGTCCTCTACCTGGAATAGTTTGACCTTTAATCAAAATCAGCCCATTTTCATCTGCAGTATAAGTCAATCCAGTCATATTATCAGTAAGGATAGCTGCTTCCACGGGTTCATTCGCTTCGTTGCTTATATGTATCAACAGGTCAACATTCTCCTTGTCTTCTATAATAGGGCTTGTCGTTGTGGTTATATTGTCTTTTTTGCACCCTGAGATCAGTGTCAGTAAGACAATTGCCCATAGGAAACATTTTATATTGTATTGCATAGGTACAGATTTTTGCGAAATGAGAAAATCCGTTAAATCGAAATAACACCATGAATACGTTTAGAGTGAATAAAACGAAACAGTAGTTGAGTTTTTTTATTACATTTAGATAAACTAACAGCTTTTCAGCATGGAAAAATATGATTATATCATTATAGGAGCCGGTTCGGCAGGTTGTGTTCTTGCCAATCGTCTGTCCAAAAATCCAGCTCATCGAGTCTTGGTTTTGGAAGCAGGAGGGCCAGATACTAATATTAACATCCATATTCCGGGTGCATATACCAAACTCCACAAATGCAAGGAAAACTGGGGCTTTTGGACAGAACCGCAGGAAAACGTCTTGAATAGAAAAATTTATTTACCAAGAGGAAAAACTTTAGGTGGCAGTAGCTCCGTTAATGCTATGGCTTATGTCAGAGGCAATCGGGCTGATTATGACGCCTGGGCTGAACTAGGGAATAAAGGCTGGAGCTATGATGAGATTCTCCCCTATTTCATGCGTTCTGAAAACCATAAGCAGGCAGACGAATTGGATGAAGGTTATCATGGCAAAGATGGTGAACTACATGTTACTGTGCCAGTCAGGTTCAGGACACCCGTTCTTGATGCTTTTATAGAATCCTGTGCAGCAGTGGGGATTCCTCCTAACAAAGATTATAATGGTACCCATCAGGAAGGTGCTGGCGCAGTACAATGCACGATCAAAGATGGTAAGCGATGTAGTGGAGCAGTTGCTTTTCTGAAGCCTGTGTTAAAACGCCCAAATCTCACCGCTATTACGCGAGCACATGTTAGCAAAATTATATTTGAAGGAAAAAAGGCAATAGGCGTAGAATATATAAAAGGCTCAAAGAAGCAGCTTGTTTACACCAATAAAGAAATCATTCTTTCTGCCGGTGCGTTCCAATCTCCTCAGCTCTTGATGCTTTCAGGAATTGGAGATCGTGCAGCTCTGAAATCTCATGGTATTGAATGTCTGCATGAGCTAAAAGGAGTCGGTCAGAATCTTCAGGATCATTTGTTTTGTCCGATTGGTTGTGAGACGAATACTCAAATTGGGCTCAACCATTACATTCCTATATTAAAACAGTTAAAAGCTGCCTGGGACTATTTTGTCAATAAGAAAGGCGCTTTCATGGTCAGTCCACTTGAGGGACTTGCTTTTTTTGATATTTACCAACAGGGAGCGCCCGCTAATTTTCAATTACATTTTTCGCCTATGTGGCTGGGCAAAGATTATAACTACGATCTGTATGATACCAACACCTATCCCAAAGTAGATGGTTTTACTATTCTGCCCACTTTATTGCAGCCAAAAAGTAGAGGTTACGTGACGTTGCGCTCATCAAATCCTAAAGCGGCGCCAGTTATTCAACCCAATTTTCTAACAGAAAAAGAAGACCTGGATCAATTGGTACATGGAGTTAAATTAGTAATGAAAATACTTGAACAAACGGCTTTGCAAAGACACATAAAATCCTATGGTGCTCCAGCAGACAGGCAGTCAGAAGCGGCTTTTATTCAACATATCAAAGAAACGGTAGAAACTGTTTATCATCCTGTAGGCACCTGCAAGATGGGCAATGACGATATGGCTGTAGTCGATGCTGAGTTAAGGGTTCATGGGCTGCAAAATCTTAGGGTAGTAGATGCTTCTATTATGCCAAAGATCGTTTCTGGTAATACGAACGCTCCGGTATTTATGATTGCCGAAAAAGCTTCGGATATGGTGCTGGAAGCTGGTTAAACCAAAAAAGCCGACCTGAAAACAGATCGGCTCAATTCATCTAAAATCCTTAATATTATAAAACACTACACAAAAATAATTTCCTTTTGGGCCTTTAGAACATGTTTGATACTTGATTTATTGGACGGAAGGCCGTTATCACAAAGGCTACAATGGTGATTATTTTGCTGCTAAAGTAGTTGTTAGAAGGTCATTTCTGAAAACATCCATAACTGCTACATCTTCTGGAACATAAATAGTGTACTCAACACGAAACAATTGCTTCTCATTTTTGAAGAATACTAAGTTGTTGTTAGGATTGTCATAAATTAAGATCTTATCACTTGCATTGGCAGTCAATACATCGTAATCGCCAGTTTCAGCTAACATCTCAATTGCTTTGTACTTAGCTTTTACAGGAACAAGGCTAGTTTCAACGCTAACCATATTTTGCTGCCATGTTCTTACCACAACGTTGTCATCATCCAATTTTACGATAACTGTATTTACATCTTCTGTAGAAAAAGACTGTAGGATATTTTTCTTTACTTGATAATCTTGAGCTTGAAGGGCGAAAGTTGCTGTCAGGATGATTGCGATGGTTGTGATAATATTTTTCATTGTAGCCTTTTTTTAATTGTGAGTGGTTTTCGTGAGCGACAATGTTTGTTCGTTTGACATTACAAAGATGGGCCGTTTTTCCGCATGACACAACAGTCTGCAAGGCTTGTCCAATAGTTTTTCAGCAAAGCTGTGACAGACCAAAACAACTAAAAAACAACAAATTATCAATTAAAATAAAACATCATGTAATTTTATTGCTACAAACAGAAACTTTTTTAAGTAGTGACATAGATAAATACACAAATAGAAAAACAAACTCAGTCAAAAAAGGACATTCAGGCATTAACTGTATTAAATTTAAACAATTATACTTTTGTAAAAAAATGTGAAAAAAACAAAGTCACTTTTGCGCTAAGCAAAAAAGAAGCGAAAAATGCCTTGATAGAATAGAAACAAATCGGTAAAAATTGTCACAAACGACTTTGCTCAGCTAGATTTTGGCAGTAATTAGGAATAAGGAAGCGAGCAATTGCCCTGCAATTTCAACTTCTGACTTCAACATTCTGCGGTTCGACATTCGTTATTCTGCGGTTCTTTCCTATCCTTTCTCCCCCCTCAATTCATCCACCTCCCTCGGCAAACGCTTTGCAGCCCGATAATCACTAAACCACTCTTTGGCATCAATTGCCGGAGAACCGAAATAAGCCTTACCGCCTTCCAGATCACGAGACACACCGGATTGAGCATACACCTCAACACCTTCTCCTAGTCGCAAACGAGCGGATACGCCTACCTGCCCCCAGAGCTTTACGCCGTCTTCCAGAATCGTCTTCCCAGCTACACCTACCTGAGCCGCAATGAGACAATATTTACCAACCACCACTCCATGTCCTAAATGCACCTGATTATCCAGTTTGCTGCCTTTGCCTATTACTGTATCACCCGACACGCCCCTATCTATGGTACAACAGGCGCCAATTTCTACATCATCTTCAATGACAACACGCCCACAGGAATTCATTTTTTCAAATTGATCGGGACGTTTTTTATAATAAAAAGCATCGGTACCAATGACGGAACCAGATTGTATAATGACATTTTCACCAATAATGCTGTTTTCATGTATCACCACATTTGCCCGTATATGCGAACCTGCCCCAATCTTCACATCATGTCCTATAATGACATTGGGTTCTAATATAGCGGAAGGATGAACTTTAGCCGTTTCACTGATACTTACTGTCAATGGTCGAACAGGCGCATAGAGTGCCACCAATTGATTATAAGCAGAAAAAGGGTCTTCACAATACAACAAATGCTTGCCTGCCGGCGCTTCTACTTGCTCATTGATTAAAATAAAAGTAGCTGCCGACTTAAAGGCTTTTTTGAAATATTTAGCCACATCCACAAACATCAGGTCGCCTGGCTCGACTTTGTGAATTTCATTGATGCCCAATACCAACGCATTTTCATCACCAATAATTTCTGCATCGGCTAGTCGGGCTATTTCCTTTAAAGGAACTGGATTTTTTAATTTCATAGTAATGATTTATAACACTAAGAACAAAGCTAATATAACTCCTTGTGTGTATGTAACAAATTGCACAGTTTTACTCAGTTGTCCACCCCCTTGCCCCCTCCAAAGGGGGATATTTGCTTGTTTATCAACTTATTGCCCCCCTTCGGAGGGGGTGAAGGGGGTGGAATACTAAGAGTTTTTTATGCAATTTGTTATCCACACGATGTATTTAACCTAGTAAAAAATCCTTACTTTTGCCGCATGAAAAATACACCACTCACACAAAAACACATTGACCTCGGTGCTAAAATGGTAGAATTTGCAGGCTATAATATGCCTATCTCTTATGCTGGTATTAAAAAGGAACATCAGGCGGTACGTGAAGGCGTAGGCGTATTTGATGTCTCGCATATGGGCGAATTTATCGTCAGAGGAAAAGAAGCGGCTGACCTCATTCAACTGGTGACTTCCAATAATGTCAAAAAGCTGAATATCGGCGATGCGCAGTACTCTTGTCTGCCCAATAAAAAAGGAGGCATTGTGGATGATCTGCTGGTATATAGATTGCCGGAAGATATGTGTGCAGCAGGCGAACAAGCTTTTATGTTGGTGGTCAATGCTTCCAATATCGAGAAAGACTGGAACTGGATCAGTGAGCATAATACTTTTGATACCAAAATGATCAATATCTCTGACCATACAGCTTTACTGGCAGTGCAGGGACCAAAAGCGGCGGAGGCTTTGCAGTCATTGACCGATATTGACCTGAAAGGTATGAAGTATTACACTTTCGAGAAAGGCAGCTTTGCCGGTGTAGATAATGTATTGGTTTCTGCGACAGGTTATACGGGTTCCGGTGGTTTTGAATTATATATCCAGAAGGATGAGGCGCCTAAGGTGTGGGATGCTGTTTTTGAAGCTGGTGCAGCGCATGGTATTCAGCCGATTGGTTTGGGAGCGAGGGATACGCTACGTTTGGAAATGGGGTATTGCCTTTACGGCAATGACATTGATGATACGACCTCCCCTATCGAAGCCGGGCTAGGCTGGATCACGAAGACTAAAAAAGGTGATTTTAACTCTGTAGAAATCTTCAAAAAGCAGCGCACAGAAGGGGTAGAGAAAAAATTAGTCGGTTTTGAAATGCTGGAACGCGGCATTCCCCGCCATGATTATGAGATCGTAGATGAAGATGGCAATACGATTGGCAAAGTGACTTCCGGCACACAGGCTCCTTCATTGGCTAAGGCGATTGGACTAGCTTATGTAAAAACGGCTTTCGCCAAAACGGGAACGAATATTTATATTCAGATACGGAATAAGCAGATCAAGGCAGAGGTGGTGAAATTGCCTTTTTATAAGGTTTGAGGTAGTCGATGGTCGATGGCTGTCTTTTAATTCTAATAAATATTTTTACTTCAACTATGGACTATCGACCATCGACTATGGACATTTCTGAAAGGAGGGATTCGCCTTGCGACTCTCGCGTGTGCCCTACATTAGTCGAACACTACCCTAAATTTGGGATAATTCAATAATTTTACTACTCCGAATAGCATTTTTACTCCATTGACCAGCAAAAATGCTGCATCAGACAGTATTTTACTCCTACTAACATTATAATTGCTATCCGGACAGTATTTTTACACTGTTGACCAATAAAAATGCCAGCCCAGACAGTATTTTTGCTCTGACCAACATTATAAATATTATTTCAGGTAGCATTTTTACTGTATTGACCATTCAAGAGGTACTTGTTGGTAGTATTTTTACTGTGTTTACCATTCAAGAGGTACTTGTCGGTAGCATTTTTACTGTGTTCACCATTTAAAAGGTACTTATCGGTAGCATTTTTACTGTAGTGACCATTCAAGAGGTACTTGTCGGTAGTATTTTTACTGTGTTTACCATTTAAAAGGTACTTGTCGGTAGCATTTTTACTATGTTTACCATTTAAAAGGTACTTTCAGACAAGAATCAAAACCCCAAAAACGAGCGTCATGCCGGACTCGATCCGGTATCTCCGCATTCGTTTAAAAAAAGTGTCATTTGACGGATAAAAGCAAAAACCAATACGGAGTATTGTATTTTAGTAAACGATTAATTTACGCGTATAACTATTGTCTCCTGATGTAGCAAGGATGTAATAGTGCCCTTTGGGAATATTATCGATGATCACTGGTTGACAAATTTCATTTTTTGAATAGATGCAATGCCCTAATACATCAAATATTTTTACATTGACAGCATTCATCAGGTCTTTTGGGTTAATTGTAATTTCGCCATTTGAAGGGTTGGGCGATATTGTCAATTCAGGATTAGAATTTGTTTGTTGGATATCAACGGAAAGCGGGGCAAATTTAAGCACCCAATAATCTATATCATTTCGACCTACGACAATATAGCCGCCATCTGAGGTGACTTGTACAGCACGTGCAAATTCACCTTCTGACCCTCCATAGTTTTCTTCCCATTCCAGATCACCTGCTATATTAAATTTTGTGATCCAATAATCGAATACACCGTTATTGCCTCCTACATCTCCATCATTGGAATCAGAATAACCTGCAATAATATATCCACCATCTGGGGTGAGTTCCATAGAGAAGGCTATATCTGAAACCGAACCACCATAGTTTTTTTCCCATTCCAGATCACCAGCCATATCCAGCTTTATGATCCAATAATCCCCTCCTCCATTATTGCCTCCGACATCGCCATCTCCTGCATCGGCAGTTCCTGCAACAATATATCCACCATCTGGGGTTTGTTTGATAGAGTAGGCACTATCCCAACCAGAACCACCATAGTTTTTTTCCCATTCCAGATCACCAGCCATATCCAGCTTTACGATCCAATAATCCCGCTCCCCATTATTTCCACTTACATCTCCATCATTTGAGGCTGTATAACCTCCAACAATATAGCCACCATCTGTGGTGAGTTCGATAGAACTCGTGTAATCGCCATCTGAACCGCCATAGTTTTTTTGCCATTCTATATCACCCGTTACATCCAGCTTTATGATCCAATAATCTCTATCCCCATTATTTCCCGCTATATCTCCATCATTTGTACCAGCAGTTCCTATAACAACATATCCACCATCCGGGGTTTGTCGGATAGCAGAAGCTTTGTCAAGACCTGAACCACCGTAATTTTTTTCCCATTCCAGATCACCTGCTACATCTAGTTTTAAAATCCAATAATCTAATGAACCATTATTACCCCCGACATCTCCGTTATCTGAATAAGTGTAAGCTGCAACTATATACCCACCGTCCAGAGTTTGTTCAATATCGGTAAGTCCATCTACACTCGAACCACCGTAGTTTTTTTCCCATTCCAGATTCCCCGTCATATCCAGCTTTATAATCCAACAATCTCTCCCCCCATTATTTCCCCCGACATCGCCATCATCAGACCTTGATTCACCTGCCACAATATATCCCCCATCTGAAGTTTGCTGAACAGCGTAAGCCTCATCCAACTCTGAACCTCCGTAGTGTTTTCCCCATTCTAAAACGGGTTGTGCCGATATAGTACAGTTCATTATCAATGTTCCAATTAGGGTCATAGATATTATTAAGTGTGTGTATTTCATAGTTCTATTTTGATATTTATAAACCTTGGATTCAAGTAAGCTTTGAAGTGTGCATCATTAAATTGAGCGTATTGATAGCACATTTCACTTACCATAATAGACTTCATTCAACTTTAAGTCGAAAAAAACGTTTATTTGAAACAAAATATAAAAATCATGAGACTATTTTTACTTTCTTTCTTATTCTTATCTACCTTTTCTTTATCTGCTCAACAGACCATTACGGCTACGATGATGCACGATGGCGAAGAACGCTCTTATATACTATATATTCCTGCTATTTACGATGGTAATACCGCTGTGCCGCTCTTGCTAAACTTACATGGCTATACCAGCGATGCCAATTCCCAAATGATTTATGGTGATTTCAGACCGGAGTCTAATACTTATGGTTTTATCATTGTAGCCCCTGACGGATTGGTAGATGACCAGGGAAGTACTCACTGGAATGCTGGCTGGGGTACAGGGGTGGATGATATCGGGTTTATATCGGCTTTGATCGATCAAATATCCATGGATTACAGTATTAATCAAGATAGAGTTTATAGTACGGGTATGTCGAATGGAGGGTTTATGAGCTATTATCTGGCTTGTAATTTGAGTGATAAAATTGCTGCTATTGCTTCTGTGACTGGCACTATGGGTGTCGGGCAAATCGGTACCTGCAATCCTTCGCACCAAATTCCAACGATGCAAATTCACGGGACTTCAGATAATGTAGTTCCTTATAATGGGGATGGATTGTGGATGGAGCCTATCCCAAATGTTGTCGATCATTGGGTGTCTTTTAATAATACGGATACATCGCCAAGTTTGACTGACTTGCAGGATGTTGTCATGACTGATGGTAGTACTGTTGAGCACTATGTATATGCTAATGGTGATAATGGCGCTACGGTAGAGCTGTATAAAGTTTTGAATGGCGGGCATACTTGGCCAGGCTCTATTATTACCCTGCCTGGTACCAATTTAGATTTTGATGCTTCCGAAAAAGTTTGGGAATTTTTCAATAAATATGATATTAATGGATTGATCAATCCGACAACTACTGAAGATATTTCTGCTCTGAACATCATCAATATTTCTCCAAACCCAGCTAGTGAATTAGTGAATGTAAGCTGGACTACTAATGAAATTGCCCGTATAAAAATATTCAATACTTTAGGTAAAGAGATGAATCGCCTGAAGGTAGATCAACAACAAAATCTTAGCTTGGATATACAGCATTTCCCGAAAGGGATGTATTTTATAAAAGCTTTAGATAAGGATAATAAAATACTGTCAACTTATAAGCTATTGAAAAAATAAGCGGTCAGTAGATGTCAGATACTTGGTTGATCGTAAATTAAATAGCTTATCTCAGATTATATTCTTTAAAATCTATTAGTAAATTTTCTAGGCTATTATCTTCTAAATGTTTAGCCAAAATCAATTTTTTATCCTTTGTTATAAAAGATTTTCCATTGATTCGTTTAAAGTTATTTTCCACAAAGCTTTCAAAATCTGTCTTTTGATATTCGTAAAACTCGAATTTTGATTTACTCTTATCTGAAAAAAAGTCAATAAAGTTATTTCTGAACCTGTCTTTTATCTCTTTCCTGAATTGCTCAATAGCTTGAGTCCTAAACAGAGAATATGCCTTTAAAACATACAAAAAATTAATTTTATACTGATGCACAAACAATGTGTCTCTATCAAATAATCTATTTTTGAAATGATATGATTTAACGACGCCACCTTTTTCCTTCAACTCGCTATTTTCAAAATCTTTATAATCCTTTATATAACCATAAATAAAAAAATTAGGTGTGATATTATAACCTTCTGTAAGCTCATCCCTATATCTCAAATTTTCGGTATAATGCTTACCTGTATTTAAAAGGTCAATATTGTATTGAATTACATTTTTTGCGTATGTAAACTGTTTGTATTTCGATACTTTACCCGCAATATTGTCAGATTTATAATACTTTGAATCTCCTATATAAAAAATGTCACTGGTGTCTAATAAAGACTGATGGTCAAAAATATGGTCGATTATTTTTCCGTCATTATTGTGCTTTAGATGTTTTAATGTTATTCCGTCGCTGGTTTTTCTTTCAATGATGGGATCTGAAAAAAGCTTATCAACCATATCTTCAAAAACCAGATTATAGTTGTTTACGGAAATAAATTCTTCTTTCTTTTTCCTAATGCTGCTTGTATCTGTTTTTGAAAAATAAATTTCACATAAGTGATACATTTTTTTCATTGTATCATTGAAGTATCTGTATTTTATTTTCCTTAATCTCGATAAACCATCGCTTTGTAAGGGTGTGAATTTTGCACCTTTTAAAATCGAATAAGAGCTATCTATTTTCAGGTGCAAATTGTGTTCTTCATTAAAGTAGTTCAGAATTGAAAAGAAAAAAATCAACAGTTCTTCTTCATTATTTACAACCTTTTTTCTATTTCTGTAAACGTTGTAAACTGGTTGTTTGGACTGATTTAAAAGCGGGACAGATTTTCTTATAGTTTTTCCCCAATTAGTTTTTTTTACCTGCCGGGACTTATATTGTATATTTTTAAAAAGTATGCTATTTTTATTCTTTTTGTAAAAGTTGACAAAGCTTAAAAGCAAGTCCAGATAGGAATATTCTCTATCATTGAGGTTTGTATTCAAATGAGCAGAAAGTGAACTTTGTACAATTGTAGAAAATTTATTTCTGCGTTTGAACTCCAGTAAACTATTGTAGAAATAAATAGAAGTTTGTCTTATCCAGTTGTATTCTTCTTTATGCTTAAATGTTTCTGTATTTTCTAAATTAAAAAGTTGGTCTTTTGAGATTCCAAACACCGTTGTATCTTTATTTGCCATGAAAACCTTCGGCAACATATAAACCCATTCATTCTTTTCGTACGAATGATAATATCCAACTGACAGAATAGTGGCATCCTGTCCTTCCTGATGATAGAATTTAGGATCATCAAACAGGTGTTTTATTTGTTCTAAGTGATATTTTTCTCCCTCTATTAGGATTTTCATTCGGCAGGAGATTGGTAACTTACATTCAAATCATCTAAAATATCTCTTACTTTTTGTATTCCATTTTCTTCATCTATCGGGAAGAAATTTTCATAAGTTATTCTGTCTTTGAAAATATTATCCTCGTTTCGCTGCTCGTCTTTAAAAACATCATTCCAAAGGTAAAAAATAGCTTTATTAATGAAGATTTTCAAGCTGATAGTATCTGATTTCGGTTTGATAAAATAATTACCTAAACATTTATCCATGCCTAAATTATCGTTTCCTCTAATTCTTTCATTAACAGCTAAAATAAATTCCAGCCAGGAAAAATATTCATTCTTTTCCGCAGAAACTTCTACTTTGAATTTTGATGATCTATTTTCATCTGAAAACTCGTCATTAATTGGTATATATTCCCAGTCCCACCTTCTTTTAAAAGCACTATCCATTGGAAAGAGTGATTGATCTGAAGTGTTCATAGTTGCCAGAATATTAAGATTAGGCGGTAGTAGTAATTTCCCATTTTTCAGACCAAAATCTGGATTTTTCAGCCCTTTATCAGACAGTAAAAATTCTTTTAATTCTTTTGAAGGAGAGATGTCATAATCAGAGTCCCTGTCTAGTAGCTGGAAAATATCCCCAAATATTTCTGCACAATTTCCTCTATTAATTTCTTCAATGACTAAGTAAAAGTCTTCGTCCTTATCGTCTGCTTTTGAGTTCCAGGCTTTCACATATATGTTCGTGAAAGCCTGTGGCACAAATTCATAACGTATGTTTTCTCCAT
>JAHDFX010000072.1 GCA_020627965.1 Saprospiraceae bacterium | reverse complement strand
CATCTGAATCAATAATCATATTGCGTAATAATTCATCGCCATTGACAAAATCAAAAGTGCGTGACCAGACGACACTTCCATCATTACCCATACGGACGATCAAAGTGCTGTCCCCCCTACTACCGCCGAGGATAAAACCACCGAAAGGCAGGTTGGCTATCGCTGTAGCTTCTTCATCCAATGTTGGTGTGCCGACTAGTTGTAAATAGGTGTTTTCGCAATCATCGGAAGGGCAATCACATTCTGTATCCTCACAATCTATCAATCCGTCATCGTCATCATCCAGTCCGTTATCGCATACCTCCGGGCAGGAGGTGGAGCATACTTCAGTTGATTCATAATTCATATTACCAATCTCAGTATAAGTACCCAGTATTGAGCTAAAATTGGTGCTTGTTGGTTGAACATTATTTGTCCCTGACTGGATGAACATAACAGGTGGATTGAGGTCTTGTGTGATGCAGGAATTTAATGCTGTATCCAATACTGCTACAAAAGCATCTCTTCCTCCTATGCCATTGGGCGAATCAATATCAAAATCCAGTATCATGATCTTATCAGGATTGGTATTGGTATTTCTTATTGATACACTACCATTAGCAGAAGAATTGCCAGAAGGCGCATTAAGGTACTTTGTCCAGAGAATATCATAATTCTCATCTACCTTAGTAATTTTAGGATAAGACGTTCCGCCAATATTAGTTCGCCCCAGTAAATAAAAATTATTATAAACATCCCGAACGATTTCATCATATCTCCCGTCATAACCACTGGTTTCTGCTCTTGCCCAAGAGAGGTTATAATTTTCATCAACCTTGGCAATCATGGGTATATCTACACTATTAACCCGAGTTGTTCCCCCAAATAGAAAACCACCATCGGGTGTTTGTTGCCCTGTAAGAAATTCCGAAATAGGGCTGGCAAATCCAGGATATGACCGACCAGCAACAAAATTCCCATTATTGTCAAACACACTTAATGTAGGTGACCAACCATAACCCGATGCTGCTCCACAGGTTCCAAATCCTCCTCCAAAAACAGGAAAAGAACGCATCTGATCATCTCCGCTCCATGCGTATTGACGCTGAAAAATTATATTACCAGCGTTATCTATTTTTATAATAAGATGATCGTCTGAACTAGCGCCACTCGTTAGAAACCATGTGCTTAAATAGTAAGTTTCTCCGGCAGGATCACCGATAGAAGCAAAAAACTGCGGATCCAATGCTCTGGCAGGATATTCCAGGGTATTCAACCATATAATACTACCATCTGCCTTATTTATTTTTGCAATGACTTTTTTTCTGTCTACTCCCGAAATATTGTGTTTTCCTGCTACTAAAAGCTGCCCGTCCTGCATTAGTAAACCTCTTTGAAAGACAGCATTTTCATCAATAAAGTAATGTTTTGACCAAACAACCTCCCCACAATTGTCTAATTTAGTAATTGTTGCCCGGCTATCCGAAGCCGTCGTTGCAGTATTGCCAATCCCGAAGAAAGAATTTTCTGATTCATCATAAACTATATCGAAAAACAAATCGTCATCTATGGTACCATAATACTTAACCAACTCATAATCTACAGAGCCCGTGCCATCATTGATAAAAATATATTGGCAATCAGCATCGTTGCAAAGTGCTGTTTCTGCTTCGAGACAGACCGCAAACCATCCTGCCCCTGAGAATGTGTAATTCGGATTAGTAGCTGTTGAGACTGTCGTTGCACCTGTTCCATCATCTACCGTCCAGGTATAGCTGGTTGCTCCTGTAGAGTTATTGGTAAATGAGGCACTACTACCATTGAGTGTATAGGTAAAATCTGCTGTTGCCGGGCAGAGTACTTCTATATAAATAGTGTCACTGGCAAAGCAATTTGGGTCAGCATTGGTCACATTCAGAATAATTTCAAAAGTTCCAAGTGTACTAAAGGTGTAAGAACTATTGGTAGCAGAAGAAAAAGAAATACCGTCTATAGTCCAGTCATAGGTCGTGCCATTCGCTGTGTTATTGGTAAAATTGACTGTTTGTCCGATATTGATAGTCGTTGCACTTGCCGTAAAACTAGCGTTAATTGGGTTGGTACAAGGCGATAAGCAACCAGGCGAATCGAGGAGGCTGCTTCGTGTTCCTGTGAGGAAAAACTGCATTCTGTCTCGTTGTCCAGCAGTAAAGGCTGAGTAACAAGACCAGTTTCCATAATCCATATAATTCCAGTACATATCATCCTGATCTGTGGTAAAACCAGAATTGGTATCAGTTGAACAGGTATTGACGGAAGTTCCGCAGGGCACTCCGGCGGTTGAACCATCAGGTGGTGTATCACAAACAGCGTCTCCATCTGTCATACAGTCGTTATTTGTACAACCTCCCTGAAAGGTATGTCTCAATCCGAGATAATGCCCTACTTCATGAACTTGTACGGCAGAACTGGAAAAGCTACTACCGAACAGATCAGCTTCACAAACAATTCCATCAATATTGCTGCCATGAGCAGAAGGAAAGTAAGCATAACCAGCCACGCCACAACCAACTCCCTGACTGCATATTTCTCTGACCAGCCAGATATTTAAATAATCATAAGGATTCCAGCGACTAAGGTCTTTCATGTCCATATCCTCAGTTTCCATTATCATATCTGTTAATGGGTCTACTACTCTATTGATACCAGTTGTGGCGTTTCCATCCGGGTCTCTTTGAGCCAGGCAGAATTCTATTTCTGTATCTACTCCAGTATTTTGATCGTAATAGCCAACATTGGCATAAGCATCATTTAAATCCTGAATACCTTGTAAAACAGTAGCATCAGAGATATTTTCAGCTCCATTATTATGAATGATATGCACAACGACAGGAATAGTGTAAATCGCAAGCATTTTTTGATTTGGTTCATTCATTTCTGCAACGTAAGCCCTTTCATTTAGGCGTTCTTGCTGTATAATTTCAGGTTTTTTACTGGCTAATTTATCCATTGCCAGTTCAGTTGCACAATACGCTGTCTGTGCATGGGCTATATATGGTAAAAGAAAAAAGAATAATAGATAAAAGAATGAAATTTTCAATAGTTTTTGCATGGCTTTCAGGTTCTATATTGCTTAAGTAAAGTATTTACAATGATAACGCTTCTTAAATAATTTACGTTTCCTACGTATAGGAAAAAACTAAAAATATCCATTAGTCTATTCAATACGCATCAGATATTTTTTTTAAATATCTGGCATTATAAAGCAACCTTCAAGCTTGTTTAAGCTTCTATGATGGAGTGCAAGTAAGTAATTTGATAAAATTTTAAACAAGCCTTAACTTTGTCACGTTCCTGTAACATATTTAATGCTGTTAATAATATACTTCACATAGCAATTCAGTACAATTCAACACATTTTTGGTTTTTTACTACATTTTTTATTTTTTTATAATATATTCACTAGCAATTATTAAAACAAGCCTAACCCCTGTGAATATCAACGAATAAAAACAGTAATTCAACACATCGCGGATAATCATTGCAACGAATCTAGTTTTAACTTAGTCTAATAGCATGTTATCCAAATCATTTATTTCAAGTCACACTATAAAGATCACTTACCCAACATCATATGACACTTAATTTTAATTTTCGCAATAGCTTTAATACCAGAGTGTAAACTCTGCATATAATTGTCGGATATATCGCTTTCAGGAGAAAACAAAGGCTATAATTTATATATCGACAATTGCTTTAGACTTAACTAAATTTAGAAACATGCTTATTTCTTTACGACGTGTATACATCGTCTTCTTATTTGTATTGCTGTCCGCTCAGGGCTATTCCCAAAGCGGTATGTACGATGTTAGATTTCTTGTCAGTAATGTAGATGCCGCCAATATGAAGCTCTACATTGACATAGAAGTTCGGGCAGAGGCAGCAGGGTCAGAGTTTCACCTCGCTGATCAAAACTACCGTTTTTCTTTTAACAGAGATGCCCTGGAAAATCCCCAATTAGCTGGAGAACTTGATATTAGCGGACTAGTACAACAAACCAGTCCTGCAACTACAAGTCTATATTCTCCTCATACTCTCCTTGGCTCACTAGACACTATCGTATCATACAATCTTGAACTCTCAGGAGGAGATGGTTACTATCTAGATGCCAATGATTACGTTGGTATTGGTACTGTGTCTTTTGACATTGTAGATATTAATGTTCCACTATGTCTTGAATGGCATAGTCTTGCTGTAGATTTCCCTTATGTTTTTATTAGTGAACAACTTAATAATGCTTTAGAACAAGTTCCAGAAGGTTCTATTTTGGATTATTGTCAAGATTTAAGCGATGCCTTTATAAATGCCACGCCTACAGCAACCGACGATACTGATACTACGCTTGAAGAACAAGCCGTCACAGTTTGTTTATTAGGAAATGACAATGATGCTGAAACAGTTCTGGATACAGCCTCCATTTCTCTTATAAGTACCCCTCCCGCTTCAGAAGGAACAGTTGTAGTAAACGGAGATGGTTGTATTACCTTTACTCCAGCTCAGGACTTTAATGGAACTGTAACTCCCATAGAATACGAAGTTTGTGATATAGGAATACTCATTCCTTCTTATCAGGGCGATACTAATGGAGCTGGAATACCTAGCCCAGACCCAGGTGATCCAGACATACAAACTATGGTGCCAGAATGTACAACAGCTTTTATAAATTTAACTGTCGACCCAGTTAATGATATGCCTGTTGCAGTCGATGATTCTAATAATACATTAGAAGATACGCCTCTCAATGGTACAACAACTCTTGTGAATGATAGCGATGTGGATGGAGACAACCTTATAGTAAATACAACACCAGTAACTCCACCATCAAATGGTACACTGGTACTCAACCCTGATGGTACTTATACTTATACCCCAAATACTAACTTTAATGGTGCTGATAGCTTTACTTACGAGGTTTGTGATGATGGTTCGCCTTCACTTTGCACTACTGCTACTGTAAACATCACTGTTGATTCCGTCAATGATACTCCTGTTGCATTAGATGATTCAGGGACTACACCGGAAGATACACCACTCAGTGGTACAACAACCCTTGTGAATGATAGCGATGTAGAAAATCATAACCTTACAGTAAATACAACACCAGTAACTCCACCATCAAATGGTACACTGGTACTCAACCCTGATGGTACTTATACTTATACCCCAAATGCTAACTTTAATGGTGCTGACAGCTTTACTTACGAGGTTTGTGATGATGGTTCACCTATTGAGTGTACTACTGCTACAGTAAATATTACGATTGACTCTGTCAATGATACTCCTGTTGCATTAGACGACTCAGGCACTACGCCAGAAGATACGTCTCTTAACGGGACAACCGTTTTGGTAAATGATAGTGATGTGGAGACTGTCACGCTTGTAATTAATACAACACCAATAACCGCCCCCTCAAATGGTACAGTAGTTATTAATCCTGACGGTACTTATACCTATACGCCAAACTCTAATTTTAATGGCACAGACAGTTTTGTGTATGAAGTATGTGATGATGCATCGCCTGCACTTTGTACCACCGCAACAGTTAATATTACTGTAGATTCAGTAAACGATACTCCTGTAGCGACAAATGATATTGGCTTTGCAACAGAAGATACACCTTTAAATGGCTCAACAACTTTATCAAATGATAATGATATTGAAAATGGTACCCTTACAGTAAATACTACACCTGTAACCACTCCAGCAAATGGTACAGTAGTCATTAACCCTGATGGTACTTATACTTATACCCCAAATGCTAACTTTAATGGTGCCGACAGCTTTGAATATGAAGTCTGTGACGATGGATCTCCTATTGAATGTACTACTGCAATTGTAAATATTGCTGTTAGCCCAGTCAATGATGCTCCTCTGGCAGTTGATGATAGTGAAACTACTCAGGAAGATATGCCAATTACAGGCACAACGACACTCATAAATGATAGTGATATTGAAGGAAATAATTTATCAGTAAGTACAACACCCGCTACTGCTCCAGCAAATGGTACAGTAGTCATTAACCCTGATGGTACTTATACTTATACGCCAAATGCAGATTTTAACGGTGCCGACAGCTTTGAATATGAAGTCTGTGACGATGGTTCACCTTCACTGTGTTCAACAGCTCTTGTAAATATTACTGTAGATCCGGTCAATGATGCACCTATTGCCATAGATGATACTAGCAATGCACCAGAAGACACACCGCTTAATGGTACAACTGTGCTAAATAATGATACCGACCTGGAAAACGATGACCTTGTTGTCAATACGACGCCAATAACACCACCAACAAATGGTACAGTGGTCATCAATTCTGATGGAACTTACACTTATACGCCAAATGCCGATTTTAATGGTACAGACAGTTTTGTATATGAAGTTTGTGATGTACCTTCCGTTACTTTCACAGGACAAGTGAATACTGCGGAAGATGATGCAGAAGAACTAACTACAGGCGGTGTTATCGAAAATAGTAGCGGTGATCTTGATTTAATGGATGATAGCGGAACTGTTAACTCAGCAGTTGGTATCAGAATAACAAATATCAATATCCCACAAAATGCTGTTATTACTAATGCTTATCTGGAATTTGTAGCTGACGAAAACAACAGTCAGGCTACCTCACTGACAATCAGTGCAGAAGCTATTGGTGATGCGGCGCCTATTTCTACTGCTCCATTTGCGATAAGCAGTAAAATGAAAACTTCCTCAGCTAGCTGGCCGAATATTCCTGCCTGGACTACTGGCAGTACATATGCCAGCAACGATATTAGCACTGTAGTTCAGGAAATTGTTGATAGAGCTGATTGGCAGAGTGGAAACGCAATGACACTCATCATTGAAGGCATAGGAACAAGAACAGCAGAAACTTTTGAGGGCGGAACAGCAGTAGCCCCTAAACTGGTCGTTGATTATGAACTTCCTAGCGAAAGTCTATGTGATCAGGCAACTGTAACAATCAATGTCGACTCAACAAATGACACTCCTGTGGCGCTTGATGACAACAGCGCTACGCCAGAAGACACACCACTTAACGGTGCAACCATTCTGACTAATGACAGTGATGCTGATTTAAATAATTTAATTGTCAACACCACTCCGGTGACAGCTCCGGTAAATGGTACACTGCTACTTAACTCTGACGGCACATATACATATAATCCAAATACAAATTTTAATGGCACAGATAGTTTTGTGTATGAAGTTTGTGATGATGGTATTCCTTCTCTTTGTACCACTGCAACAGTAAATATTACTATTGATCCGGTCAATGATGCACCAGTTGCTTTAGATGACTCAGATACAACTAATGAAGATACTCCATTAAATGGTTCAACAACCTTAGTTAATGATAGTGATATTGAAGGAAATAACCTTTTAGTCACTACCACTCCAGTGACAGCACCTCTGAATGGTACTCTAGTACTCAATTCTGATGGCACATACACCTATACTCCAAATCAGGATTTTAATGGTACAGATAGTTTTGAATACGAAGTTTGTGATGATGGTTTACCTTCGCTATGTACTACTGCAATAGTAAACATCAATATTGCTTCTGCAAATGATTCACCAGTTGCTCTTGATGATTCTAGTACAATACTGGAAGATACTCCACTCAATGGATCAACCGTTCTTATGAATGATAGTGATGTAGATAATGACAACTTAATTATCAATACAACACCAGCTACTCCTCCTGCAAATGGAACTGTGGTTATCAATCCTGATGGAACATATACTTATACTCCAAGCTCGGATTTTAATGGTATGGATAGCTTCACTTATCAAATATGTGATGATGGCTTGCCTTCATTATGTACCACGGCTGTTGTTAATATTACAATTGATCCGGTCAATGATAGTCCTGTTGCTAATGTAGACATTAATTCTACCCAAGAAGATACGCCAGTTAATGGTAGTACTGTATTGGTCAATGATACAGATGTTGACGGCGACAACCTTACGGTGAATACTACACCTGTTACTGCCCCTGTGAACGGTACGGTAGTCATCAATCCTGATGGTTCATACATTTATACCCCTGCACCAGGATATAGTGGTACAGATAGTTTCGAGTATGAAGTGTGTGACGATGGTTCTCCTTCACTTTGCTCTACAGGAATGGTAAACCTTTCCATTGGAGCAGTGAATGATCCGCCAATTGCTCTGGCAGACAATAGCAGCACATCAGAAGACTCTCCACTTAATGGAACAACTCTATTAGGTAATGACAGTGATCTGGATGGAGACAACCTGACTGTAACAACAACACCTGTTACTAGTCCGGTAAATGGCACGCTTGTGTTGAATTCTGATGGCACTTATACTTATACCCCAAATCCTGATTTTAATGGTGCAGACAGCTTTGTATATGAAGTTTGTGATGATGGTTCGCCAACGCTCTGTTCAACAGCTCAAGTAGATATTACAATTGCCCCAGTTAATGATAATCCGGTCGCAGTAGGTGATGTCAATACCACCCAGGAAGACAGCCCATTAAATGGTACAACCGTACTGAATAATGACACCGATATTGATGGGGATAATCTTACGGTTACTACAACCCCCGTAACAGTACCAGTAAACGGTACATTGGTACTTAACCCAGATGGCACGTATACCTATAACCCAGATAGTGGCTTTAATGGCTTAGATGGTTTTGAATATGAAGTCTGTGACGATGGCACCCCTTCTCTTTGTTCTACTGCCAGTGTAAACATTTCTGTTGGTGCAGTCAATGATCCACCAATTGCTTTAACTGACAATAGTAGTACACCTGAAGATACTCCACTTAATGGAGCTACTCTTTTAGGGAATGACATTGATCTTGATGGAGATAATCTATCCGTAACAACTACACCAATAACCGCTCCTGCAAATGGTACGCTTGTGTTAAATACTGATGGTACATATATCTATACTCCGAATCCTGATTTTAATGGCCCAGATAGTTTTGAATATGAGGTCTGTGATGATGGCTCGCCATCACTTTGTTCTGTAGCTACAGTGAATATTACAATTGATCCCGTTAATGATCCACCAGTAGCTATTGATGATGCAGAAACAACCGATGAAGATGTGTTATTATTAGCAGATGTAAGTCCTAATGATACTGATATTGATGGAGGGTCACCTACATTTATCCTATTAACAGGTACTTCAAATGGTACACTGACCTTCAATGCAGATGGTACTTTCACCTATTTGCCGAACAACGACTTCAGCGGTACTGATTCATTTGATTATTCTGTACTTGATGGAGCTGGAGGTTCTGACCAGGCTACTGTAAATATTACAGTTAATCCTGTTAATGATGCACCTGTAGCCACTGATGATACCGATACTACACCAGAAGAAACATTACTCTCGTCGAGTGTAGGCGGAAATGATACAGATATTGATGGTGGTACACCAACCTATAATATTATTTTGGGTACACCCAATGGTACACTGACCTTCAATGCAGATGGTACTTTCACCTATCTACCGAATACGAATTTTAATGGTACAGATGTTTTTATTTATCAAATTAATGATGGTAATGGAGGAACAGACCAGGCTACAGTAAGCATTACAGTAACACCAGTCAATGATGCACCAATAGCCAATGATGATACCGCCCTTACACCAGAGGAAACATTACTTGTATCCAGTGTAGAGCCCAATGATACAGATATTGATGGTGATGCAACTACATTTGTTATAGTTACGGGTACATCAAATGGTACCTTAACTTTTAATGGAGATGGTTCATATACCTATCTGCCTGATCCTGACTTTAATGGTACCGACTCATTTACTTATCAAATCAGTGATGGTAATGGTGGAACCGATATAGCTACTGTAAACATTACTGTATCACCAGTTAATGACATGCCAATTGCATTGATAGATGTAGTTACGCTTCCTCAGGATGATCCATTTGTGATTGATGTTACCAGTAATGATACCGACATAGAGGACGGCACACTTGACCCTTGTAGCGTCACCATCGCCACTCCACCTTCATTCGGTACAATTAGTTTTGGTCCTGCTCCTGCTTGTGAATTAATCTATACGCCAGACCCTGGCTTCCTCGGAGCCGATAGCTTCGAATACGAAGTTTGTGATTCTGATGGTGCTTGCGCCAATGCCATTGTAGATGTAGAAGTTATCGAAGCCTGTGTAGATGTTCAACTTTCTGTATGGCTGGAAGGTGCTTTGAGCGATCTTAATAATGGTTATTTAAATAGCATGCGTACAGACCTGAATACTGCTCGTAATTTGCTGCCAGGTCAGGTCAGTGGAACACCTGCGGGACAACCTTACAATGTTGCCCCATGGAATTATATGGGCACAGAAGGAACAGGATGGACAGGTTCAGAATACGTTGCTATTGAAAATGCTAATGGTGGTAGATTAATAGTAGATTGGATACTAGTTTCTTTCCGTACTGGTACAGATGCTGCTTCCACTATTTTACGTGCAGCTGCTCTCGTACTAGAAGATGGTACAGTAGTGTTCCCCGAAGAATGTGCATTGAATATCAGCCTTCCATTCCCGCTTTATGTAGTCATCGAACACAGACACCACATGGGTGTTATGAGTCCTTCACCAGTAAACATAGTAAACGGACAGATGGTCTATGACTTCAGAAACGGTCTGGCTTATCCTGATCCAAATCCAGGTTTCAGTCAAAAAGAAGTATTACCTGGCATGTTTGCCATGTACTCCGGTGATGGTGACCAGCTTCCCGATATCATCAGTTACGATATTAACGGGCAAGATAAAATTATCTGGGAAACAGATAATGGTATTTTCTCTCAATATCGTGCCAGCGATTATAATATGGATGGTGATATAAATGGTGGAGATAAAATCATATGGGAGCAAAACAATGGTATTTCTTCAAGTGTTCCTAAATAAGTGGCTGGTTATAAATATTCGACAAAACTACCTTTTCTTATAAATTGATGATGATTTAAGCCCGCAGGTTTTCCTGCGGGCTTTTTTTATTAGTCTTTCAAAGTCACAAAACCGCAATATTTAGGTATTTAGCCTTATTTTCTATTCCTTTCATAACCCGCTTCCATAAGTTTCTGGCTATTTTGGGAAATATTAGACTTCATTCTAAAATATTTTTAAATCAAAATCTGACCAGATCATGCACTGTAAACTACTCCCCCTGAGTTTGTTCATATTGTTATTTTCCTTTGCTGCTTACGCACAACACGAACAATGTGGTATGAGCCATATTTATGACAACCTCTTCCAAAATAACCCAGAACTGGAAACTCAATACCAAAACTATCTGGATGCAGTTCCACTTTTATCTCAAATACAAAATAATAATAGAAGTGTATCTCCTCCTATTATTACTATCCCTGTCGTTGTTCACGTTCTACATGATGGTGAGACAGTCGGAACAGGACAAAATATCTCCGATGCTCAGGTAGAAGCCCAGATCGAGGTCATGAACGAAGATTTTATTGCTCAAAATAGTAATTACAATAGTACGCCCGCTCAATGGCAAAGTGTTATTGGTAATCCTGAAATTCAATTTTGCCTTGCGAGTATTGACCCGAATGGTAATCCAACCAATGGTATTGAAAGGTACAATCTTGCTGTATCAGGAAGTAGTATTAATAACTCAAATATTGAATCTTCTATTAAGCCACAAACAGCTTGGAACACTAATCTTTATTATAATATTTGGGTACTCGATATTCCGGGAACTAGCCAGTTCGGTGGTGTATTGGGCTATGCTTATCTGCCACAAGGCGGCATTGTAGGTAATGATATAGATGGAGTGGTTTGTGACTATCGCTGGTTTGGGGGTCCGGGTTTTAATATTTCCGGTTATAAAACCATGACACATGAAACAGGACATTATCTTGGCTTACCACATACTTTTGGCAACGGTACAGGTTGTGGTGACGATGACGGTATTGCAGACACACCAGATATTTCCGATGCCACCTCTTCACTTAATTCCAGTTTGAACTGTGGCAATAATTTCCCTACCGGACCTATTAGTTGTGGCAACGAGCACATGTATGTCAACTACATGGACTATGTAAATGATTCACGATGCTACACTTCCTTCTCTCAGGGACAAATCAACGTTATGCGCGCAGTTTTGGAAGGTAATGCAGGTTCTTTTGGCTTACAAAACCGTACTCAGTTAGTTGCCAATGCAGTTACTGCCTGTGTAACCACAGCCAACGACGCTGGTATTTCTAAAATCGAATCCCCTAATGGTACTATTTGTGCCAATCCTGTTACGCCTATTGTAACTATTCAAAATTATGGCTCCAATACACTGACATCTGCACTAATTACCTGTACGATCAATGGCGGCTCTCCCATTACTTTTAATTGGACAGGTTCTTTAGCTCAGGGTGCATCTCAGGATATAACACTCAATCCATTTACAGCTCCTGCTGGTTCATTTACTTTTGAATGTTCTACATCCAACCCTAATACAGCAACAGATGAAGATACTTCTAATGATAGTGCCGCTACCTCCAATATATTTACTTCCCTGAATACGCCTTATTCAGAAGGTTTTGAAGGAACTGCTTTCCCGCCCAATAGTATGAGCGTAGTGAATGATGGTGGAGACGAATGGGAATGGACAAGAAGTGCAAGTGTTGGTGCTTATGGAACAAGCAGTGCAAGTGCTTTTTTCGATAATTTCAACGATGATGATGGCAGTATTGCCAATACCAGAGATCGCCTAGATTTACCTCCCCTTGACCTAAGTGGCAATTCAAATACGGAATTGACTTTTGATTGGGCACATACTAATTATGTAGGCAACAACAGTTCCTATAGCGATTCACTCTTAGTCTGGGTATCTATAGATTGCGGACTGACATGGACAACAGTATTTAATATAGGAGATGGTACTTTTGAATCTGCTCCGGCACAATCTGGCGCATTTACACCTTCTGCGAGTCAATGGGTTTCTGAAACTATTGACTTGTCTGCGTTTGATGGGCAGTCTAATGTCATCATTTCCTTTGTTAATGGCTCCGGTTGGGGTAACAATACTTATCTTGACAATATTAATATAGAATCTGGTTCCAGTTGTGCATTTACAGTTGCCACTACTTCTAATGGAGTGTCCTGTAATGCTGCCTGTGACGGTAGCGCTTCTGCAACAGCAACCAGTGCGAATGTTACTTATCTTTGGGACAATGGTGCAACGACTTCTACTGTCAATAACCTATGTGCAGGAACATACTCGGTTACGGTGTCGGATGGCTTATGCGACAGAACATCCACTGTTACGGTTGCAGAACCTGCTGCTATATCTGTAACTGATAATATAACAAACATAAGCTGCTTTGGTGCATGTGATGGAAGTGTGGTAGCCAATGCTGCCGGGGGTACTTTCCCTTTCTCTTACCAGTGGAGTAATGGAGCAACTACTGCCTCTGTAAATGGCTTATGTGCAGGCACCTATACTGTTACCATCACTGATGCTAATAATTGTACTTCTGCTTCATCTATTACCATTAATCAACCTGCCGGTCCAGGGGTACTTCCCTATCAGGAAGGTTTTGAAGCAACTAATTTTCCGCCTAATGGCATCACTGTTGATAATGTAGATGGCGATACATGGGAATGGGTAAGAACAACCGATGCAGGTGGTTTTGGAGCCAGTACAGCCAGTGCCCTATTGGACAATTGGGATAGTAATGATGCTAATGTTATTGGCACACGCGACCGCTTAGTGCTGCCTTCTTTAGATTTCACCAGTAGTTCTGATACTGAATTGACCTTTGACTGGGCACATACCAATTATTCAGGTGCTGATGGTTTTTATGGCGATTCATTACTCGTCCGAGTTTCTACAGATTGTGAAATCTCCTGGACTACAGTACTTAACATAGGTGATGGCACATACGAATCCGCACCTGCTCAAGAGGATTTATTTACCCCTACTTCCACACAATGGATTACTGAAACCATCGACATGTCTCAATTCGACGGAGAAAGCAATGTGGTTGTGGAGTTCACGAACGTTTCAGGCTGGGGTAACAGGGCTTACCTGGACAATATCAATCTCGAAGCTGGTTCTTCCTGTGCTTTTACCGTTGCAGCTAGTTCAAATAATGTTTCCTGTAATTCAGCATGCGATGGTACTGCTCTTGTAACTGCTACTGGTGGTACTAATGTAACTTACCTCTGGGACAATGGTGAAACGACAGCTAGCATAAATAACTTATGCGCTGGCACATATACAGTGACTGTCTCTGATGGTTTGTGTGATCGCATATCTAGCGTGACCATCACTGAACCCAATGCTATTGCACCAGCAGACAATACAACTGATGTAAGTTGTTTTGGTGTTTGCGATGGTAGTGCCACCGTAAGTGCAATAGGTGGGACAGCACCTTTCAGCTACCTTTGGGATAATGGTACTACAACTTCTACTCTTAGCGCTGTTTGTGCAGGTACTTACAGTGTTACAATCACAGACACCAATAACTGTACTTCTGTATATTCAGTTGCGGTTAGTCAGCCTGCGGGACCACAAGTACTTCCTTACCAGGAAGGCTTTGAATCAACCTTATTCCCGCCTACAGGCGTCACCCTCAATAATCCTGATGGTGACGAATGGCTGTGGGATAGAACAACAAATGCAAGTGGCTATGGAGCCAGTAGTGCTTCTGCCTGGTTCGATAATTTCAATGATGATGATGGCAGTATAAGAGGAACTAAAGATTGGATGATCTTACCCCCGCTTGACCTAAGTAATAGTAGTAATACTGAACTGACTTTCGACTGGGCACATACCAGCTATGATGGCTCCAGCACAGTAGATACAGACTCACTGATTATTTGGGTAACAACAGACTGCGGGATCAACTCGACAGAGATTTTCCGTATTGGTGGAACCGATTATGAATCTGCTCCCGCTGATGCAGCTAGTTTTGTCCCAACTGCCAATGAATGGCAATCTGAAACACTCAGCCTCTCAGCTTATGATGGAGAAGCTAATGTACAGGTCGCCTTCATCAATCATTCTGACTGGGGCAATAATGCTTATTTAGATAATATAAACATTGATGCATCTATTGTTTGTGCTGTCAATGCCACCGCTTCTGCAACTAATGTTCTTTGCAATGGCGATGCCAACGGTAGTATCAGCTTAACGGTAGCTGGTGCGACTGCCCCGGTTTCTTACCAATGGGATAATGGTATGACCATGCAAAATCCGACAGGACTAGCCGCAGGTACTTATTGTGTAACTGTAAATGATGCTAATAACTGCCCGGCTAATACTTGTGTTACGATCAATGAACCAACTGCTCTAAACTCTAATACTACTTCCGTAGGAACAAGCTGTAATGGCAATGATGGAGAAGCTACCGTGACTGTTACAGGTGGTACACCGCCTTATTCTTATCAATGGAGTGATGGACAAACTAATGCCACTGCTACAGGGCTTGTCATTGGTACTTATAGTGTTCTTATTACAGATGCCAATAACTGTACTTTCCAGGATGTTGCTGCTGTTGCAGATGCTTGTAACTGTGCTGTCAATGCCACCGCTTCTGCAACTAATGTTCTTTGCAATGGCGATGCCAACGGTAGTATCAGCTTAACGGTAGCTGGTGCGACTGCCCCGGTTTCTTACCAATGGGATAATGGTATGACCATGCAAAATCCGACAGGACTAGCCGCAGGTACTTATTGTGTAACTGTAAATGATGCTAATAACTGCCCGGCTAATACTTGTGTTACGATTACAGAACCAACTGCTCTGAATATAGCTACGGCTGGTACGGATGCAAGTTGTGCAGGCAATGATGGTACTGCAAGTGCTACAGTAGCAGGCGGAACAGCACCATATTCTTATCAGTGGGATGATGCAGCTACACAAACTACTGCCACCGCTACAGGTCTTGCACCCGGCGCTTATATCGTTATTATCACTGACGTGAACAACTGCTCATTACAAGAAATCGCTATTGTACAAGATGCATGTAGCTGCGCTGTAAATGCAGTAGCAAGTGCCTCTAATTCAAATTGTGGCGCTCCTGACGGAACAGCTACTGTAAATGTAACAGGTGCAGGAACAAACGTATCTTATGCCTGGAGCAATGGAGCTAATACACAAACAGTCACCAATCTACCTCCTGGCACTTATACCGTTACAGTAACGGATCTGGCTTCAGGATGTGATGATATTAGTACAGTTACTGTAGGCGACGGCGGAAGTATCAGTGTAAATACTATAACAACTCCTGTTAGTTGTAATGGGCTTAATGATGGTACTGCTACTGTATCGACTTCTGGCAATTTTACTTATGCCTGGAGTAATGGAGCAACTACATCAACGATTACCAATGTTCCTGCCGGGACTTATCTGGTCACCGTCACTCAGGGAACTTGTGTAGATGTAGAGACAGCCATTGTAAATGAGCCGGCAGAACTTTCTGCTACTATCTTTGGCAATGATAATTTCTGTAGTGAAAATGCGGGTAGCGCCAGTGCAGGTGCTACAGGCGGAACAGCTCCTTATTCTTATCAGTGGAGTAATGGTGTTACAACAGGTGGTATTAACGGTCTGTCTTCTGGCAGTTATAGCCTGACTGTTACCGACTCAAACGGATGTGTCAGTTTCTCCAGCGTTAATATTGTCAGTATAGATGATAGCCCTGGACCAGTTGCTCAGGCTACAGGCGTTAGTTGTACTGGCGATTCAGATGGTAGTGTTGACCTTACGGTAAATGGTGGACAAGCTCCTTATTCCTACTCATGGACAGGTGGTGCAACGACAGAAGACCTTAGTGGATTGCCACCTGGACCTTATACTGTTGTTGTAACAGATGCCAATGGATGTGTTGGTGTTGCTTCGGTATTGGTTACGGAGCCAAGTCCTGTAAATGTTAATACAAGCAGCACGGCTTCAACAGGTAATGATGGAACAGCAACCGCTACTGCTTTTGGTGGAACTGCTCCATATACATACAATTGGAGTGATGGACAAACAACAGCAACTGCCATCAATCTTGCACCAGGCACATACACTGTCGTGGTAACAGATGCTAATGGATGTATGACTACTCTCAGCGTGTTGGTCGATAATGAAGTTGGTATAAATGATTTGAGCAATCTGACGAATCTGAATGTTTATCCAAATCCGACTATTGGTCAGTTTATAGTAGAGTTGAGTTTTGCTGATTTTGAAGATGCAGAGGTCAGCCTGGTCAATGTAATCGGACAGACGCTTCATACAGAACTGAGAAGTGGTACCGATTTCAATATACCATTTGACTTGTCTATGCAGGCTGATGGTGTATATTTTATCGTTGTAACAACTGAAAAAGGACGTGCTACTGAACGAGTAGTTTTATTGAAATAATTTATCCACTACGAATTTACGCAGATTAATACAGATTGAGACAGTTTTCAAAATCTGTGTTGATCTGCGTTTATTTATGGTGGTAAGCGATGAAAATTTAAACATGCCCGAACCACTCACCTCATGATGCAAAATTTCACGTCTATGATGTGAACTACTTACCTCGTGATGTGAAATTTCACGTCTGGGACGTAAAAGACTTGCTTTGTGATGCGAAACCTGCTACTCTGTTTCCAGTACTTCTATCAGTTCCTCCAGATTCCAGGCATCTGATAACTGGTATTCACCAATACTGGTACGGCATAAGGCTGATAGATAGCCGCCACTATTCAAAGCTTGTCCATAATCATGAGCAATAGAGCGTATATAAGTTCCTTTACTGCAAGTGATCCTGAAGTCTACTTGCGGTAGGTTGATCTGGCTTAGTGAAAATTCATGGATATGTACTTGTCGGGCTTTGACTTCTACTTTTTGTCCTTTTCTTGCTTTCTTATATAAAGGCTGTCCATCTACTTTTATAGCAGAAAACATAGGTGGTATCTGTTCGATCTCTCCCAGAAATTGTTTTCTGGTATTTTGCAATAATTCTTCAGTAATGTGTTCTGTCGGATAAGTGGCATCAGGTTCAGTCTCAGCATCGTAGGATGGTGTACTGGCACCTAGGTCAATGGTACCAGTATAAGTCTTGTCTAAACCCTGAAATACACTCAGCTTCTTGGTGAATTTTCCTGTACAGATGATTAGCAGACCTGTTGCCATAGGATCAAGTGTACCAGCATGCCCGACTTTTATTCGTTTGATGCCTGTGATGTTACGCAGGCGATAACGAATTTTATTGACTACATCAAAGGAAGTCCAGGTTTTGGGTTTATTGACCAATAAAGTCTCCCCTGCTATAAAGTCGAATTGTTCCAGTGTTTTTTTCACTATTTTCTATCTTATGTAATAGCCTTTTATACGACGATAAAAGCCATCAAACTCATCGCGTTCTATCAGACCTACTCTTTTAGCATACCAATAGTAGGATGTCCCAATAAATATTTCATTGCCATTAGAAGAGAAATAGTTACGCTGACGCACACGAATAACGTCTGAGAGATCATTGCCATTCAGGCGGCGATTGTCTGATAATTCGTCAATAGACCAGCGATAGATCAACATATCGCCATTCAATAAAGGAATAACATCTTCCCATTCTTCATTAATACGCTGATTGTCTATTAAAAAAGTAATCTCGGTAGAATCTGCTGCTGCACCTGCAATATTGACTAGTTGGTGATAATTGTTTCCATCATTGCGAAGGAGTATATCAGGTTCTCCTACATTGGAGGTCAATACTTTATAAGTAATACCATTGGTCAATACAGAATCGTAGCCTATAATATAACTGGAAAGAACCTGAGCGCCATCATCGTATTGCCAGGAACTACTATCGGACATAGGGTAATATTCTCCCGGATAGGCTGCCGCTACAGGGTATTGATCGAAATCGATTACAGGATTATTATCGTCCTGACAAGCCCAAATGCTTAATAAGCAAAATAGACCAATATAGAAGGTTTTAAGTCTTTTCATGATGTTTACTGTTTGAGTATATACCTTTTAGTACCTACAAAGATAATAATCAAACAGTAAAAATTCTTAATAAAAATTTTAACAGCCCTCTAGCTTTAAATTTTGTGTAGTCAACCTGCCTAATTTTGTCATAATACTTTTTTAAATTCCACATCTTTAAGTCCGATATTTGATATTTTCAGACTTATCATTTTTCCTCCAGGGTTCTGTTGTACGGTAATGTATTTAAACTTATGTGAGTATGCTATCATTTTGTGACCGCCAATAAAATGCAATGGAACTTCTGTTTCTTTGTCAAGCAAAATAAAATTGTCGTTTTTGCCTTTCTTTATAGTCAAAATTAATTGCAACTCTTTGCACAAATAGGTTCCAGGCAAATATTTAATATCAAATGACTGGACATCTTCTCCTTCCAGTTTCTCATAGATGTAGGTGAAATTTTCCCAGGTTTGGTATAAGGTGTTATTTTGAATTTTGAATTTCTGATTTCCGCCAGGACTCAACATAATCAATTCATTTTTATCAATAGGAAAAAGGTCGATTTCCCAATTAGAAGCAGGGTTGTAAAATCGTAAGGTATCATTTCTAAATCGAATTTGACGATAATAATAACCATTATCAGAAGAAATATAAGACCCTACAAAGTTATCTATATGCTTATTATTAACTTTCCTGATTCTTACCTTATCAGCTTCAGGTTCAGGTTCAAATTCATCTTTAAGGAGTATTTCTGCTATTTCCATTCCCAAATAAGCATTATAAGAAAGTCCATTTTTACCCAACAAGAGTATAGTGAGTTCTTTTTCAGGAAATATGAAAACAGAACTGGCAAATCCTCCAATATGTCCATAATCCCAAATTTTGTTAAGTCCTCTTTCTCCGTGCATAAACTGCTGTCCATAGGTAATTTTACCATTTTCAATTTCCACAACTCCTCCATTTTTTAAAGGGATTGGTGTATTCATTTTTTTATTGATCGCTATTGACTGGTCAGACAAATAATCAAACCAGATTAGAAGATCATCGATAGTTGTAACCAGTCCAGCAGGACCATTATCACGATGTTTTACGATTAAAGGCTCATAACCTTCTCCCTGCTTTTCATAAGAAATTATATTGGCAAGACTGGTAGCATTTGTAAAGTAAGTATTATGCATATTTAAAGGCAAAAACATGTTTTCCTGAGCAAATTCAGCTAAATTTTTACCGCTTACTTTCTTAATTACTTTTGCCAATATAAAGGCACCAGTTCCAGAAAAAGACACTCGTTCACCTTTAGTATGGATTCTTTTCAGACCACTTTCAAAAGCTTCATTCACGATATCACTTGTAAATAGCCTATTGTGCTTATACCCCATAAATTCTTTTAAAGACCAGTACTCAGGCAATCCATGATTATGACTAAGCAGGTCTTTGATCGTTAAGTCCTTATACTCCAATGTTGTACTGATATCCAGATAGTTGCTGATCTTATCTTCAAGGTTTAACAGTTTTCTTTCTTCCAGCAGCAAGATAGCATAAGCTACAAAATGTGGAGTCATGCCTCCAAGCCTATATTGGTTTTGAAACTTGTCTTTGCACCGGTATTCTTCGGCACTAAACTGACGGGAAATGGATTGATTTTTATATAAAACCCCATAGGAAATAGGAGGACCTTCTGTAAAGCCGTCGAATAATGAATCAATCTTCTTCAATTTGGTTTCCTCTAATTGCTGGCAGTAAATACCAGATGACATATTCAATAAGAATATCAAAAAAGATAACAATTTAAACAGTTGCATATACTAGAACATATTTAGTGATGAAAAACCGCAAAATACGTTGTCCGGAGTTTCCAATTATTCTAAATAAGTTCAGATGTATACATTTGGAGTTATTTATCCTTGTATATGTTTTTTAAACTGAAGTGGCGTCATGCCCGTTTCTTTTTTGAAGGCTGCATAATAACTGGATTTGGCTTTAAAACCACATTCCTGTCCAATTGCTTCGAGTGTGAATACTTCATTGGATTGGATCATATTTTTAACTTTATCTATTCTAAATTTCCTTAAGTAGGAGGAAAAGTTAACATTGTAAGTGTCATTAAGGAGCTGCGAAATTTTATGCTTTCTCACTCCCATTATCTCGGCAACTTTGTCAATATTCAAATCTTGATTTTGATAATTTTGCTCCAATACATTATTCACTTGTTCGTATAGTTGTCTTGCTTCTGCTTCCTGAATTTTGACACCTCCGTATTTTTTTGGTCGCAAACCAATAGATTCAGCTTTATTTGCCCCCATCAGAAGCAAAAAAATCAAAAAATAAACCATAAATGAAAATGAAACAGCGCCTAATATATAAGAGCATATTGGAGTAGTTACATAAGCTAACCATAAAAGAGAAATACCTGTAAATAGAGATATAACCCATGTTTTTTTGTTAAAGTATCCTTTGTATTTAGGTGTTAATAATACCCTGTTGTTATAGATTTCCCGACCTGTAAAGAGAAGATAAATAAGCCATTGTAAATGGATAATTGGTAAAAAAGTATTTCTCCAACTATCAATATACTCCATGTAGGGAAATTGAACACAAATTATTGTAATCGTAGATAAGTAAACAATCAATTGAAGCGCCCAATAACGAGGAATCTGATTGTGAATTAACGAATATGTGTAGAAAAAAAGTAGCGGACCGATCAGCAAGCAGGCTGATAATCCAAGTTGTAAGTATATATCAATATAGGCTGCCTGTTCGACAAAGTAAAAAATGACTGATTTGCCTATTCTGATTGTTAATACCAAAAACAGGGCGGCAAGAAATCTATTTTGTACCTGTGTCTTTCCTACTAGAAAAATATAGAAGGTGAGCATTAAAGAATTAATTACTCCAATAGAACTTAATATGAATAAAAGACTAGGACTTTCAGGCATTTTACTTTATTATTTTATCTCTTCTTTAAGTAATCGGACAGAACTATCTTACATATCTAGTATGCTGTAAACCAACTAAATACCAACAACACACCAACCAAAACAAGTGTTCCGTAAGTTACCCTTTTCCATTTTGGTGGAACGGTCTCACTTTTGTAAAGTCCATAAACTCCAATAGGCGGACAAAAAAGTAATAAAGCTCCAACCATCTGTGAGTCATTGTACCATTTAACTTTATTATTCATTTTGTGCATTATTAATTTGCAATAAACGACTCAACATTTCTTCATGGACACTCCCATGTGATGTTTCATCATTTGAAACTCAATCTTTGTTGTCCTATAAATGTTGGTTATTCTTCATGGTACTGGGGCTGTACCCAAAGGCTTTTTTAAAGGCAAATGAAAAGTGAGAGAGATTTTCAAAACCTACTGCATGGTATACGTCTGTGATTTTTTGTTTTTCAACAGTGATTTTATGATATGCCAAGTTCAGTCTCTTCTCCGTAAGCCATTTTCCAGGCGTATTCTTAAATATTTTTTTAAAATCTGATTTAAATGTTGTCAGGCTTCTACCTGTTAAAAAAGCAAATTTTTCCAAAGGAAGATTGTACATAAAATGTTCTTCCATATATTTCTCAAGGTCTATTTTTCCAAGCTCGCTAAATGTACCCAAAATTGAACTTGCTCTTTTATCTATGGTATCAATGATCGTTAATACTTCTTGTATTTTTATAGCAACTATTTCTTTAGGAAGTTTATCTTGCATTTCAAAATAAGGCAATAAAGAACTAAAAAAACTTTCCAATAAAGCATCTGGTTTTATTGGTCTTTGCTTAGAAATATTTTCTGTCCAGGTCTCTAATATAGGATGATTTAGATAAAATTTACGTAGATTTTCTTCAGGAAGGGCAATTGATACACATTTAAAGGGTTTTCCATCAAGGGGTGTTTTTATGCTTCGAGATAATTGATTTTTGGACACTAAAATAGTATCACCAGCAGTAAAAGTCAGGGTATTTTTACCATAAGATAAGGTAAGCTCACCTGAATAAATAAAGGATACAATATGTTGGGGATAAATGCTTTCCCAAGTAAACTGCTTATCCATTATGCAGGTTATAAAAACCTTACCTTTATCTATTGTATTTGGAAGTTCCATTTAACAAAAATAATGAACCTTTTTAAACTATAAAACCCAAGATTACATTAAAACACCATTCTTTGCTTCAACCTTTGGCGGTAGATCGGTTTCACCAAGCATCTCCCGTAAATCTATTTCTATGACTCTGCAAAGTGCCATCATTGGAATATCGCTAGGCATTCCTTGAAATGGGTTTTCTGACCCGTCTCCGATTACTTCCATCATAATATACACCCAGCCGATCAGTACAGTAATTGGAATGGAAAGCCATATTCCCCAATCGCCTAATTTCATGAGTTCAGGTACCATACTAAAGGGAAGGAGTATTACAAATATACCTACAAAATACATGCTCATATTTGCATACTGTCGAGGAAATGGAAATTTTTTAATTCTTTCGTTCTTACCTTGTAATGTGTAAAAGCTTCTTAAAACATCTTCCATTTGTGTGTGACGAAAATCGTCAATTAAGTTCTGTTCCCTCAGTTTGGTCAGACTCCTTGATTGCTCATTAATGATTTGAGTTGCTGTATTGACATGATTAATCAGACGATCGTGTTCATCTTCGGGTAAAAAAAGTTTCAGCTCCGTTCTTGTGATTTCATCATCTACCAATCCTACACCTAGTGTTTCTTGATATTTTTTCGTTACTCTTGCTGTATTTCCCCCCTGACTGATATGCTCCCAGGGTGTCGGAATCAGAAGTTGACTCCTATGGGCATATAACCAAGCAATATGCCGATAAATCAATCTCTGCTTAATCTGATGTATTTCAGACTCACTCTTCGGAGACTCTGTAAATAAATTGGTAACATATCCGTCGACCATCATGCCCCATGTACGACTATCATTGACTATTCCTCCCCATATTTTGCGGGCTTCCCACATTCTGTCATAGGCTTGGTTATTTTTAAAACCAACGTAGAACGCCACCGCAGTACCAATAACAGAAATAGGTAACCAGGGTATATTTACGGAAATAATGTCAAAATAATATAAGGATGCAATTCCTCCCATCAATAGCGTCAGCCAGATAATATGTACAAACGACCATCTTATTAAATTGCTTATGCCTATATTTTTAAAAACTAACATAATTTTATTCTTGTTTTTCGATTGCTATCAATTCTTTATGATAGTCTACATACCTGGTATAGGAATTAGTATCTATCATTATAATAACTATCATCATCGCAATAGTGGTAGTGCTGATGGCTCGCCAAACAGGTTTGTTAATAAAAATAAATAGTAATGCCGCAATAATAATAATGATTGGAATGGCTTTGTAAACTGTATTTTGAAAATCATTTATTGTCTTTTCAGTGCGTATAATTTCTGATTTTACAAAGGCAACTGAATCTTGATTATAATCTTTTACAAAACTGGTAACTCTCGATTTATTGGCAATTAATAATCCGACACCAATTGTTGCTAATAAAAGACCAGCTACCAACAAGGGTATAATGTATGCTTTCGCCAATTCGGTTTTACCCAATTGCCAAAAGCCTATACTTCCTATAAGAAACAAGACTCCGAAAAAAATAAAAAATTGTGCTGAGAAAACCTCAGCTTTTGCCCAATCGGTTGCTGTTTTTAGTATGTCCATTTACTTTTGTTTTAAAGAATTATTTTATCCTTTTAACGCTATTTCAAGTGTATGCAAAATTGTCCCGACCATCATCTCAACTTTCCAGGCGGTTTGAAGTGAAGGGTTGGAGTTTTCGGCAGAAACTTTGGCAGCCTTCTCCAGAATCGATTGTGTTGCAACTTGTCCAATTAGTGCTGCTTCCACGTTGTTCAGGCGTAATGGAATCTGCGATACACCACCAACCCCTACCCCAGCATCTGTAATCACTCCATCTTCCACAACTAATCGTGCAGAACATTCCACAATTGGCCACTCTGCCTCAAAACGACTGATAGAACGGAAGTATGCTGTTTTTTCATTTGCAACTGCGGGTGGTAAGATCACATGGGTCAAAATCTCATTCTCGTTCAGCATGTTGTCACGGTCATGTGCTGTTCCATCACCATACAGATCCTCAATTGGCATTTCACGTTCTGTTGTCCGCACAGTCGCACCATAGACCAGCAGTGCTGTTGCCAAGGTTGAGGGATGAGGATGAGGGCATCCCCCCTTGTTGAAAATAACACCATTAGGATGATGTCCATTTAATCCGCTACACTCTGCATCTCCCTTTTTAGTACAAGGTAGATTCGGATGACGAAAATACGAACAGCGTGTTTTTTGCAAAAGACTCCCACCAAAGCTGGCTGCCCAACGAATTTGTGGTGTTGCTAATCCATTAGCCGCTTTCGACAAGGTTCCATATCCAGATTGAACCTTCGGATGTTGGCCTACATCATCAATAGTGACATTCGCACCAATCGTGAATGTCCCATCTAGATGCTCTACAAAACCACCAAAGTCAAGTTTATGGATGTCGATAATTGCACCTGATGAAACGCCCATGCGGTATCGGTCATGCAAATCGGTACCACCTGCTCTAATCTCGCCATTTGCTTCTTTTATATCTTCTTTATTGTTTAATATTTTTAACATAATATTTCTTTTGGACTTTTAAGATAATTGCTTTGTATCCTTTAAACCATGCATTACATCTTGTGGTGTAATAGGTGTCTGAGTTGGTCGCCAGCCTGTCGCATGATAAACAGCATTCCCAACAGAACCAGCAATACCAATGGTAGCCAATTCTGCCAATCCAATACCAGCCCCACGCACCTCATCATACCCTTCTTCATCGAAGTGAACATGAATATCGGGGGTATCACCAATGCCAGGAATTCGGTAATCGTTTAAATTAGCTGAGAGTACATTACCTGTTTTTAAGTCAAACACTTTTTGTTCATAAAGAGCATAACCTAACCCCTGAATAACACCTCCATACATTTGGCTTGTAGCAAGCTCTGGTACACGAATTTTGCCCACCGCAACAGAAGTCCAGACATTGATAGGTCGAACTTTACCTAACAACGTATCAACTTCCACTTCTGTGACTACCGCAGCATGGCTCAAACGTCTGCCGTTAGAAGGATTAGTTTCCTTACTCATTGTTGCGAAGCGTAAGCCCATCACCATTGGTTCTGCCCCACGCTTGTCGGTGTACTCATAAGGTGTGGCCACTGCCAGTACTTCGTCCCACGTAGCAAAACCATCACTATACTGTATGCCTCCTTTGGCTACACATGCATTGCTCAACCCTAGTTT
>JAHDFX010000071.1 GCA_020627965.1 Saprospiraceae bacterium | reverse complement strand
CTTTGCATACTCTTAGTAACATAAAAACCATTTAGAATAAATATCAGAAACCAATGAGAAAAATATTATTGCTTTGTCTGATGGTATTGAGCACCTCAGTTATTCAGGCACAGGACACTGCTGATAAAATGCCCATTGAATCCAAAACCTTTGAGGGAACCATATACTATAAAACAAAAATTTCCGGTAACGGTATTGATTATAAACAAGCCGAACGACAAGCCAAAAAACAATATATATTGAAATATGGAAAAGGCTTCATTCGTTATGAAGAGAATGACCAGGAAGGTATTTATACCTTATATGACCTGCGTACAGGCGAAGCATTGCGCATAAATACGAACAATCAGACTTATGCCCAACTGAAAGAGGGAGCCGGTACCTTTATGGATATGGACAGTACTTACCTCAAAGATATTAACCGTGTAGATACACTGATGAATTATCATTGTGACCGTTTTAAATCGACGACTAAAAAAGGTCGCTATGAAGTCAGTAATCTATATTGGGTAACACCAGAGCTTCAAATTAATCCTACTGTTTATAATCAAATTGACCAGCGATTAGTTAATTATCAACACGAGGATAAGCTTCGCAATAGAGGCATTATGCTAAAAACAATCAGTCGCTACAAGCTTAAAGGCAAGACGGCTTATTCTACCCGTTTGTATGCCGATAAAATTGATGAGACTCCCGTTTCTCCAGAGCAATTTATACATCCAGAAGAATTGGGTTATACAGAGAGACGCAAGCTCAAATGAGTCTTTATGATTCGGACATCCATAAATGAACTGCTTAGCCAGGAAAACCTGAATACAATAAAGGGCTTGGAGTTACTTGCACGAAGTACCATTGCAGGCTTGTACAATGGTGTACATCGTAGCAAAAGAACAGGGACAGGGCAGGAATTTAGTCACTACAGAAGTTATCAACCCGGAGATGATCTCAGACATTTAGATTGGAAACTATTTGCCCGTTCTGACCGATTTTATATCCGGCAATCAGATATTGAAACACACGTAACAGTTCGTTTTATTGTAGATACCAGTGCTTCTATGCTGCATAAAGACTCAGGTATCAGTAAGATACAGTTTTGTCGTTATATAGCTGCTACACTAGGCTGGCTTAGCTGCGAACAACATGATGAACTTGGTCTATATGCTATTAATAACCAACAACTTCATGAATATCGACCTCGTCGAAAAGGACTGGTTTTTCATCAGTTTTTACATCAGCTTTTAGCTGTTGAACCCAAAGGACAATTTCCTTCCGGATTAGATATTAATAACTCATTTCAATTAAAACCCAAAAGAGAACTTATTATTTTTCTGACAGACATGCATGAGAATCATCAGGAATTACTTGGTGTGCTTCAGCAACTAAGGAATACCGGAAATGAAGTATTGTTATTTCACCTCATGGCTGCCGATGAGCTTGATCTCCCTTATACTGGAATATTAACTTTTAAAGATTTGGAAACAGGCAAAACAGTTCAGGTGGCAGGGAAAAAGATCAGAGCAGATTACCAGAAAAAGGTAAAGACTCACCTTGAGGAAATTCGGCAAAAAATGCTGGATATGAATATCAGCTATAATTTCATGAGAATGGATCAGCCAGTTGGACTTGCCTTACAAGCGTTTCTGGAACATAGAAGAAGAATGTAAGCTTTTTTATAATTGGTTGAAAAATTACCCTAAATAAATTCTACAGAATTCTTTAAAAGGATAAAATCATTTAATAAAATATACCGTAATTTGCGCCAAGCAAATCATTACACTATGCTCATAAAACGCAGACAAACTACAGACCAGATACTGATGATACGTCCTGCTGCTTTCGGTTACAATCCACAAACAGCAGAGAATAATGCTTTTCAGCAAAAAGATGGCGCAGAAAATACAGAAGTTATTCAACAACAAGCCTTGAAAGAATTTGATGCTTTTGTAGACGTATTGCGACAAGCAGGTATTCAGGTCATCGTAATTGAAGACAGCCCTGAACCAGCAAAACCAGATGCTGTTTTTCCAAATAATTGGGTATCTTTTCATGATAATGGTGCAGTCATCACTTATCCGATGTATTCTGTAATTCGCAGGGCTGAAAGGCGTGAGGACATTATAGAACAAATTGCCCAAACTTTCCAACTCAACAGGCGTCTGGATTTTAGTGATAAAGAAGCTGAAAATCGTTTTCTGGAAGGCACAGGCAGTATGATCTTTGACCGTGTACACAGGCTGGTCTACGCCTGTATAAGTCCACGAACAGACGAAGGGCTACTAGATCGGTTTTGTGATTGGGCAGAATATGAAAAAGTCCAGTTCAATGCAGTTGATGCTAATAGTCAGCAAATTTATCATACCAATGTGATGATGGCATTGGCTGATAATTTTGTCATTATCTGTATGGATACTATCCCTGATAAAGAAGAAAAAGCTCGGCTAGAATATTGGTTTCGTGAAACAGGTAAAGAGGTCATCGAAATATCGCTGGAGCAAATGAATCGTTTTGCAGGTAATATGCTCCAATTAGCGAATACAGAAGGCGCTACTTTTCTGGTCATGTCCGAACAAGCTTATAAATCTTTGTCTACCGAACAAATTGAACGTATCGAAAACTATTCTAAAATTCTTTATAGCCCTATTTACACAATTGAAAAATATGGCGGAGGAAGTGCCAGGTGTATGTTGGCAGAAATATTTTTACCCAAACAATGACTCTGGGGATTTTTGAAACAGTTCTCTCGTTACAATACTCCGTATTAGTTTTTGCTTTTATCAGTCAAATGTAAATTGACATAAAGCTCATAGATCCAGTATATTGACAATCAGGATATTCGCTTTAATTTTTCATTAGGTAATATTTTTTGAATGTTTGCAGAACACCCACATACTCAAAAAAATAAAATCCATTTTTCAGATTTTTTATAATTTATTGATCGTCAAATGACATTAGGTCTTAAACGAATGCGGAGCATTCTCAATATCAATACGGAGTATTGCTCGTTAATAATATCAAATTTTTTATGCTATGAAAAAATACATTTACCTTAGGAATGACGTGGAAATAAATTTACACTCTGACTTGCTCTTTTTTTCTTTTTCGGCGTTGAAAAAGCCTTACGTAGCTCTCCCGATAGCTATCGGGAATGTGCGGTTTTCGCGCCTTGAAAAAGAAAAAAATAGCTTCGCCAAAGAAAGTAAATTTATTTTCACCTCATTCCTTACACTCTTACTATGTTGTGCAATTGCAATATCTGCTACAGCACAAAGCATCACAAAAAGCTTCACTTACGACGGATTGGAACGGGAATATATTATTTATCTTCCGACCGGATACACTCCAGGTGTACAGATGCCACTTTTATTGGGCTTACACGGGCTAGGCGATACGCCGTCTAATTTTCAAAATGTTGGTTTCAATTCTATTGCAGATGCAGAGGGTTTCATTCCTGTATATCCTGCTGCACAGGGTTCTTTTCTTGGAAATGCATGGAATAGCGGTACGCCGCTGAATCCTGATATTGACGATGTGGGATTTATTTCAGCACTTATTGATTCGATGGCAGTAAATTATAATATTGACGCAGATCGGGTATATTCAACCGGCTACTCGATGGGCGGTATCATGAGTTATCGGCTTGCCTGCGAATTATCCGATAAAATTGCTGCTATAGCTTCTGGTTCAGGGCTGCTTGCTGCTGGAGTTGCCGATAATTGCAATCCTGTTCGCAATATGCCAGTTCTTCATGTTCATGGTACTGACGACCCTACAGTTCCCTATGCTGGCTCTGCCTTGTATAATTTGAAGTCAGTAGATGAAACAATTGACCACTGGCTAACATTGAACAATAATACGGCAATGCAGGATTATACCATGATTCCCGATAATGTAAATGACGGCATCTCTATTGAGCGTTTTGCTTATGGAGCCTGTCCGGATGATAGTGAAGTCATATTGTATAAAGCAACCGGAATGGGGCATGCATGGCTATTCACTCCTAATAATGATATGAGCCAAAGCCAGGCTATCTGGGATTTTTTAAAATGTCATAGCCTACTGCCTGTAAATACAGAAGAAGTAATGCTTGGCGCAAATTTCCAAATATTCCCAAATCCGGCTAGTGAACAATTGAATATACAATTTGAGCAGGCTATGTCAGGAACCTTAAGGATCACAGATGTATTGGGCAGAGAAGTTTTAAATAATATTTCTCTACAGGAAACAATGACCCAGTCTGTCAATGTGAACCAACTCAATAAAGGCGTCTACGTATTGGTTTTAGAAGCTGGCAGCAATATATACAGCCTGCGTTTTGTCAAACAGTAGACAAGCTTTATAAGGTGTTTAAAATACATCCGTCGCCATCAGGTAATGTTCAATTACCTGATGTTCTTCAATTCGTAGCCTTATGTTAAAGTATGAAATAGCTCAAATGGTGTAAAGAGCATTTGAATGATGAACAACGAACCGCTGAGTACGAGACCCGTATCCCGTATAACTATCGGGAGTGGTGTGAGAGACGCACTGGCAGTCAATCGGCTGTCAGCCGCCTACTCGATTGTAAAACGTTTTTTCTTTACTATCTATATTTGTTGTAAAAAATTCTCATTCCCCCATTTTTTAAGTTCGTTAAAAACAGGTTTTAATTTTTCTCCCTTTGGGGTTAATGTGTAAATAACTTTAGGAGGAACTTGGGCAAATACTTCTCTGTGAATTATACCATCTCTTTCTAACTCTCTTAATCGAGAAGTCATCATTCTTTTACTACATTCTGGTATCATTTTTTGCAATTGTCCAAATCGGTTTACATCTAATGAAATAAGATAAATAATGGCTGTTTTCCATTTGCCACTAAGTAAATTTAATGCAACCGTTACTCCGCAATTTTCAGTATTTACACTGTTTTTTACCAATTCATCTAAAATTTTTGATTTATCATCCATTTATAATCATTTGATTATCAGCATTAGTTACAAAAATGTAACTAGGTGTAATTATTATAACTACTTGTAAATATAGCAATAAGTTACGACATTTGTTCTTTATATTTTAAATAGATGTTAATAAATGAGTAATCAAAGAACAATAGCACTTTTTGGAGCAACTGGCTCTACTGGAAATGAGTTCCTTAAACTAGCATTAAAAGAAAACTATATTGTAAAAGCATTGGTTAGGACACCTGAAAAATTAAAAATTACAGATTCGAATTTAACAGTCATAAAAGGAGATTTGTCTAATGAAAAAGCAATTTCTAAAGTAGTTGAAAAAGCAGATAATATTATTTGTATGGTAAGTTCTTTAAAATCTCCTCAAAAAGATTTAATGTATAATTTTATTAAAGTTTTACACCCTATTATGCTGAAGAATAAGTCAGCAACACTAACCTATATGGCAGGTGCATTGTGTTATGCTCCGAACAAGAAGAAATCTTTAAGAGTAGCTTTAATGCGTAATACATTAGGTAAAATCACTCGTGTAGAAACTTCTATTGCAGACCACGACAGAGTAATGCAATATATACATCAAAGAATGCTTCCAGATAACTTAAAGGTTTTTGTAACCTTACCTGGTGGTCTTGGTTTGACTGTCGGTGAATCTAAAAAGCGATTAAAGGTTTATGAAAAAACTGTTTTAAAATCGTCAAGATTTATCGATGTCGCAGATTTCACATTAAAGAATATGGATAATCCTAATTTTTTTGGTAGATACCTGTATGTTGCATAAATGTTTTGCCTTTTCAATACAGTTTAAAAATTATTTTTCATAAAATGAATTCAAATGAAAATCGATAAATATCAAAAATCGCTCTTAATCTTTACAGGTATCGCTTTAATTCCAATTGCTTTATCTTATGGTATTGCTCCCGAAAAAACTTTGACAGGTTTGTATGGCTTTCCTGTAGAAGATTTAAACCTGTATCACATTTTTAGAGCACAAATGGGATTACTTTTAGGACAAGCAATATTATATTTTTTAGGTGCATTTAACTCAACCTTTAGAAAACCTGCATTATATGCTTTGGTTAACTTCATGTTAGGATTAGCTGCAGGTAGAGCCTTTAGTTTAATAATTGATGGAATCCCTGAATTCGGATTAATCTTTTCGCTTATCGCAGAAATAATTATGGGATTTCTTGGACTGATATTATTGAGAAAAGACAAGTCTCTTAAATAAAACTACTTACTCCAATATCTTAAAAATGGCAGAGACATTACCTTATGTTCTTCACTTAATGTTTTACAACGGTAAATGTAACACGATCGTGCAAGCGTTTAGCTGCATGTGCGTGTACACCGTGTTCACTTCTCGCCCTTTCTTTTCTTAATTTTTTCTATTATTTTATTCACTTCTGTAACAGATAAGTTTACGATTTTTGAAATAGTCGCAGGTGTCATTTTTTCTTCCATACATCTTTCCACTACTTCTTCTTTTTCTGCTATTTTACCTGCTATTTTGCCTTCGATTTTGCCCTCTGCTCTGGCTGTATCTACTACATTTTTAATATCTCGATAAGTTTTTAAACTCTCTTCATACTCCTTTCTTTCTTCTTCCGAGAAACCAGCTATCGCAGCAACTTCAAATAATTTTTTGAATACTTTTTCCTGTAATGCTTTCGGTCTGTCCTGTAGTTTTTGCAGGTGTGTAAACACATAAAGCCACTTGTCAAAATGGGTCTCAAGTTCTGAGTGCTTCTTGTTAAACTTCGGAAGCTCTATATAGATGAACTTTAATTTGTCGTAAAACACTTTGCATTTTTGGTCTTTCAACTCAATCACATGCAATAAGTCTTTATCTCCTTTGTGGTCATCAAATTCAAAATCCAAAATCCCTATGGAGAAAACGGGTTCTAAGCGATAATCCCAATCGCCTCTTTTGGCCTGTTCCTGAATTGGAAAGGAAGAATAAAACACACTTCTGTCCTTGAAATAGTTCTGTTTGGCTTTTTGCATCTCTACAATAAATCGCTCCTCATTTTCTCCAATACAGTAAATATCAAAGACGGCTTTTCGGTCTATTTCATATTTCCCGAAATGCTCATTAGTCGAATAAGTAAGGTCTTTTATTTTTCGATTAGGAAGGATTTCGTTCAAAAAGTCAATCAGTAAATCTTTATTCGGCTCAGTGCCAAATAATTTTTTGAATCCAAAATCGGTCAGTGGATTGATATATTTTTCTTCTGTACTTTTCATAAATTTTGCTATTGTGCTTACTACGCTAACAAAATTAAGTGTTTTTCTGTTTTATCGCTCGGTTTTCTTGTTTTTATTGGTGGAAGTGAACGTTTCGGGTACACGACTGTGCGAGGCGTTTAGCCCGCATGGACGTGTAACCTTCTGTTATGTCCAGTACTTGCTTTCATTAAATATTATTTTAAATACATTGTGTTCAAAAATATAATCTCCAGATCTTTTTGAATGACTTGTTACCCTTGGACATATTTCTAAATAAGCATCATTCATCTTTAAAGTTTTGTTTATACGGTTCATGCCAATTCCTTCTCCTGTCGGATTGTATTTTTCTGCTGTTTCAGTTCTATATCCAAATTCACAAAGTCTGTTAATTTCTTCTTCTTCAATGCGGAGTGAGAGCATATCAAATTTTATTTCATATTTATTCTGATGCTGCTCAAAGTGTATTTTTAATTTTGAACCTTTCAAGGAATATTTTAGAGTATTATCTAATATAAAGTAGATTGAAACACTAAGTGAGTCATAGTCAACACTTAATTCTTTGTCACTATAACCAAGTTGTATGTCAATTTTTTTATCATCAAAATCTTGTATGAATATTTGAAGAATTGAAACAAAGACCCCCCTAATATCAGAGTCTATTCTTTGAATATTAGGATTTTCTTTAAGTGTTTTTTCAAACACAGAAAATTCTACTTTTTGAGCTAAATTATTTTTTATAATTCTCAAGATGGTTTCTGCTGTTACTATTGGTTTTCTTTGGGTTATTTCTTTAACAATATCCTTTTGCTTTTCCAAATTTTCAATCAGTGTTTGCTGAGGGATTAGGGCAAATAAATCTTGGATATTGTATGTGTTTAAGGAAGTCAAATTATGAATTAGTTCTGCTGTTTGGGTATTTTGTCTGCGAATTATTTCACTTTTTATGTCGGGAATAGTTTCCAAGAGCATGGCATGGGACTGGACTAACTCTCGAAAGGATTTTAGTCGCCCGACATATTTTTGATTAATAGTAATTAAGTGAACCGTTCCATTTTTAGTGCTTATATTTCCATATCTAGCACGATATTCAACCCCATCTATAACTATATTAAATGGCTCGTTTCTTTTATTCGCTGTAATTAATTTATGATCGATACTAATTGGTAGGGAATCAAAAATCACATTACCTTTTGAATTATTTAATTGAATGAAATTCATTACTTGAGTTTAATTCTAAACTGTATTGTTCAACAAGTTTTTGAAATTGATAAGGCAAAGCATTTTTTTCAAGTTTATAATCACAAAACTCCCATGCTTCATGAAAGATGTTGTTTTTGCTATTGGCGGAGTAGATAATAATTTTTTTATTAGGATATTTTTGCTTTAACATTAAAGCAATATCTAAACCTTCATCTTTACATTCTAATATTTTACCGACTCCATTTATATCAACAAAATATATTTGGGCAATTGCTACTTTATCCTCATCCACACTTTTAATGTCAAGTACTGATTTTGTTTTCTTCCAACCACTGTCTTTTAAAATTTTAACTACTTTAAACTTTGGGTCATCATCAATGAAAAGAATATTTGTAACTAACTTCATTCTTTCAAGCTCCTCCTTTTTAGTTGATCTTGATGAATTAGAAGAACCTGATACAATATTGTTTTCGGCAGCTTTTGATTCCTCTAATTTATCAGTATTTACATTTACTTCTACATTTACATTTTGGTCTCCAGTTTTATTGTTATTTGAGCTTGGTACACGTGATTTATTTGGAATGAAAAACTGAGTAATAATTCCAACGACACCCATTATAAACACTATAGATGGCTCATATCTGTTTGTGCCAGAAGATGCAAAGAACCAAGCAATTGATATTATCAATGCTATAATTGAAAGAATAAGTATAATTTGTTTCATTATAATTTTTTATTGGACATAACGTCCCGCATACCCGCAGGCTGCCCGCATAGGGCAGCTTGACGGGTATGCTTTGTTCGGTGCTGTGTTCTTTTTATTCTTTAAATTCTTGAAGATAAATTTTGCGACCTCTTATTCTTAATTCTTGGGAAGAATTAAGGGCTTTTTTTGCTGCTTCTTTATTGTCAAATTCTACAAATGCAAAACCACGAGACTTTCCTGTAAATTTATTTTTAGGTATGGTAATTTCAGATAGGCTTCCAAAATTTGAAAGAGCATTTTCAATATCTTTTTCGGTTGCATACCAATCTACACCACCAATAAACAATTTTGAATAATCAGAGGTATCCTTCTCTATAGATGATTTATAAGTACTATCTCGGTTTTCTGGTGGCAATTCTATTCTGTAAATACCAATACTTTTTTTGGGAATAGACTTCTTCTTAGCCAAACTAAAAGCCTGATTTGCAGAAACAACTCGTTTTAAAACTCCTAAATCCGCAAGACTTTCAACGAGCAGACGATATTTTTCAGTATCTACAATTCCAACATTATTAAAAATTTCTCTTGGTGATATTAGTCTACTATTAATTCCAAGATTAACAACTGTTTTCTGTTCTCTTGACAGACTAAATTGTTTAAAATTATCAAGCCATATTTTTTCCTCTTTGGAATAAATAAACTTATAAAATAAAGTGACAATAAACGACTTGTTCGGAGATGCAATTTGAGGCTCTACGAGTTCATTGCTTTTCATTAATTCAAACATCCTTCGGATACCTTCACCAAGCTCTCTAATATACCCAAATTCTCGTAACACTCTTGCCAAGTAGGTATTTCTTGTTTCGTGTGCTCCCTTTAATTCTTTAAGGTCTTCAATAGTTAATTTTGAAAGTAATTTGCCAGGACTTAATACCTCTAACCTATCTGAAAATATTCTTATTTCTATTCCTCTACCTTCTAAGCTATAATCTCTATGAGTAATAGCATTAATCAATGCTTCTCTACATGCAGGTTCTGGATAAATAACTTGTGTTTTGAATAACCCGTCTTTAGAATATCGAGTTTCACTTAAAGCAGGTCTGAGTGCTTCCCAACCTTCTTCTGCTAACTGAAATATATTACCAGAAACATCTGCAACTTCAGTAACATTATATTCTGGAGCTGATTTTTCTTCTGTTCCATTTACTCGTAAAATTCGTACTCTGGAGCGAGGGTGCCATTTAGTAGGGTTTTTTGCAAATAATAATAGAGCAGCTTTTCTTAACCTTAACCTATCTCCATCAAATTCCGCTAATTCAACATATTGAAGGAACTTTTCAGCAGACATGTTCTTTATCTTCGTACACTCGTAAGCTACTTTTGCAACGAGGTCTAAATCCAAATCAATAACAGTCGCCAAATCTTCAAATTTCCTATCATATTGTCTGGAAGATGCTTCATCTCTTACAAACCTTATTGTATCAGCAGAAGTAGGGACACTATCTCTATCTTCTCTTTTGAAACATTCCCCTTTACTTGTTTGATGGATATATTTTGCACCTTTATCTACAGAAAAGTAAATTACTTTTTTCCCTTCATAGTCAATAATATTCTTCCTTTTTATTGGTAATGGGGTATCCTTAAGCACATAATTGGTCGATGCCTTTAATATAGCATTTAATTTTTCAGATGAATGAGGTAATCCTGTTACAATATTATCATCCTCAATTCCTATAAATAATTCACCACCATCAGCATTAGCGAATGCAACAAGTTCTTTGCCGATATTATAGCAAATATCTTTTAATTCCCTTGGTTTTTTATTATCAGGAGGTCCTTCGTACCCACTCTTAAATTCTCTATAGTAGCTTTCTCCTAACTCTATAGCTATTTCAACCCTTTCTTTTAATCTTAGTAAATGTTCCATTTATTATCTTAATGTTTGATACAAATTTACCATTTATATCTTGGATGATTTATTTTTTTTCATAGCACCGAACGCCCAGTGTGATGCGTCAGGTGTTTGGCGGCGGTGAGCTTTCGTGCGCTTGCCTTACTGCCAACACTTGCCGTCATACACCTTGTTATATTTTCAGTTCCTTTCTTTATTTTTTTCGGCGTATGCCGCTTCGTCCTGCTGCGTCCTGATTTTTCAAAAAGGCTTTGCAGGAATACTGGTTTTCTATCCGATTTTCGGTGCTTACCCAAAACGACTTCTCCTAAATTGCTGGCACACCATCCAAAAGTCATACAATCAAAAAGTTGGTTTGTTAATATGCTCCTGGTCTAATTTCACCATCTTTATCTGGTACATAAGCATGTATAATATCTTCTTCCTCTAAATATTCAGGATCCTCTAAAATTTGGATATAATGATTTGGATATAGCTCAAAAGTATCTTTTAATTCTTCAATGGTGTCATCATAATGCCAGTACTCTTTTTCAAACTTTAAATTTGGAAGAATTATAAGCCAATCATAATATTTTGGCTTTTTAAGTTGTTCCAAAGCTTCATTAATAAATTCTTTATTTATGATTCCTTGTTTAACTTTTTCAACTGTTTTATATATTGTTATCGAATCTCTTGCTTCTCTACTATTGATGAATTCTATAAAATCTTTTTCTGTTTTGAGCATGAAAAAATCTCGATCTCCTGCCTGATATGGATATCTTATTTTTATGAGAACTTCACCATAATCCTTAATCACTTTCAGGCCACAATCTTTAAATTCTTCCGATGTTGAATTCCATAGTTCCATTCTTTTCGTTTTGAATTGAATATAACTCCTTTAACAACGCCATATGGCGTATATATTCCTTCTGAATAACTTCTAAAAACTTTTCTGATGCATTGTGATAGTCTGTATTTGAAGTTATTCGACACCCTAAAATACATCATATATTCAATTTATCCAAGAGGCTGGGGCTGTTTTGGGAAGCTTATTAGAACAATTCGATTATTTTTCACCGTTTTTGGCATGAAATGAAAACTTATAAACTATTGTTTGCGAGAAATTTAAGTATCATAGTCACTTTAAGCACTTAATAAGTGCTTTTAAGCGCTTATAAGTACTTAGAGCGATTACCCTACTTTCAAAACCTGCTCAACACGTTTCCGACCTGTGTATAGATCATGGGAATAGCAGCGGCAATATATATCTTGCCAGTATCCATTATTACACTATACGTTCAGGAAATTATACAGAAACAGGAAAATTTATAAAGCACGCTTCCATGATGAATATTCATTTTTGGAAGCGTGCTTCTTGTCTTTATGTTTGAGGTTGTTTCGGAATAAGTCTATTAGACTTTATTCATCTCCGTAGCGAACAATTTTCTTACTGTAAGTATAGCCATCTACTTCGACTTGTAGCAAATAAGTTCCTGCAGCTGCGCCAGCATTGAGCTGAATACGTTCCTGATGCGCATCAGCACTGATAGTTGCTCTTTGCTCTTTAATCAATTTACCAGACATATCCGAGACTCTTATGTTGAGTGTAGCACCTGCTTTACTTTTTACAACCACATCAAAACCTTCCTTGAATGGAACCGGGAAAACATGAATAATGTCGGGGTCTTCATCACTGAAATCGACCGTACGAATTTCGCTGTAAGCAAAGCCACCGTCATAATCTACTTGTTTGAGGCGATAATAACGTTTGGTACTCTTAGCTGGTTCTGTATCTATGTACTGATAATATTGTTGGATAGTCGTAGTACCTGCACCGTTGATACGGTTAAGTTCGACAAAATCTCCTATCTGATTATTTTCTTCTTTAGCCAACTCCAATACGAAATAGTCATTGTCTGTTTCAGATACTGTAGACCATTCTACCAACACATCTACCTCATTAGCTGCTTTTTTAGCTTCAAAAGATGCAAGTTCGATAGGCAGGTCAAATCCGTCCTGCAGGGTGACATCATCAAATGTGAAACCATCCTGGTTAATAAGATCATCGACACTGGAAGTGCCTGACTGACGGAAGCAAATCTGGAAGCTAGACGTTACATCTTGTCCGGCTGCCCGCAAATTATCAGCAATATCAAAAGCGGCGACCTGAGCAAATACATTTCTGGCTTCATTGGCATCCAAATCGTATACCCTGACCCACGGATATGTATCACTGCCTCTTACAAATACCTGATTATTCGGATTAGGCTCCTGACCATGATTAATGTACTTAAATGAGAGATATAAAGCAATATCAGGTGCAGCACCTGTACCTGGCTGATTATATACACTAAAGTTATTTAGATTCTTTGTGAAAATTAATTCATTAACCGTTTCTACACCTTCTGCTACATTATTGATCGTAGCGGCTGTTTCAGCAGTATAATCAGTGCCCAGTATTAATTCTCCGTTTAAAGTCGTCGTATTAAAATCCCATTCGCTGGTTCCTCCAATACCCATTTTGCTACCTTGAACAACTTCCGGGCTAACAGCATCAAAGTTTTCATAAACGTTGATCGAACCGGATAGAGCAGGATTGACAAGCTGTTTGAGTATAATAGCTTCTGCCTGATCATTGGTTTCATCCATGTCGCCTGTTAATTCTGTTTTAGCTGTAAGTACATAGGTTCTCGGTGCTGAGAAATCTTTACCTAGCGAAAAGCTAAAACGTTCTGTGCTACCTGGCTGCAAAGTACCTGTATAGGTTTGCGTAACTAAGGTTACACCATCTATAGCATAGGAAACATCAAAGTTGGTAGCTGGTATATTCCCCATATTCTCCAGATCAACTATGATCGTTTGATTAGGAGATAAGGTACTGGAAGTAAATCGTCTTCCAATTGAATTTCCTGGTGTTACAATAGATTTTACACGTACATCAACTTCATCAATGCAAGCTTGTGTACTTACTATGGCTTTTTCAGAAATAGAAGCAAAACCACGTTTTCCATCTTGAGCAATAGGGCGTACACCGTACCATTGCTCAGAACCAGGAGGCAAATTATCAACAATAAAGGTAGTCGCTTCTGTAACCACTAAAGGCTCCATATAAGTGCCTAGTTGCATGACTTCGTAAGCCACTGCTCCCGGAATATCATTCCAACTCAAATAAATTTTACCGCCACATGATGCTTCTGCATCAATAACTGGTCTGCCCATGACTGTGAATGGATATTCATTGACATCAGATACAGCACCATTATTAATACTAATTTTCACCCTTCCCTGCGTAGTTGGAAGTATATCGGCAGGAAATGTAAAATCAACATAACCTGCTGCTATATGTTCTGGGTTAGTTTCAACTTCTGTCCAGGTAACTCCATCATTGACAGAATAATAAATGTTAACATCATTCTTACCCGGCCCAAAAGAATTCCAACGAAAAAATTCACGTCCTCCTGTGATAAACGTTTCATCACCTACAGGATAGGTCAACTGAACACCTGGCATAATAACTTCATAGACCACATAGTAATCTTGTGCATCAAATGGAATCTCTTCACCACTTATTTGTATCGTATGCGTACCTGCTGATATTTCACCACTCTCCATGTGTAGAGTAACCTGTTCTACATTATTCAAATTATCAATACCACGTACAGCATCATTATCAACATTTGCCGGGGTAGGGTCTAATACCCAGGGATTCATCGTCGTACCATCGGGTGTAATGACTTCCATATTCAGGTCATTGACTAAGTCTTTATAATATCCTGGATAACCTGGTGCATCATGCCAATACGTCATAATGCGTACCTCTGCTGCTCCTTCTGGTACATTGATCGTATGCTGTTGAACATCGCCCTGACCTACTGTTCCTGTGAAGAAATTAGAAGTTTGCATAGTTCTTGAAGCTCTGCTTATATCGGGCATTCCGTATCCAAAAGTATAATCCGGGCCCGGATTTCCCAGGTCTTTTGCAGTGTTCATTAAATAAGCTTTCAATAGGGCTGCTTCGGGTTCTACATTAAACCTTTTGCGATAAGCTTCTACCATTAAGCCCCATACACCTGTAACTGCTGGTGCAGCCATACTAGTTCCGCTGATAATCGTATATTCATTAGTTTCGCCTGCGGATTTGATACTTTGTCCGGGCGCTGCAACGTCTGGCTTTAATCGTCCATCTCTGGCAGGGCCTCTGCTTCCAAAAGTAGTTACTCTGCCTCGATGTGATGTTGCAGTCACCGTTAATCCGTTTTTATTGACGGCATAATTTCTTAGCACAGTACCAAACCCCTGTGGGAAACCTGTACAGGTATTAGAACCGCTATTGCCTGCTGCAACAACGTGCATTAAACCCGTCATGTCCACTAATTGCTGGTCTATATTCTGACTGGAAGCTGTGTAAGTTCCTGTATCTGTGCAGTCAAAGGTGGAAGGTCCATAAGAATTATTAGTAACCACCATACCATTTGCATATAATGTCGGTGATTGATTAAGAATGTTGCTGGTGAGATCCATGACCAATAAAGCGCCATAAGCAATGCCTCTGTGCCAGGGGTCACGATTACCTGCTCCGCCTACAATACCCGCCACATGATAGGTATGTGAGCCCCATAAATCTAACGTAGTATTATTTGAAATTCTATTTTCAAAGTCGATATGATTTTCTATCAAACCACCATCGCCAATACCAATAGTTATACCTGCTCCTGTACATTGGTTGTTACCTAAAAAACCCGCAGTCAGTATATTGGCTTTCATTGAAGGAACCGCATAATGATTCAATTTCCCGTCTTCTTCTTTCATGGGTTCCACAAAAGCTACAAAAGGAAATGCAGCAATATTACTGATCTCCTCAATATCTGCACGAATGATAAGCTGGCGTTTATTTTCAAATAAACTCCCCAATATCTCATATCCCTCAGTTTCAAGTGTATTGCTAACTGATGTAGTTACCTCATTATTTAACAAGAGTACTAAATCTACTTTTCCAGGCACATTTAAGGCCCATGCTGGAATATTATTTTGCAAAAGACTCGAAATTTTAGCCTCTACAGGAATAATATCAATGGCACGAATATCAAGGCGCTCTAGTTCTGCCGAACGAGTGCCTTCATTGACAGCAGCAATATAAGCTTTGCCACCAACATAAGATAGTAGGCGTATGCCTGACTCATTGATTCGTTCTTTAGTCTCCTGGTCAGGAATATTATCAAATTGAATAATGAGATGATAAGCTCCTTTGTATAAAGTAGAGCTGAACTTTTCCGGGAATTGATTAAAATCTGAAATATCTTTTTTAGGGGTAAAGGTTCGGTCTTTGAATTTTACCTTGTATTCGCTGCTTTGTGCCAATATGCACAATGGCATTATTGCAATTAGAACCCCTATCAATACATTGATTACTAATTTCATTAGAGTAGCCTTTTGGATAAATAATTATGTTTTTCTTTGGGAGCTGGAACCTCTCCCTATACATCCAAAAGTATTGGCCACTCGTCCTATTCGCTTTTCTAATTATATAGTAAATGTGACGCTGTATTAGATTTGTTTGACATGTTTATCGTATTTTAAATTTCAACATATCACCTAAAACACTAAAGACTATATTCTTAAACCTTAAAATATAATCTTATTTAAAAATACATGTATGTTTTGACGTGACTTTTATTTACATGTATTTAAGCTTTAGGTGAGCCTTATCAATATTCTAAAATGAAAGTCGTATTTTTATGAGAATGTGTTCTAAATCAAAATGACGAATTATGATAACGAGAAAACAAGCCACCGAAATACTGGATGAGATGATAAAAAATTCCAGCTTACACAGACATTGCAGAACAGTAGGGATGGTGATGGAAGCCTATGCTGAGAAACTAGGTAAAAACCCTGAAGAGTGGTATGTAACAGGAATATTGCATGATGCTGATTATGAACTGTATCCAGATAAGCACCCGAATGTTATTGTTGAGAAATTGAGAGAAATGGGAGAAGAAAAAATTGCTCACGCCATTTCTGCACATTATACAAAATGGAATGTACCCTACGAAACACTACTAGATAAAGCTTTGCTTGCCTGCGATGAATTGACTGGTTTTATTGTAGCTGCTGCGCAAATTCGTCCTACAAAGTTGGAAGGTTTGACAGCAAAATCAGTCAAAAAGAAATTTAAAAACCCAAAATTTGCTGCTGGCGTGGAACGTGATGAGGTGATGAAGGGTATAGAGTTAATGGAAGTCGATTTTACTGAGCATATTAATTTTATCATAGCTGTTCTTCAGGCAAACAGTGAAGATTTAGCATTGTAATAAAATACTTAACCATACACTTATGAAAACTAAACTATGTATCACAGCTATCCTCATAGCTTTATCAGGCTTTTTTTTATGGAATGGGCAAATTGCCAATAATTCCAAGAGGACTAGCCTGAAAAAAGATCGAATGATCACCAAGCACGCCCCCGCAGAACATTTTTCCAATCAAAGAGCATACCCTGATGCTGCTCCTGATGTACGTGCTTATGAAACTGCCCTGCAAGAAGCCCGTGAACAAGTCCAAAATCGAAGCAATATGTCTTCTGGTTTTAATGCAGAATGGACAGTACAGGGTCCAGGCAATATTGGAGCAAGAGTAAATACAGTTGTTGTTAACCCCGAAAACGAAGATATTATATACGCAGGTTTTGCTGACGGCGGTGTCTTTAAAACTATAGATGGTGGTACTAACTGGTTCCCTGTTTTCGATGAACAAAATTTTCTGGCTATTGGCGATATTGTCCTGGATGAAAATAATCCAGATGTCGTCTATGTAGGGACTGGTGATCCGAATATTTCTGGTTTGCCTTCCATTGGAGACGGTGTATATAAAAGTGAAGATGGAGGAGTTAACTGGACAAATATCGGACTGACAGAAGCCCGTATTGTGTCTAAGATCATTACTCATCCTACTGAATCGAATACCTTATACGTCGGTGCAATGGGATTACCTTTTGAAAGAAATAATGATAGAGGACTATATAAAACGACTGATGGTGGTGATAATTGGGAGCAGGTTTTATTCGTTAATGACAGCACAGGGATTATTGATGTATTAATAGACCCTACGGATCCTGAAACGCTTTATGCCGCAGCATGGACAAGGGTTAGAAATAATTTTGAAAGTGTAGCTTCCAGTGAATTTTCTCAGATATGGAAAACGACTGATGGAGGAGATAATTGGACGGTATTGGGAAATGGTTTACCTGAAAATGAGGTAAGAAGTCGGATAGGATTAACGATGTCGGCCACAAACCCTGATAAGATATATGCCATGTATGTTATGTATCCGGGCTATCAGGTAGGTGGTGTTTATCGAACACTAGATGGTGGAGACAACTGGTCAGAAATTCCAATCGAAAACTTGGATGACAATGCTTTAGGCGGCTTTGGCTGGTATTTTGGTAAGATTCGTATCAATCCGAATAATGATGATGATCTATACATATTAGGCGTGAATTTACATCATACAACGGATGCAGGAACTAACTGGCAGGAAGTCGGACCACCATGGTGGACTTATGAAGTACATGCCGATAAACATGATCTGGTTTTTACCCCTTCCGGGGCAATGGTATTAGCAACGGATGGTGGTTTGTATAAATCCGTCGATGATGGACTGACTTGGTCAGATATTGAAAATATTCCAACAACTCAGTTTTATCGTACGGCTTATAATCCACATCAGCCAGATGTTTATTATGGTGGTGCACAGGATAATGGAACTACAGGAGGGAATGTTTCTTATATCAATGCCTGGCCCAGAATATTTGGTGGAGATGGTTTTCAAATGGCTTTTCGCCCCGATAACCCTAATATTTTCTTTGTAGAATATCAATATGGCGGGCTTAATGTTACTGATGATGGCGGCTATAGTTTCTTTGACTTAACAACTGGTTTTATTGAAGAAGAGCGTCCAAACTGGGATATGCCCTATATCATCAGTACTGCCAATCCTGAGTTGATGTATGCGGGAGCTGGCTTACGTGTTTTTAGAAATACAGGGGGAGCTTATGGTTTTTGGGAACCGATCAGTGATGATCTGGTGGGAACTGAAGGCTTCAGACCTTCTATTTCTACTGTAGCAGAATCTCCAGTCAATAGCAATTATTTATATGCTGGTACAACGAATGGTAAAGTCTGGTATTCACCCAATGGCGGACAAAACTGGATAAATATTTCTGCCGGACTCCCCGACAGGTATGTTACAGCAACCAAACCTTCTCCTACAGTGGCCGAAAGAGTTTTTACAACAGTTTCGGGCTATAAATATAATGACTATATACCCCATGTCCATCGTTCAGAGGATAATGGAGCAAACTGGACAGATATTTCAGGTAATTTGCCACAAATAGCCGTCAATGATATTTATGTTCTGCCTGCGCAAAATGACCAAGCCCTTTTTGTAGCGACGGATGGTGGTGTTTATGGTACTTTAGATGGCGGTATAAATTGGGATAGATTAGGCTCGAATATGCCTATGATCCCGGTATTTGACCTTGCCTGGAATGAAGAAAACAATGAATTGGTAGCGGCTACTTTCGCCCGTTCTATCCAAACCTTTCCTATCGATTCTATTTTAAATCCGGTGAGCATTTTTGAACCAGCATTAGCTGTAAATGAGTTAAGCATTTTCCCTAATCCAAGTACAGACTATATACAGTTTGATCTTACAGACACAGCTATTGTAAGTGTAGAAATTATGGATGTACAAGGAAGAGTGATCTATAGTCAGGAAAGTTTCAATGTTAGTGATCGCCTTGGTGTTAGTGGATGGACAAGTGGAACTTACTTTGTTCGTCTGACTGATGGTTCGGAGCAGTGGAATGGGAAGTTTGTGAAGCAGTAGAGTGGTGATTGGGTCGATGGTCGATAATTATCTTAAATTTCTCTCAATTGGCTACAATCGGCAAATTTTCTTCTGAACTGCGTTGCTCTTCCGAGCAGCAATGTTGTCGATAAAAATAAAAGGCTATCACTTTAAAAAACACCTTAAAAGGTTTTAGAACGTGTTTAAATTTAAATCAACAGTTTAAACTCTACACTAAAACGACATCCTGAATTTTTGAATCTTCAAAAATTCAGGATGTCTCATGTTTTTTTCATATTTATTATGCCGTAAGGCAAGATAAAGCCAATAACTTAATCACCCAATACACTACTTCATTCCACTCACCATATCGCCAGGTTTCACCCAGGCATCAAACTCTTCTGCGGTCAACAATTCCAGAGCCAGAGCAGCTTCTTTCAGTGTTGTTCCTTCTTTGTGGGCTTTCTTGGCGATTTTGGCTGCATTATCATAACCGATCTTAGTGTTCAGTGCGGTCACCAGCATCAGAGAATTATGTAGATTCTGCTCGATACGCTCATGATTAGGCTCCAGTCCTTTTGCACAATTTTCATTGAAGCTACGTGCAGCATCTCCGATCAGTCGGGCAGACATCAGAAAATTAAAGATCATCATAGGTTTGAAGACATTCAATTCAAAATGTCCGTTCATGCCGCCTACATTGATCGCTACATCATTACCAATGACCTGCGCCATTGCCATAGTTAAAGCCTCAGATTGGGTAGGATTGACTTTGCCAGGCATAATGGATGAACCGGGTTCGTTAGCAGGAATAGTCAATTCACCGATACCACAACGTGGGCCAGAAGCCAGCATACGAATGTCATTACCGATTTTCATCAATGAGCAGGCAACTGTTTTTAAGGCTCCATGCGCTTCCACAATAGCATCATGAGCTGCCAATGCTTCAAATTTATTCTCTGCCGTAACAAAGGGTAAACCTGAAAGCTGAGCAATATGCCGAGCTACTCTTTCTGCATAACCAGCAGGCGTATTGAGTCCCGTTCCTACCGCCGTACCACCTAAAGCCAATTCGGCTAAATGAGCCATCGTATTATTGATGGCACGAATACCGTGATCCAACTGAGATGCATAGCCGGATAACTCTTGCCCAACCGTTACTGGTGTGGCATCCATAAAATGAGTACGTCCGATCTTCACTACATCCATAAATTCTTCCGACTTTGCCTTTATGGTATCATGCAATTCCTGCAAGCCGGGCAATGTGCTTTCTACCAACATTTTATAAGCAGCAATGTGCATGGCAGTCGGGAAGGTGTCATTGGAAGACTGAGATTTATTGACATCGTCGTTTGGATGAACGGATTTTTTCTCATCCAGTAAAGAACCGCCATTTAATACATGAGCACGGTTAGCAATGACTTCGTTAACATTCATATTGGACTGTGTACCTGAACCGGTTTGCCAAACTACCAGCGGAAACTGATCGTCTAGTTTACCTTCTAAAATCTCATCACATACCCTGGCAATCAGGTGAGCTTTTTCATCAGCTAAAACACCACACTCTACATTCGTAACCGCTGCTGCTTTTTTCAAAATTGCATAAGCACGAATAACCTCTATCGGCATTTTTTGTCCGCCGATCTTGAAATTCTGACTAGAGCGCTCTGTTTGTGCTGCCCAGTATTTATCTGCTGGTACATCAATGTATCCGATGCTGTCTTTTTCTTTTCTGTACATTTTATTGTGTTGTTGAGACAAGTCATGGCTTGTCTGTACCTTTGATTATTTTGTGGCAAAGGTAAATAAAAAAAGGCTGCCGATAACCGGCAGCCTTTTGATATCTTTATTCCTTTAGGGAATTACTTATTACCATAAGCAGCTTCTAGCTTTTGCTGTAGTGCTGCTAATTCGTTGACCAGGTTTTGCAGTTCAAGACTTTTTGCTTCAATTTGTCTGTTCAGGTCATCAATCACTGCTGCATTTTTTACATGAGCAGGCTCCTCGCCATCGACAGTTTCACCAGCACCTGTTTCGCCAGCTTTCAGGTCGAAAGAAACTTCAAATACTGGCATCGTCTTATCGCCTTTAGCGTTCATACCAGCAGCAACTAATGCTTTATCAATAGTTTTCTCGATTTCAACAGTTGTACCATTACCTTCCTGAGTGGTTTCAACTTTCATGTAACGTGGTGCAAAAAGTACGATAGCTACTTCTTCGTCCAAAATTTCGCCACGAACTTTTACTTCTTTTTCTAGTCCAGGAATCGTAACAACAAATTTGTCGCCTACTTTTTCTGTAGCTACTTTGTAACGACCAGCTTCCATTAAGCTGTTTAAGATTTGGTCATTAGCATTATTGATGGTTACATCAACAAGAATACGCAGGTTGTCCTCGTCCCACTCCTGAACACCGACAGGGTGATTGACTTCAAATTTTACAACTTCGCTTGATTGTGGGTTAACGGTTTTTACATATGCTTTTTGGGCGCCGCCTTGAGCCATTGCGAAACCGCTAATCAGTACAAAGCATAAAAGTGCAATCAGATTTTTCATGAAATAGTATGGTTTTAAATTTTAAAAATTTACATTTTATTGCATTAGTTGAGTCTAGTTTAAATATTAATTATTTACTCATAATAATGCGCAGTACAGTTAGAGTTTACCGAAAACCGTACCAATTTATTTATTGGTGACAAAGCGTCAGTATTTTTTATTCATTTTTCTGGACTCGAAGAACGTATATTTAGACACGCTTATTGTACTGATTCCCTGCCTTTCTGGTTTGTTTTACATTTGATTTCATAATTGGTTAATTTTCTAGTTTTTCCAGCAGCCATGTCCTTTCAGGTAATATGTGTATTTCTTCAATTCGCCTTTTAATGGCATTCAGTCTGTCTATATCCGTATCAATAGTATTAAAAATTCTTCTACTAATATTAATGAAGTCCCGGTTTGCTCTTATATGAGGTTCTGGAATTGTCTCTCTGTTTTCTGTCAGAAATACATTGAAGCTATTACTAAGTCCCTCAAACAGACTGTTATATTCTTTCATCTCATAACAGACCTTCATTCTCATTCGACGCACATCCATGTTGGTGTAGAGGTCTCTGTGTACCAAATTATTAAGCAAAGTGAAAGTTTCATCAAACATTTTTTTCTTAAAATACCATTGTGCCAAACAATAGGAGTATACGTCTTCTCTTCCTTCGTATTCAGGGGGGATTTTATATTTATTTTTTTCCAAAAACTTTGCTGTCCAATCGAAATGCCCCAATCGGAGGGCTACGGTAGTAATGTTTTTGAAGATAGTCGGTACAAGATAACCATTGGTATAGATAATACCTTTTTCGAGTTGTACCGAGTAGAGTTCAAACATAGCTTTATAATATGCATCATCGCTTTTGAAGACTTCACGGGAAGTATTTTCAAGATAAGTGTACAATACACGCTGGAACATGAGGGTTTGTGTATGCCCGTGTTCAGTCAATAATATCTTTAATTGTTGATGATATTCCTGTTTCTCTTTTGATTTTAATAATAATAATGCACAATGCCAGAGTTTGATAGCTGGTATCTCTTCATACATACTGCCAGGAACAAAGCTTAAAATTTCTTCTATCAGGGGCATTTCGTAAGTGACCCTTGCTAGTAGCTGTCTGTTAAACATACGGCAGAGTTGCATTAATTTATCCGTCAGGTAATATACATCAAGGGCACCCATAACTTCCTGATGATGCAGGCTTCCTCTGCTATATTGTTGTCTACCTGCCAGATGTACCCGGTATGCCTTTTCTATCTGTAATTGACGATAATAATATGCTGGATCACGATGTGGAAATTCCCCTAGTGTATTGTTTATGGCTCTGTAAGTATTGTTAAAACAATTAGGCATACTATGCTGGTCATAAAATTTCATGAGTACCAGCTTGGCGTCAATTTTATCGTCTTCTCTAAAATGATGATAAATGAATAACTCCACCTTTTTTAATAATCGGGATTGTAGACGAACTATACGCCTTTCATCATAAGCCTGCGTCTTGTAAACATGTCTATGAGCCTGTTGTCTGGTCAGCTTTCTTGATTGAAAACCGGGAGCATGCTTATAGATAAAATCGAATAAGCTACGCTCCATTTCACCAACATTAAAAAAGGGAGAATCTACAAATTGCCTAAGTCTTCTTAAGTCTGTCCGTGAAAATTTTGATAAAATTCTGATAAGCTTGGTGTCTCTCACGTATTTGTTTTTTGATGGTCAAAAAAATCAGTGTTTTGTATTTCAATGCATTATACAAAAAAGCCCTTTGTTTTCGTGGATAATGCTCTAAAAATCTAATTGTTTACTCAAATTATAAATACCATCTTTGCTATATAACAAAAATAAATAATTCATTTGACAACAAATATACCCTGACTTAGTTCCGAAATTCACAACTGCATTTAGTAGTTCGCAAGATATTATTTAACATTTCAAATCCTAACTATGAGAAACTTTAGTTTATTATTCACGATCAGCTTGATAACTTTTGGAGTTATTTTCTTGGGAAGTTGTACTCAGGAATGCCCTACTCCTCAAATTTTAATACTCACAGAAGACAAGGCAAATTCCAAAATAACTTACCAATGGGAGGGATCAGAAGCTCGTCTGTATGATTATGAGTTCAAGATCAATAATAATGTAGTGTCTTCCGGCACAACCGAGTCAGCTCAAATAACCTTAGATGTTGCTCCAGTACAGCCAGGCATTAATAAATTAGAATTTATTGTTACTGCTTATTGTAATATTATAAAAGATAATGGGGGAAATCCTGTTATTGGCCCTATGACGGACAGTACGATTAGTGAACCCAAAAGGTCTGACTGGGTTGGTGAAATTGCTTCTGTAGCTATTGTATATCCTATCACTAATCCAGAAGCACAAACAATTAGAGAACAAATAGTCTTTTTCAGATGGGAAAATAGTGAGGATGGACATTGTGCAATGAATGATAGTTCCTTTTCAAAATTTGATAAAACATATTTTAAAACAGACAAATACACAGAATGTCTTAGGGGTCTTTGTAGTGATAAGGATGAATTAATAAGATGTTTCGATACTATTAAGCATAGAGTTGTTGATTCTGTTTTAATCGCCAAGAACGCAAGCGATCTAAAGCTTATTTGTGCTGACAGTTCACCGTCATCCTGTGCTTATGTAAAGTTTATGTGGGAAGAAGACAAGTTTTGTAATTTGGAAGAAGACGATTTTAGTGATTTTGATCAACAATTTTTCAAAAAAGACAATTTCTGTAAATGTATAGAAGAAACCTGTGATAGCAATGCTGAAAATATTATCGGGTGTTTGAGAGAGAATGTTCATATTCGTATTCGTGAAGAAGATATTGACTATGTAAAATGTAACAACAAAGATGCTTATCGTGATACAAAAACTGGTATCAGAAGAAGCACCCCTCTCCCAAACCCAACCTCAGAAAATCCTAATATTTAAACAGAATAATCACTCCACAGAGCCTGTCTAAAGTTTCATTAATTGACTAACAACAACAATTTCCACACAATCATGGAAATTTAGGCAGGCTCTAATTCAAAATCAACAATACAATGAAAACAAGAAGAATACCTTTCTACGAGAAAGGCCTCAATACCTATCGCAATTTGTTAGCAGTTTTTATGATTTTTCTGACCATTGTGAGTATTATCTACGTATCGCTTTTGTTCCATACCGCTCAATCCGATGCTTCAGAAAAAATATTCGATGCACTTATTCCTCTTTTTGCGACCTGGATAGGCACTATACTCGCCTTTTACTTTGGGCGGGAAAATTTTGAATCTGCCAGTAATGAGTATAAAAAGATCATTAACCAGCTCAGTCCTGAAATACTTGATGACATCTTGGTCAATCAGATCATGATTACTGACAAAACGATGGTCAGCATGGAGCTGGATCAGGCAAAAGCGAAGTCTGTCAAAGCCCTCATTGATTATCTGGAAATGGTCAATAAAAGCCGGCTACCCGTTCTGGAAAATGGCAAACCTAAATACATCATTCACAAAAGCACGCTGCTGGATGCACAGAATAAACAGGACACGTCAGATATGAGTTTTGATGATTTTGTAAAACAGAATACGATCATCACCTCATTTACAAAGGTCAGCGAAGATGCTATCCTAGAAGATGTACTTGCTCAGATCAAAGACCAGCCTAATATAAAAGACATATTCGTTCTGAATGAAAATGGTAAGGTGACCGGCTGGCTGACGAATGCTTTGATACTTCGATATATTCAAGGCTAATTCTTTAAAATACATTTATTAACCAATTAAAATTTAACTTATGAAAAACCGACTTATTATTTCAATCATTTATGCCTGCTTACTTACTAGTCTACAAAGCTTTGGACAAGTAAATATTGAAGGCGATGAACAACGTACTATCTGTAAAAGAGATTCTTTAGAGCTTACAGCAAAACCAAGTAAGGTTAGTAAAGATATGATTTA
>JAHDFX010000342.1 GCA_020627965.1 Saprospiraceae bacterium | reverse complement strand
GCAGGCGCAAAAGGCATGTCCAAAATTACTCAGAACTTAGTTTACAGAACACTAGAGTCTTCGCCGTTTAATTTCCTGCATAATGAATCCCAATTCACGGCTCATATCACCCGTAACAGCTGAGTTTTCTCTGGCACGACGGATCAAATAAGGGACAACATCGCGAACAGGGCCATAAGGAACATATTTGGCAACACAATACCCGGCTTTAGCCATATTAAATGATAAATGGTCGCTCATACCGAGTAATTGGCAAAAATTAAGGTGAGAATGTCCTTTGTCTAAATTATTACGTTCTATTAATTCCAACATGTACCAGGCACTTGCTTCATTATGCGATGCATTACAAAAAGCAATTTCCTCATAACGATCTATACAAAAACGGATTGCTTCGTTATAGTCTTTGTCTGTAGCAGCTTTGTCTCTTTGTATAGGCGAAGCATATGCCATTTCTTCAGCGCGGGCATTTTCCTTTTCCATATACGCACCACGCACCAGCTTAGCGCCCAATATATAGCCTTTCCGTCTGGCGATCTCGTAAGAGTTTTTCAGAAAATCTAATCTATCGTGGCGGTAAAGTTGGAAAGTATTATATACAATAGCCTGCTTCTTGTTATAGCGCTCCATCATCGTGCGAGCCAGGTAATCAATCGTATCCTGTATCCAGCTTTCTTCTGCATCTATGAATAAACCTACCTTATGCTCATGTGCTACGTGACAGATAGAATTGAGTCGCTTGAATAAAGCAATATATTCTTCTTTCTCTGCACCTGTTAACTCAATCCCTTTTTGTACTTTTTCTAAAATTTCAAAACGCCCTAATCCTGTTATTTTAGTGCTAATTACAGGCACGCTGTTATTTTCATTGGCAAAACGAATTGCCCTCATGGTTTCCCGCATAGTAGAATTAAAAGCTTCTTCCGTCTTTTTACCCTCGGCTCCATAATCCAGGATGGTCAGTACATTCTGTTCAGATAAATGGTCAACAGTAGGCTGACATTCAAGTAAAGTTTTTCCTCCACAAAAATGCTTGAAAATTGTTTTTTCTACAATAGCGTTCACCGGCAGACGCATCTTAAATGCCATTAAACCCAGTTGCGACCCTGTAGAAACTAACCAACGCTTATTCATCATCTTAAACAAACGGGCTGCTTGCCGCAAGTCTGCATCAGACATCCCTGAAAAGGCTATCTCTACATTAGAGAAATCTACTTCGTTCTTCAACTTTTTCTTTGTTTTTACAGCCACTATTACAGTTGATTAGGTCAATTATGTTGATAAAGCAAATGATAACTTTACTCCATTTATGTGATTTGCCATATTTCCCAGGCACGCTCGGCCTGTAAATATAACATTTCAAGCCCATTTTTTATATGCGTTTTTTGTCTTTTTCCATGTTGGAGAAAAACAGTTTCTTCAGGATTATAAACCAAATCGTAGAGCAAATGTTGCTCAGACAAATATTTATAAGGCAAATTAGGGCATAAGCCTGCTCGTGGTGACATGCCAAGCGGAGTAGTATTGATGATTATCTTATAATTTTCAAGGACTTGTGAATCAATATCTTCATAAGTAATAAGCCCATTGCCAGAGCTTCTCGAAACCAGTAAATAATCAATGTTTAACTTTTTCAAGACATGGATAATAGCTTTTGACGCTCCTCCCGTTCCCAATACCAGAGCTTTACAATGATAATCTCGTAATAGGGGAACTATTGAGTATTCAAAACCATAAGTATCTGTATTAAAGCCTATCAATTTACCTTTTTCTATCTTTATAGTATTGACTGCTCCGAAAACTGCACTTTCATCTATTTCATCCAGAAACGGAATAACTGCCTCTTTGTATGGAATCGTTACATTCAAACCCTTTAAATTCGAATGACTATGAAGTAGATCAGGCAGCACTTCAATAGAGGGAAGTGGGTAAAGTTCATATGCCCAGTCTCTTATGTTTTCTCGCTCAAATTTTTCTGAAAAATACTTCTTTGAAAAAGAATGTGAAAGTGGATAACCTATAAGCCCTAGTTGTCTTATGTCTGTTTTTTTTCTCAAAATATGCTTTTGGAAATTTGTTTAACGATATTTTTTTATTTAAAATGTCACAAAAGTATGTTTTTAATTTAATCTTTTCATGGTATTTGTTTTTAACAATTTTACAAAAAACTACTTACCAATAATTTAAATAATTAAAAAAAATAAATGTAATTAGAAAAATATTAAATGCAAGAACTTTGACGTTCACATGTAAATTAACGATCCTTAACTAAGTAATTTACATTTTGTATTTTTGTTTACTTAAACATCTACTTTCCTAATTTTGATTTACATTTTTGTTTTGTAGGTCTCAAGGAAATTAATGAAAATGGGCTGAAGGTATGGTACATTACAAAACAAATATAAATACAGGTTTAGAAAAAATCGACAGTTATTTTAAATCTGCTTTTTCAATAGATTGTGTAATTTTTGGCTTTGATGGCAAAAACTTAAAGGTATTGCTGGTTAGCTGTTTGGATAAAAATTATCTTGGACAAACGGCACTTATAGGGGACTTAGTAGACCCAAGTGAAGACCTTGATGAAGCGGCTTACCGAATATTGCAAAATCGAACAGGGCTATCAGATGTTTATCTCGAACAGGTAGCTGCTTTTGGTAAAGTAGATCGACACCCTACAGGACGAGTAATTACCGTTGCTTATTACTCATTGATCAACATCAATCATTATAAAGAAAATTCAGCTTCTTATAATAATGAAGCCACTTGGATAAATGTTAAAGAGGTTGGGGAATTAGCCTTTGACCATAATGATATTCTAAAAGCTTCTTGTGAAAAACTAAAAAATAAAGTCCTCACGCATCCTGTAGGCTTTAATCTGCTGCCAGAGAAATTTACATTAACAGAATTGCAAAATCTATATGACGCTATTCTTGACCGAGATAAGCCTTTAGATAAGCGTAATTTTCGTAAAAAAATTCTATCTACTGGCTTATTAGTTGATTTAGATGAAATGCAACAAGCCGTAGCTCATCGTCCGGCACGTCTCTATGCCTTCAATAAAAACAGATACGAGACATGCCGGGTATTTGAATTTTAAATCAATTTCCACCAAAACTTCCCGCATTACTCTGTTGGCTAGGCTCTACAATAAATGTACAAGTAAATGAAGCCGACATACAATCATTAACCATTAAGGTATAAGTAAGTGTCAATGGTGTATTGAGCGGCATCGTTGCCGGATCTAAAAATGCATTGCCTCCTGGCTGAAAATTTCCTTGTAAATAAGGCACAGCCGTACCACTTACGGTTGCCTGTGAAACATTTACTGTAAATGGATTTTCATCATCAAATTCACAAAGGAAAGTACCATCACAACTTCTTAATGTAACATTACCATTCGGACAATTCAATGTAGGAATAGGCGTAGCAGGGATAGTAACTTCTGCATCACAGCTTGAAATATTACCAGCAGTGTCTTCTACAAGTAGGTTCACCGTATTGGCACCTGTATCATTACAATCAAAATCTGTCATATCAATGCTTATATTCGCAATTCCACAATTATCTGTTGAACCACCATCTACGTCGGCTGCTTCAATCATCAGATTACCATTATCATCTAGTCCAACCGTTATATTCTGACAAATAGCCTGTGGAGGCTCATTATCTATCACTTCAACTTCAAACGTACATTGTAAAGAACCTCCTGAATATGTATACTCATAAGTCACTACAGTCAATCCAACAGGGAATAAACTACCAGGTGCTAAGCCTGCTATTAAGGCACCATTACTACTACCACAATTATCTGTAAATAGAGGTAAATCATAAGTAACGATTGCACCACATTCACCAGCATCATTATTTAAGCTGATATTAGCAGGACAATTCGTTAAAACAGGCATTGCATTAGCATTAACCGTAACATCAGCACTACAAGTTGCCGAGTTGCCACATTCATCTGTCACCGTCAGTACTACAGGGATCACCTGCCCTGCATCATCACAATCAAAAGTTATCTGGTCTAACGACAATATTAAATCCCCTTGTGCTGTACAATTATCAGAGCTTCCATTATCAATATCGGCAGTTGTTATACTCACTTCTCCAGCAGCATCTAAATTAACCGAAATATTCTGGCAGACTGGTATTGGCGCAATATCATCGTTTAGAGTAACTGTTTGAGTATAAGTTGTCATGTTATTTGCACAATCTGTTACGGCCCAGGTGTTTGTCAAGGTGCCTATTCCCGGACAGCCTGGTATAGCAGATTGAGAAAAACTAACCGTTAAGGTTTCCCCACAATTATCTGTTGCAGTAATGCCAGGATCACCGGGAATATCTGAGGTACATGCTACCGTTACATCAGTTGGTGTAGCACTTAGTACTGGTGGGATAGGGTCGGTTATTGTCACCGTTTGTGTATGCGTTGTGGTATTGTTGGCACAATCTG
>JAHDFX010000341.1:1812-4495 GCA_020627965.1 Saprospiraceae bacterium | reverse complement strand
CTACGAAAGAATATAGATGCTGCCGAGTACAAGCACGTCATGCTGGGTTTGATATTCCTGAAATATATCTCCGATGCTTTTGAGGAATTATATGATACCCTCCAAAAGGGGGAAGGGGAATATGCAGGTGCCGATCCCGAAGACAGGGATGAATATAAAGCAGAAAATGTATTCTTTGTACCTAAAGATGCCCGATGGAATCATCTTAAAAGTGAAGCCAAAAAACCTACGATTGGCAAAACGGTAGATGAAGCAATGGATGCCATCGAAAAAGAAAATGCAGACCTCAAAGGCGTACTACCCAAAGTCTATGCACGTCAAAATTTAGACCCGACTACTTTGGGTGGACTGATTGACCTGATTAGTAACATTGCCTTGGGAGATGCCAAGTCAAGGAGTGCTGATCTACTCGGTCATGTCTTTGAATATTTCCTCGGTGAGTTTGCCCTGGCAGAAGGAAAGAAAGGCGGACAGTTCTACACACCAAGAAGCGTAGTAGAACTATTGGTGGAAATGCTCGAACCTTATAAAGGTCGGGTAATGGATCCTTGCTGTGGTTCGGGCGGTATGTTTGTGCAGTCTGAAAAATTTGTAAAAGACCATCAGGGAAACATCAATGATATTTCCATATACGGACAGGAGAGCAACCAAACCACCTGGCGACTGGCAAAAATGAACCTCGCCATTCGTGGTATAGATAGTTCACAAGTGAAATGGAACAATGAAGGTTCTTTTCTCAATGATGCCCACAAAGATGTGAAAGTAGATTACATCATAGCTAATCCACCTTTTAATGTCAGTGACTGGTCGGGTGACTTGCTGCGGAAAGACGGACGCTGGAAATACGGTGTGCCTCCAACTGGTAATGCCAACTATGCCTGGATTCAACACTTCTTGTATCACCTCGCTCCAAGCGGACAAGCGGGATTTGTATTGGCAAAGGGAGCTTTGACTTCCAAGTCTTCCGGTGAAGGCGATATCCGCCAAGCCCTGATTGATGAGGGCCTGATTGATTGCGTTGTCAACCTGCCTGCCAAGTTGTTTCTCAATACGCAAATTCCCGCCTCGCTATGGTTTATGAGCCGCAACCGTAGCAATGGTATCCGTTCGACAAGCTCAGGACAAGAATTCCGTGACCGCAGCCAAGAAATCCTTTTTATTGATGCCCGGAATATGGGGCATCTGATCAATCGGAGAACGCGGGAACTTTCCAAAGAGGATATCAAAACCATTGCCGATACTTACCACAACTGGAGAAATCCTGACGGCGAATATGAAGACGTCAAAGGCTTCTGCAAAGCGGCTCCAATTGAGCGGGTAAAAGAACTGGACTATGTACTGACACCAGGACGCTATGTAGGTCTGGCAGAAGTGGAAGATGATTTTGATTTTAAGGAGCGCTTTACGAGCCTGAAAGCGGAGTTTGAGGCGCAGTTGAAAGAGGAGGCTGTTTTGAATGAACGTATATTGACTAACCTTTCTAAAATTAATGTTGATGGGTGAGTGGAAGGAATATACATTAGAGGATTTTGCAGATATAAATCCAACTGAAAGACTTCCTAAAGAAACAGTAGCGAAAAAAGTTGCGATGGAAACATTACAACCTTTTACTAAAAAGATTGCTTCGTATTCAAAGGAAGAATATAAAGGTGGAACAAAATTCAGGAATGGAGATACCATAATGGCACGTATTACACCAAGCCTTGAAAATGGTAAAACTTCATACGTTGATATTTTAAATAATGGTGAGGTAGGGTTTGGTTCTACAGAGTTTATTGTGTTTAGAGAGCGAGAAAATATTTCTGACAAGGACTTTATTTATTATTTAATTACATCTCCAATTGTTAGGAACACGGCTATTAAATCAATGACTGGGAGTTCTGGAAGACAAAGAGTTCAAACAGATGTAGTTAAAAATCATAGCATTTTAGCACCTGAGCTCCCCGAACAAAAAGCCATCGCCTCTGTCCTCAGCAGCTTAGATGACAAAATAGACCTGCTGTACCGTCAAAACAAAACTTTGGAAGCGATGGCGGAGACGCTTTTTAGGGAGTGGTTTGTGGAGGGGGCTGAGGAGGATTGGGAGGAAGGTGTGTTGGGGGATTTAGTTGAAGTGAAATATGGTAAAGACCATAAAAAGCTTTTAGAAGGAAATATTCCTGTTTATGGCTCTGGAGGAATTATGCGATATGCTGAAAAAGCACTTTATGAAAAAGAGTCAGTTCTTATTCCAAGAAAGGGAACATTAAATAACGTGATTTATATCAATGAACCTTTTTGGACTGTTGATACAATGTTTTATACGATTATGAAAAAAAACAATATAGCGAAATTCGTTTTTCAATTTGTTAAAGGAAAAAACTTAGCAGCTATGAATGTCGGGTCTGCTGTGCCGAGCATGACAACTAAAGTCCTTAATGGTATGCCACTTCAAATTCCTTCAGATGAATTCTTTGAAAATTTTGAAGAAACTATTTCTCCTTGGTACAAAAAATTAAAATCAAACCAAACTCAAATCCGCACCCTCGAAAACCTTCGAGACACCTTATTACCCAAGCTCATGAGTGGAGAAATAAGAATACCAACAAATGAATAAATACGACCCCAAAAAACACCATCGTCGATCCATACGGTTAAAAGGGTACGATTATTCACAGGCAGGATTATATTTTGTAACCATTTG
>JAHDFX010000341.1:0-1712 GCA_020627965.1 Saprospiraceae bacterium | reverse complement strand
TACGGTTAAAAGGGTACGATTATTCACAGGCAGGATTATATTTTGTAACCATTTGCGTACAAAACCGATTATGTCTGTTTGGAAATATTGTAGGTGGCAAAATGCAATTGAATGACGCAGGAAAAATGATTGAAAACGAATGGGTAAAATTACCCCAACGATTTCCCAATATCGAATTACATGAATACGTCGTCATGCCCAATCATTTCCACGCCATTTTAGAAATCGTAGGGGCGACCCTTGTGGTCGCCCAGAATGATGGTTTGAAAACCGCCCAAAACAATGGTTTGAAAACAACCCAAAACAATGGTTTGCATGGCAAGACAGGGCAACCACAAGGGTTTGCCCCTACGGGTAAAACGTTGGGTGATATGGTTGGCGCATTTGAATCGATAACGACGGTGGAATATATACGTGGGGTTAAAAATGAAAATTGGGAACGATTTAATGGGAAATTGTGGCAACGAAATTATTGGGAACATACCATTCGTAATGAAAATGTGTATTGGCAAATTGCCCAATACATTTTAAACAATCCCCTAAAATGGGATAACGATAAATTAAATGGAGGTAAAGGGAATATTGTAATGGAACCAACTGCTGTTTATGGAGAAGAAATTTGGATGACATGAATAAAATCACAGAAAACGATATTGAATTATTGGCTATAGATACTTTAGAATCTCTTGGCTATAAATATATCTATGCCCCCGACATCGCCCCCGATACTGACCAAGCAGAGCGAGCCACCTATGAAGAAATATTGCTGTTGGGTAGATTAGAAGAAGCCATCCGCAGGATTAATCCAGGCATCCCACAGGATGCACAAGCAGAAGCCCTAAAAGAAATCCAACGCATCAATTCTCCAGATTTGCTCACCAATAATGAGGGATTTCACAGAATGCTAACCGAAGGTATTAAGGTAAGCTATCAGAAGGAAGGGTATAAAAGAGGAGATTTGGTCTGGCTTATTGATTTCAATAATCCGGAGAACAATGAATTTATAGTCGCCAATCAGTTTACAGTCATTGAAAACGGCAATACCAAACGACCCGATGTCATTCTGTTTGTCAATGGCATTCCATTAGTGGTCATTGAGTTGAAAAATCCAGCCGATGAAAACGCCACGGTAAAATCAGCATTCAAACAATTACAGACTTATAAAGCCATCATACCAAGTCTGTTTACTTATAATGGTTTTATGGTTATCTCAGATGGATTGGAAGCCAGAGCAGGTTCATTGTCCGCAGGAATAACCCGTTTTATGGCTTGGAAATCAGCAGACGGAAAAGAAGAAGCTTCCCATTTAGTTGGTCAAATGGAAACCTTAATCAATGGAATGCTCAACAAGGAAACCTTGTTGGATTTAATTCGCCATTTTGTCGTTTTCGAAAAATCAAAAAAAGAAGATGCTGAAACAGGGATTACAACGATATCAACCGTCAAGAAATTAGCCGCCTATCACCAATATTATGCCGTCAACAGAGGCGTAGAATCTACCCTTCGGGCAACAGGTTATACATTAGATAAAGAAACACCGGTCAGTAAAGCGATGGAAGACCCTGAAAGTTATGGTTTGCCGGGTGTAAAAAAACAACCCAAGGGAGATCGTAAAGGAGGTGTGGTTTGGCATACACAAGGAAGCGGCAAATCCTTGTCAATGGTTTTCTATACAGGAAAGATAGTATTGGCATTAGACAACCCAACCGTTT
>JAHDFX010000340.1 GCA_020627965.1 Saprospiraceae bacterium | reverse complement strand
TGTTTCCGTTACTGATTGGTAATCAATGCGCCAGCCTTTGTTGTTTGCACGTGCATTGGCCCGGTAAGACCACCAGCTATACTGCTCTTGTTGTGGATTCAGGTGGCGGAAAGCGTCTGTAAAACCATTATCAAACCATTTACTCATCCAGGCACGTTCTTCTGGCAGGAAACCTGAGTTCTTAGCGTTGCCTTTAGGGTTATGAATGTCCATTTCGGTGTGAGCAATATTGTAATCTCCGACAATAACTAAATTTGGACGTTCTTTACGGAGTTTATCTGCCCAGTCAAAGATATGGTCAAGGAAGCGATATTTAACTTCCTGCCGTATATCGCCAGATGTTCCAGAGGGGAAATAGATATTAACTACCGTTAAGTCACCAAAATCAGCTCTAATCACTCGTCCTTCATTGTCATACGCCTCTACTCCACAGCCTATTTCCACTTTGTCTGGTGCTGTTTTAGAAAAAATTGCAACGCCACTATATCCTTTCTTTTGTGCTGAAAACCAGTGATGATGATAGCCTAATGCTTCTATGGCTTCCATATCTACCTGTTCTCTCATAGCTTTAGTTTCCTGTATGCAAATGATGTCGTAGTCGTTTTCTTTTATCCAGTCTACAAAGCCCTTTCTGATGGCTGCACGGATACCATTGACATTATACGAGATGATCTTTCTTGTTTTCATGCCGCAAGTTTACAAAAAAAGCGCCTTGTTATTGGCTAACAAGACGCTTTTAAAATAATTTTAAACGGTATAATTACTGTTTAGTTAAAGTCAATGTGCTGGCACAGCCATTTAAGCTGTCTACTCCATTGTCTACGGTTGCTGTATTGCCACTAATAGGGAAGGTTCCTGAGGCACAGTTAGCTCCATTTTCATCACACACTTCCAAAGTAGTTCCATCATAGGTATAAGTACCTACAATATCATCAAGTGAAAATTCAACTCCTGAATCAATAATAGTGTTAACAATGGTATATGTACCATCTCCTCTGAAAGTGTAGGCAATTTCGGCACAATTATCAGGATCTATACTACAACTTTGTAAAGTATAATCTATTGTACCATTTCCATTTTCATCATTGCATCCTGTTCTAGTTTCGCTGGTGGCGATCCAAGTACCTTCGATGGCAGAACCTTCTTCATCTTCAGTACAGGCAGAGAATGCTAAAGCAATAGTTAGGGCTGCGAAAAGAATTAAGTAATTTTTCATTGCATTTTTCTTTTGGAGAAGTCATTCAAAGATAATTTTAAAAGACTTCTAATGTATTAAATTATTTGAATATGGTGTGTCATAGTTGCTTTAATTAAAAAGCGAGCAAAGATAGAAAAAAACTAAAAAAGCGCCTTGTTATTGGCTAACAAGGCGCTTTAAAAATAATTTTAACAGTATGATTACTGCTTAGTTAGTGTTTGTGTTGACGCACAACCAGTATCTGTATCAACTCCTCCATCTACAGTAGCAGTATCACCGTCTACAGTCATAGAACCAGAAGAACAGTTAGCACCATCAGCATCACAAATCTCCAGTGTACTACCATCATAAGAGTAAGTACCGCTATCATCTACTGAGAAATCAAAACCTAAAGCAACAACTTGCGTTGAAATTGTATACGTTCCGTCTCCTCTGAATACATAAGTAATTTCTTGACAGTTATCAGGGCTGGCAGCACAAGTAAGTGCAGTCAAATCAACCGTACCATCATTGGCAGCATCATCACAGCCTGTATTTGTTATGCTTGTAGCATTCCAAGTACCTTCAATATTGTTGTCGTCATCTTTCTTACAAGAAGAAAGTCCAAGAGCAATAGATAGGGCTGCGAAAAGAATTAAATAGTTTTTCATTGTGTTGTTTTTAAAAACGTTTAAATAATGTTGAACATAGTATCTCATAGTTGCTTTAATTAAAAAGCGAGCAAAGATAGAAAAAAATCACAAACTTGATACAGTTACATTAAACAATGTCCCTACCATCACCTTTAACATTCATTCACAATTACTTATAAAATTTATTTCCTTTAGTCATTTGTTCATTCAATATATTAGCCGCCTTAAATCGTCCGCCAAATTTAGCTTCTAATTCAGCATAACGAGCTTTCAGATTTTCCAGTCCACGATGATCCATATAGCGGAAAGGTCCGCCAGTAAAGGGCAAAAAACCGATACCAAAAACAGCGCCCGTATCGCCGGTGACCGGCGTATCAATAATGCCTTCTTCCAGACACATCATAGCTTCATTGAGCATCATGAGTAAGGCTCTGTCCTGCATTTCTTTTTCATCGCCTTTCTTATCTCCATTGCCTTTGAAGAACTTGTATATATCAGGATGAACGCCGGTACGTTTACCTTTTTCATTGTATTTGAAAAATCCTTTACCATTTTTCTTGCCCATAAAGCCAGCTTTATACATTTCAGGTATTGCCAGACTGACTGGCATATCGGGGCGATCTTTCACCGCTTCTCTGGCAGTATCGGCTACGTGAGCTGCTACATCCAAACCTACTTCATCCAATAATTTGAATGGGCCAACAGGAAAACCAAGATTCTCCATTGCTCTGTTAATATCCTCAATAGCATAGCCTTCTTCTACCATCAACATACATTCGTTCAGGTAAGGGCTTAGAATTCGATTGACATAAAAACCTGGGCAATCTCCGACTACGATTACGGTTTTTCCCTGACGTACACCAAATTCATAACAGGATTCTACGACCCAATCTGCGGTGTATTTTGTTTTGACAATTTCTAATAATGGCATTTTAGGCACTGGAGAAAAATAGTGCATACCGATCACATTTTCAGACTTTTCGGCATGTTCAGCCATTTCAGTTACTGATAAGGCTGAAGTGTTCGTTGCAATGATGACATCTTTGTGTGAATGTTCCTGAATGTCATCAATAATTTTCTTTTTTAAGTCCATTTTTTCCAATACTGCCTCAATGACGATATCGGCATGTTCGAAGTCATCGTAAGTCAGTCTGCCATGAATCTGCGCCATGACTTCTTCTGCTTCTACTTTTGTGCTTGTTTTATATTTTATTTTCTTTTTCAAGCCTTTCCAGATCGCTTTTTTCGTTTTTTCGATGCCTTCCGGCGCAATATCTTTCAAGTACACATCAATACCGTTTTTTACACTGATTTCTGTAATACCACTTCCCATAAAACCGGCTCCAATCATGCCTAAAGTATTTAGTTTCACTTTAGGTTCAGGGCATTTTTTATTGTCTGTCATGATGTAAAAAAGGTTTCTCAGTCCAGCGCTTTCAGGCGAGAGCAATAAGGGTTCAAAGAGTTCTACTTCCTTAGCATAACCAGCTTTTAGTCCTTTTTTCAAGCCAGTTTCCACACATTCGATAATAGCTGGCACAGCAGGATAATTTCCTTTGGTCTGTTTGGCAGCCATTTTTTTGGCTTGTTTAAAAACAATGTTTCTGCCAATAGCAGTATGGTCGAGGAATTTATCTTTCAGTGGAATTTTTCGCTTTCGCTGAATGGGTTTTTCGAGCATTTTTTTTGCCATGACTTTGGCAGCATGATGAAGTTTGTTTTTATGTGTTACAGCATCGACCAAGCCCATTTTCTTTGCCTGGTAAGCATAGATATTTTTCCCTGTCAGCATGATATCCAATGCTTTTTGTAAGCCGACCAGACGGGGCAATCGCTGTGTTCCTCCCCCACCAGGCAGAATACCGATCTTGACTTCCGGTAATGCCATTTTGGTACGAGACGAATCAGAGGCAATACGGGCATGGCAGGCCAGCGACAACTCAACTCCAAGTCCATAGCAAGTACCATGTATGGCAGAAATGACTGGTTTAGGTTGTTTCTCCAATGCTTCCAGCAATTCATGCCCTCTGGATTGTATGGGGCTAAATTCGCCCGGATTTTCGATCTCAAAGGATTTTATATCGGCGCCTGCCATAAAGTCTTTATGCCCTGAAATGATAATGACCGCTTTGACTTCAGGGTTATCGAATAATTTGGGGAAGACTTCTCCCAACAAATCCATCACTTCTAAGGTGACGATGTTGATCCCATTAATTTTATTTTCGAGCCATACGGTACAGATGCCGTCTTCATTTTCCAGACGGAAATAGTCTTCTGCACGGATTGGGGAATTGCTTGTGATGGTATCTGACATGTGTATTGTTTGTTGTTTTTTTTGACAAAAACATAAGTCATCCCGAATTTTAAAAGTGGTAAAAAATGTCCATAATCAATGGTCGATAGTTGAAGTAAAAAAGCACTCCAGTTTGCCTAATTATAAACGCATTTTGCAAAGCAAAATATGAGCTAAAATACAGCTATCGACCATGGACTATCGACTATTTATAATTTCTATTTTGACCAAAATTCGGGATGTCTCATGCTTAAAACCAATAAGACCGGAAAAATGCCCCAGTTTTTTTTAGCTTTGTTGTGTTGCAAGCTTTATACGAAGATAAGGCTTTGTAGAAATATAATGGGATTCATTAAGATATAAACTTTCTGTTTTA
>JAHDFX010000339.1 GCA_020627965.1 Saprospiraceae bacterium | reverse complement strand
CGTCTTTGTTCCTCCTGAGAGATTGGACGTAATTTTGGAACTTTTATCGGGCGATGATTTTCTTTATCTATTGCCACGAAAGTGAAAAAAGCATCGTTCGACTGACGTGGATTGGCGCCGGTGAATTGTGCGGTAGATACTTCTACATACACCTCTACAGAGGTATTAAAAGCGCGGGTGACTACGGCTGTGATCGTGATCACCTCACCTAGTGGAATCGGCTGTTGAAAGGAAACATGATCTACGGAAGCAGTCGCTACATGTGCGCCGCAATGTTTTCCTGCACAAATGCCGCCTGCTATATCCATCCAGCGCAATAGGTTTCCGCCCATTAGGTTGTGGAGTGGATTGGTATCGTTGGGCATAATCATTTCCGTCATGATAGTCTCGGAATCACTAACTCTTTTTTCTTGCATGTTTTCTTTTTGTGTTATGGTGTTAATGTATTATCGTGCTCTCGTTGGAGCGCATATTGCATATGCTCTTACTATTTGTTGAGCCGTTCGGCTAATTGGTATAATGTAGGTCTGTCTACTTTGTGTTTGCCTTCAAAGGAGATCAGTTCGTATTCTAATTCTTGTTCTTTTGCAAATTTTTTGAATTTTTCGAGGCGTTTCGGGGTAACAAATTCGTCTTCATCGCCTATAACCAGAAATACGTTCTTTTCGGCAATAAAGGCTTTTTCGGCAAGATAATCAATGTCGTGCGCAAAATTGCTTGCCCAGATGATGAGATGGTGAAAAAGGGGCTTATTCAGCATGCCGAAGCGAGTGATCGTGGCTGCGCCTTGTGAAAATCCCAGGAAAGTGATCTGTACGTCATCTGCTAATTGTGGTACAAACTGATCGTATAAAGTTTGTAAAAACCGGCAATAATCTTCAATTTCTTCTTTTCGGTCTTCTTTGGTCATCCAGGAAGCACCGACATCGCCTGTAAAGCCGCCGAAATAGAAGCGAGAGAAGCCTTCCGGTGCTACAATCAGCGTTTGCCCATCGTCCATCTTATCGAATTTGTAAATAAACTTAGCGGCTGCCTGTCCATAACCATGACAAACCAACCAGAAACGTTTGATATGTTTGCCTGCTTTGCCAATGGTGTAATAATGTGCTGTCTTTTGTACTTTGAGACTGTGTGCTTCCATGATTGCGAAGATATGTCTTTTTCTCTAAAAAGACCTTGCCGAGTGTGTGTAAGAAATTGCATAGTTTTACTCAGTTGTCCATCCCCTTCGCCCCCTCCGAATCAGGAGTGATTGGTTCTAATTGTGATTAAATAATTTAAAAAGTTCATTGACTTTATTGGATATTTTAGCAAAAGTATCTTTTGTAGGCTTTAGCCCTGCTTTATTGAGGATATTAACAGCTACATTGTTGAAGTATGCTAGTGTTCTGTAAGCTAAGTCCTGTGTATAATCCGGAGCATGTTGTGCCACGAAAGTCGGAGCATGATGTGCCACTAAATCCGGTCTAATTGTGCCACTTTTTCCGGAGCATGTTGTGCCACTTTAGTCGGAGCATGTTATGCCATTGGAGTTATTGATCTATTCGTTTACGTTGAAGCAGCCGTAATAAGACCTTGGTGTTGAATTTAATCAACACAAAGTATTATGGCATCAAAACGAATAGAGATGATAGACATTCGTCAGTTATTACAATTAAAAGTCCGTGGTTTGAGCAACCGTAAAGCCGGGGCAGTTATCGGCATTCACCGTAATTCGGTAGATACTTATCTGGGCTATTTTAAGGCTTCGGATAAAAGTTATGAAGCCCTTCTCGCACTTTCAGATTCAGAATTGCAGGCATTTATTCCACTTAAAGATACGAAGGATAAAGACCGCTAAACCGATGGAACCATTCACGTGCAGACGAGTACTTCCATTTGGATTATTGACGCCTATACCTACTCTTCTATCTGGCTTGATGGCTATTCGATTGGTATTGGAGGTACGGAAATATATATTAGAGGATTCTCTTCCCCAAATATATAATGGACGAGTACCACGATGTAACATATAGCTTGTACCAGCACCAGTATTCGCCACTCTAACACCAAAATTTGCATAGTTGGTGCTGCCCGTCAGATCAAGTATGGCATTACCGGAAGCCGACCTGAAACGCCCGATTTTATGGAATACACCGGCACTACCTGCATCCTGACCTAAGAAAAAGAGATTGCCTCGTACAGTGGTATTGCCATTGACATCCAGCTTGCGTACAGGATTAACGATACCGATGCCTACATTGCCATTAGGTGGAGCTACGTCTATTTGGGCAAATAGGAATAGTGGGCTAATACTTAGTATGATTAAATGGATTAGTTTTTTCATGTTAATGCTTTTATGTTAGAATTTGAATTTACTAAGTAGGAAAATAAACGAAGATTATGGTTAATCGACATTATAATATATATATAAAGAACTATAATTGTTAAATGATTTTTTGTTATATCCCCACGAATAGTATTCTTTCATTCCTGAACGATTTTTCGTATAAAATTCAGTCAAATTACTACTGTCACTTTTAATTGACTTCATAATATCTTGTAACTGCTTTTCAATAGTATCAACTGGAATATTACAATTAAGCCATATTTGTTTTAAATATTCTAAATCTGTTTCTTCTCTTTTATTTTCTGTACTTCTCATTTTTTTAAATTCTTTGGTGATGCCAATTGATTCTATAACGTTATATTCATATGATATACCAATTCTTGATTCAAATAATGAGTCTGAGAGATTAAATATGAAGTAGTCTTCCCACGAATCATCAGTATAATCACTAAAAGTAAAATGATTAAGGTTTAAACTATCAAAACATTCACCAATTGTTATATTCAAATCTGGAATATAACATTCAGAATTAGTTTGAAATTTTATAATTTCTCTGGAACCACCACAACTTGTGATCAAAATTACCAGTAAAAAAAAGTAAAATTTATAAATTATACGCCACATTTTATGTGTTTTATAAGGTTTCTATTCAAAACATACAGTTAAAAAAATCATAGCATCAACTAAATATAGTATATAGTACCGATTTAAGGAAAAAAGGGACTAGGCTACTCAAGAAAAAGAATAATTATCTATAGAACTCAATATATATTTTACCATGGTTAATAAATTACTCTAATACACTCCAAAGGTTTCTATTGAAAGTAGTACTATTTTACTTGCTTTCAGATTCGAAAAGGTCAATTCCTTTTCCGCAACTCTCATTTTTCATTATTCTCATAAAGTTTATAGAATTTTATCTCCGCCATCTCCAACCAGCGTGCAATAGGTCTTTCCTGCGTAGCATTTAGCAAAAAATTCACTCCTTCGGATTCCTGTGTAAAAATATAAGGTTCATGACATGTTCCATTTCTTTCATTGATCACATCAACAACTACTTTTGAAATAAAATTTAGGTAATTCACTAATCCCTCTTTTGTAGTAACATCAGTATTAATATCATTTCGATTTTGGAACTCCTGCATGTAAAGTCTTCCATATTCATTATTTATTATATCTACAAAACTAGCACTATTAGGATTTGAAGTACCTCCGTCTCTATTTCCACGCTCAAAGTAATCTCCCATATGTTTGGTCTTCGCCACTGAAAACACCTTTGAGGCTAACCCTTGAAAAACTAGATGACGAAAGGTCTTTCCATATCCGTAAGTCGCTTCTTATTTCCTGTCACCCTCTTTCACTATTTTACTAACAAATTTTGAAAACTCTCCAACTACTGTTAATCCTCTTGGTGGTGCAGTAAAAAGAAAGGAAGATCTTCCGTCCAGTTCTGACGCAAATAATCCAGCATCAATTGGTTCATAAGTCTTGAGTGCAGCTATTGCTTCAACTAAAGGCTTATCCTTTAAAAGTGTATTAGTTTTCCATGGTACACGTAACAGTTCGGTCTGAGTTCCAGTTTTATCTACCTTATAATATATGATATCGTACCTAAGCTCGTAGCCAGCAATGATTGATGCTTGTACTTCTCCTTCATGATATAAACTATGTGTTATTGGGGTGCGACTTATTAGTTTGGGTACAACTTTATAGCCACTCTGAGTTCCGTCAATTGCATCAGACGGATGAGCTTCTAGTCCATCTAGGTCAATTGCTGCAATTGGAGTATTACTTGCAAATTGATAAGGTGTTAGCATTACAAAGCTTCTGGTCAATGGATCAACCGATAAAAACTTCCCAAGAGAAGGATTATAAATCCTAAATCCGTAATCTTGAATACTTTGGCTCCCCCATTCTCCAACGGGGTCATCCTCCTTCCCATTAAATCCATAACGATAACGACTAAGACTAGAAGTACGATCAGTGATATTTAATCCAAATGGATAATAATCATTCGTAGCTGTTACATCTGCTATAAATATATTATTATCAATAAGCTTACGATCAGATGTAGTTGCCAACACATTACCTAAATGGTTACTGTATTCATACTGTTTTTCACCCAAAGAACGTAACGCCTGACTACCGTTGTAGCTGGCTGTGAGTGTATTGTAAC
>JAHDFX010000338.1 GCA_020627965.1 Saprospiraceae bacterium | reverse complement strand
TTTTTTTGAAATAACTGTAACATCTGGAAGGATATGGCGAATGTATAAATGAAAGGAGAGTTGAACCTTCCTTAAATCTTCTACAAATGGAAGATGAAGAGGGTTCAATAAACATTCACCAAAAAAGAAAAAATGTTCTACACTAACCAACAAATCGCTGACGGTATACTGAACGAAGATATGAGAATATACCGTTATCAGAAACTTCCGCAGGAGAGTAATCAATTATGTCTTAAAAAAGCTCTAAAGAGGATGGAGAAGAAATCTTTCAAACTGTTGTCTTTAAGATTTACCTCAATATCAAAGCAGGTAAATATGACGCTTCAAAAGGAAAGTTTTCAGAATATTTTAGGTCTGTTGCCCGTAACCAATGGATCAGTGAATTGCGCAGGCGTAAGAAAGAAATAATTCCTTTATCTGATCCTGAAGAATTGAAAAATTCCGGGCATAATCAAGCTGAGATAATCGCCGGTGATAGAGCTGAAGAACAGGCAGCAGCCATAGAAAAACATATGCAAAACCTTGCCGAAGAAGATAGTCTGCTATTGAGGTTGTTTTATTTTGCTAAAAAATCTCTGAAGGAAATAGCTGAACAATTAAGCATTACGGCAAACAATGCGCGTCAAAAGCTTCATCGTGCCAGAGAGCGCCTGCGTAGACTGATTATGAACGATCCTGAATTTAAGCATTTGTTTGCATAATTCCGATTCATCAGCATCAACAAATTTTTCAAATGTATTCTAAATCATCGTCTTAAATCATTTTCTAAAAATAAGTAAAGCCATGACATTGTCAAACCATCAATACGACCAGGTTGCTGCTTACGTGAGAGAGGAACTCACTGGCACATCCTTACGGCAATTTGAAACTGAATTAGTAACAAATGTATTACTAAAAAAAGAAGTACAATTACAAAAAGCTATTGCTAATGCTTTTCAAAAGGACAGAATACTGTCTTTGTTGAAACAAGCCAAAATAGATAATCTGGTGGAAGACAAAGATATAGATCCGGATTTTCAATCTATTAAGAACAATTTGCAGCAAGCTAAAGTACAGAATAATTATCGTAGAGTGCAGATACGTAGGTTTATAGGGGCAGTAGCAGCAGCCTGCCTATTATTAACTTTATGGATAAGTCCCTGGCAAAGTAATTACAACCCTGAGCAGGCATTGGTGAATATCAGGATCATGCCCAATTTTCATGATAATAGAGAAAAAATTCAGGACGTTTCCAGTAGCGGTAGCCTGTTATTGATACCGGATTTGAATCGTGCAGAAGCAATATTTAAAGACAATAAAGAAGAATCTTATCAAATATTAGAAAAAACAGCCCGACAGAATGGCATTTACAAGGGAGATGAATTTGTATCAGCTCCACCTGTTGTCACTTTGTATAAAGGCATATTTAAAGCTCAGGAGAAACAATATATAGAAGCCATAAAGTTATTAGGACCACTGACAGAAAAAGAATCAAGTGTACAACGACCTGCTCGCTGGTATCTTGGCAATATTTATATTCTGACAGGTGAACACAATAAAGCTAGGCAACAGTTCAGGCGAATAAAAAAAGATTTCCCCAAAGTGCCTGCACATAAAGAACAAATTAAGGGTGTCAGGCGATAAATAAAACAACACACACAAAACCTATTCTTATGAACACAAAATATTTTGTTATTTGTATAGCCTTATTATTTGTCTACTTTACTAATGAGTTACTTGCACAAAATACAGATTATACCAAAAATGTATTGACGATTTCTGTACATAAAGATCAGGGATGTGGCATTATACAGGGAAGTACTAGGACTTGGACTCCTGATTCTACTCCCCCTGGGCACTTCACTACTGCAAAAGATAGCACAAAAGGGTATAGTATAGGAACAGGCTTTATTTACAATTATAAAGGCGAAAAATATGTTGTTACCTGCAATCATGTATTATATAGAGCAGGAGAAGTAAAAGGACATGACCACCTTTGTAATATCTATGAATTAGAATTAATAGGCAGTGATATTTTTCATGACATTGCCATATTGAAATTTAAGAACGCCAGAGAAGCCGAGACATTAGAAGCCCTTGAATTAAAAACAGAATACGATGTAGGTGATGCAGCTACTACTGTAGGGTATTGGAGATTAGATGGAGAGTTTAATATTAATGACGGTAAAATAACAAGAGGAGATGTGGGGCTTTTCGATTTACCTTTGGTTAGGATAGGCTTTATCGAAAGTAATGCTGATAGCGAAATAGGCTACAGTGGTGGATTGTTACTTGATAAAAAGACTGGTAAAATATTGGGGATGAACAATTCCCGACATTCCGATACTGAGAAATCTTATGCCCTGAGTGCCAGACTTATACAAAGGATAGCCGGACAACTCATAGAAAAAGGAAGTATGCAACGAGCATACCTTGGATTACAAGTTTCTGAAAATCAGGATTCTGGCATAGTCCCTGTAAGAATAGATAATGTGATAGAAGGATCACCTGCCTATCCTGATAAGAAAAAATTGGAAGGTCGAATAATAGAAGGTATCAACGGGACTCCTGTTAATAGTATTTATGATGTTCTAAGAATTATGGAAAGTATTTCTCCGAGCGATAATGTTTTGTTACAACTAGATATAGGTAAGGTACTACTAGAAGCAAGTATTCTGGATGCTATTGCACATGAATATATTACGACACATACCATTAGAGAGAATCATTTTGACCAATGCCTGGGGATAGAAATAGTAAATAATCATGTAATAGTTAAAAGAAAGAAAGAAGATGTTGAAACTGAGGTCGAAATATTAACTATAGGCAAGGACACAGACTTAGTTTTCTGTGCTCCTAAAAACCTAGCAGAACTAGGGATTCTTATAAGAATTTTTAGCTTACATAAAGAAATTGAGTTAGGCTTAGATGCCAAACATCGTAGAATTGTAAAAGTAGACTTTGCCGAGCAGAACGATCGCCGTATCCTATTCTATTAACCCAGAATAATAACAACATGAAAAAAGGTAGTGAGAAAATTTCTCACTACCTTTTTTCATTCTACCTGTCAATTGTTGCCCCTGACAACTTTTTTAAATACCTTCGTGTTCAAATTTGAAAAAGCTCAAACATGTATTACAATAATATCTTAGAAACCATCGGAAACACCCCATTAATAAAACTCAACAAGATCGTAGACGGCGTAGAAGCCACTATACTTGCCAAACTGGAAACCCCAAATCCAGGAAACTCTGTAAAAGACAGAATGGCACTCAAAATGATCGAAGATGCCGAAGCCAGAGGCGACCTTAAGCCAGGCGGAACCATCATCGAATGTACTTCTGGTAATACCGGAATGGGGCTAGCCATTGCAGGCGTTGTAAAAGGCTATAAGTGCATCTTCACAACTACCGACAAGCAATCCAAAGAAAAAGTTGATATTCTGAAAGCAGTCGGTGCGGAGGTTATTGTCTGTCCAACCAATGTAACACCCGATGATCCTCGTTCTTACTACTCAGTAGCGGAGCGTCTAAGCAAAGAAATTCCTAATTCCTTCTGGTGTAATCAATACGACAACCTATCCAACAGACAGGCGCATTACGAAAGTACAGGCCCTGAGATATGGGAACAAACAGAAGGCAAAATCACACACTTTGTGGTCGGAGTAGGAACAGGAGGAACGATCTCTGGTGTAGCCAAATACCTGAAAGAAAAGAATCCTGATATTAAGATATGGGGGATTGATACTTATGGTTCCGTCTTCAAAAAATATCATGAAACTGGTATTTTCGATGAAAATGAGATTTACCCATACGTAACAGAAGGCATTGGCGAAGATATTCTACCTAAAAATGTAGACTTCGAGCTGATCGACTTATTCGAGAAAGTAACAGACAAAGACGCAGCAGTGTATACCCGTTTGCTGGCTCGTCAGGAAGGTATGCTGGTGGGCAACTCTGCCGGTTCTGCGATCAAAGGCGTACTGCAATTGAGTGACAAACTGAAGCCAACCGATGTAGTGGTGGTATTATTCCACGATCATGGCAGTCGCTACGTAGCTAAGATATTCAATGACGACTGGATGCGTGAACGTGGATTCCTTGATGATGAACTAAGCATCAGCGACCTCATTGCCCGTAAGGAAGACAAAACTTTCTATGCAGTACAAAAAGATCATACTGTTCGTGATGTGATGAAAGTGATGAAAGAACATGATATTTCTCAAATGCCGGTCATGGACAATGGCTCTGTAGTGGGCTCTGTAACAGAAAATGCTGTGCTTAATTACATTCTTGAAAACCCGCTTCAAAACTCAGAGAAAAGCGTAGAGGCAATCATGAATGAACCATTCCCATCAGTACAACTGGATCTGCCATGTAGTCGCCTACGCCAATATATCAATAAACGTATTCCTGCTGTAGTAGCTAAGGATCAAACCGGGGCTATGCATGTCATTACGAAGTACGATATTATTCAGGCACTTTGACTTGGTGAGTAGTGAGTAGTTGAGTAGTCAGTAGTTGAGTAGT
>JAHDFX010000337.1 GCA_020627965.1 Saprospiraceae bacterium | reverse complement strand
TCTCAGCACCCAAGAAAATACTGATAGAATCCGAAGAAATAGAAATGAAGGGTAAAAACATCAGTATTTCAGCCAGCAGCGAACTGACAGAAAAAGGTAATAACGTCACCATAGGAGCCAAGAAAAACCTCAAGCTCAGTGGCGATATGGCAGCCGAACTGGTCAGTAACCAGTCGGTAGATGTTTCCGGTAAGACCAGCGTAAAAGTAGCCAGCGATGTGAATACAGAAGTCGGCGGCAATGCGACGTTGAAGTTAAAATCCGCCGGTATGGCCAGCTTGCAGGGGGCTTTGGTCAAAATTAACTAATCCTATGCTAATTATAAAAGACACACAAATGGAAGCTTTCCGCCAGATAAAGGTGGAAAAATTTGTACAGAAGTCCATCGTATTTCTGCGGCAGAACTTCCCGGAATGGTGTGCGAATAAGGAGCAGGAAGAAATAGAGACGTTTATACACGAAATCATTGTTTTTGGAGAACAGTATGAGATTCGAAAGCAGTTGAATTTCCAGAAATTGATGCACTTTAAGATCAAATATGAATTTGATATACCACTAGTAGAGCATCTGGAAGCAATACTGAGTCCGGTGGATATGAATGAATCTTATCGGGTGAAGTGTTTTTATAAATCATTGTTGAATGATGAGTTCCCTGGGAAACAGAAAGATGAGACAGAAAAGCTTGATTGGTTTAACTAACAACACTAGCATTCAAAAATATATGACTATAAAGCAATTATTTAATTCAAGCAATTCCCTTTCAGCCCCCGAGTTGGACATGGATGAGTTTTTGCCGGTTGTTCGATTCAAGAAACCATCGGAATATAGTGCCGAAGGCGAGAAATTAGCAGAAACTGACAAAGAAGCCAGTTTATCTACTCATCTTGACATAGATAAAAGGAAATATAAGATATGGTGTGTGAATACAGAAAAGCGAAAATTAAAATTGCCTTTTACAGTTAAAAAAGGTGCTAAGTCAAGTTGGGATGATAACGGAAAGATTTATATAAAAATATCTACGGAAGATGCGGACATCACAGTATCTCCTGAATCATTAGATACTAAGTATGGTGAAGAATTTGAATTAAGTATTGAAGCAGCAGGAGAGGTAAAGAAAGATTTTTACGTAGATTTTTATGCTAACGATGATAAGGGGGACTGGAATACGGGAGAGTATGAAGATGTACACTGCGGTAGAATAAAAATTAGAATCTTAAGATTGCAAAAAGTTTACTATGCGATATCCTTGATGAGTGAGACGGATTATCGAAGTAGAAACTTGAGAACTTTTAGAAGTTATGTTAAAGTAGAGAATCAGGGTTTCAATAGTTCAGGACTAGGCAATTATTTAGCAACTGAAAGTGAAAATTTAGCAAATAATCCTGATTCTGAATATAGCGGAGAAGAAATACGTTATCTGGCAATTTTTTCTCATGGAATTGAAAATCAGATATGGGGAGATGGCGATAGTATCGGAAAATCCAACATAAGCAGTATGTTTTCAAGTGAATCTATCCATTTTTCTGGTGATGCGGTAATTTTTCTCGGTGCTTGTAATGGAGGTACAGGTATGTCGTCCTCTTTCGCACAGGAATTAGCTAATACGACTGGTGTAACAGTCATAAGTATGGCAGATGATGGGGTAGCTCCAGTAAAAGAGTCTAAATGGCGGGCATCCTCACCAGAGATGTCTTACGGACCTAAAATGGGAAAGTTATCAATGGGGAAATTTTATAAATTTACCAAAGGTGGAGTTCCGGTAGAAATCGGTAAAACTGTTGATATTATAGAATTACTGGATACTCAAAAAGCGAGTGAATAATGAAGTTGTTAAAATTTGTTATAGTCATGTTTTTGGGCTTCGGATGTAAATCGCAAGCTCCTCATGTTGAATGTTATAAAAATACTGAGCAAAAAGAAATCTCTAATGAATATAGCGACATTGCGCTAGATATAGTTTATAACAGCGATTGTAAAATTGCTAAAATTTCCACAATGACTAAATTAGATGCGAGGTCTGGCGAGGTCAATTCAATTGAAAATATTAAGCATATATCGACCAAATTAGGGGCATTCAACGATACGATATTTAGTAGAACAATAGACATTGATAGTGTTGAATTTAATAATAAAAAAGAGTTAGTCTTTGATGTTTTATTTCCATCACCATTTCTGGATACACTAGACCTTATGCATTTAGATATTTTAATTAAAAAACCGGATGGAAAACGACTTAAATCAATGCCTTATTTTTATAACGAAACTGCAAGTATATTTGATGTTAATAGTACTTATCTTGACTATAAGGCATTTACAAATACAGATGTTATTACTAAAGTATTATCTCACAATGGTAATATCATTGAAGAAGTCAGAATTACAATTAAAGTAAAACAAGTTATTGATGATATTAGAGGTGTAAAAATATCATTGAATGGTTTGCCGGAGCTAACCTTTAAGAGTAGTATCCTTGCAGAATTCGATGATATTGAGTTGGTAAGTGATGGCTGTACATTGGAGAATATGCTTAAAGTTCATCCTGAATACTTGCAACTGGACCTGAATGTCAGCAACAAAAAAATAAATAAAATAAGTAGTATTAGTGTGAAATTGAATAACCAAATTTATCAGTAATCAAATTACAGTTAAATGTCAAAAGCACAACTCATCAATAAAAACGAACTGCCTCAGGAACCGAGTTATACTGCGGCAGATGAAGTAGTATCTCCGGTTAATGCCTGTCCTTTGAATGATGATGAGAAAAAAGAACCTAAACAGGAGATTACAGGATTCTATTTTACTGATATTAATGGAAACCCTTTAGAAAAGATTGCCAAAGAAGAGGAAGTAATGCTGGTGATAGAATCTGAAAATATGAGTGGTGAAGAAGTAGTTATTAACCTTCCGGCAGATAATGTTGGTTTTAAATATAAAGGAGAAGAAGTTACAGAAGATAAGGTATTAAAGTTAAGCATTGGAAGTAATACAGAAAAAATAAAACTCGAAACTATTCCAAGACGTAAAGCAGCTAATGCAAATAACGAATCAGAAAATAATAGTGAAGAAAAAGCAGATGACACCGGTACTTCAGGAAATGTTGAGAAAAATGACGGAAAAATAGAATATACCAACCCCGCAAATAATGTTTTGACCTGGAAGGAACAAACGCCAAAGTCAATAGAGCAAGCTATAAAAAGCGCACTTCAGAGTAAAAATCCGGGAAAGCGAGTAGAAGGAAAAGTTGCTGATTACGTTGCTCAACAAGGAAAAGAAGTAAAAGCATTTGGACAAAAAGTTAAAAATACAACATCTAATAATATTGCAGGAGACATTGATGTGATGACAGAATCCGAAATTATAGAGGTAAAGAAAAGCGTTTCTTCTTTTAAAAAAGGACAAGTAGATAAATTTACAGATACTTCACTCCCCAATTATTTAAATCCTGACAATAAAAAAGCTATTTTATATATTGACGAACCCATGTCGGAGGAAGAAAAAACAGCAATACAGTCGAAAATACCTGAAGGAACAGTACTTACAAACTCATTAGATGAACTTGGTGAAAATTTAAAATAAATGGCAGTTCTTATAGTTTCTAAAAATAAAATAAAACCTGAAAATACCTTAAATAGTATTATTCAGGTGGCTCGCAAAAGAGGAATGAAGTTTCAGCTTGAGGAACAAACTGATGTGAATGAGCGAGGTAGTGCAGAAGTCTATATCTCCAAACATTATGACGGAGAAGAAGAATACTTCTACTTAAGAATCGAGGCTGAAAAAGACCTATTTGAAGTATTGAATATCATAAAAAAAGACGAAAATCAATATTATCGCTTAGGCGTCACAGACCAGGCAGACCACGACCACTTGATTTATGACTTTTCGCTTGAATATCTTCGCCTGAATCCAGAACAATATATTTCGATATACGGAGATAAAATGTTGTCTTTGAGAGATATGGAAGATTTTGAAGCCAAAGGCGGTTACTATAAAGACTGGTGCTTTTAAAAAGCAAAAACAACGGATGAAATGTCTCATATACGCCATTACATAGTACTCGATGCAGCCAAAATGCAACATGAAATTGAAGTTGCCAAACGTTTCAATGAACGTCACTTATGTCTGTACAAAGGAGAGGCAGAAGAAAAACTACATACCGTTGCGCCCTGGTTATTTACCTGTCCAAAACCTTCGATCTTTTTGGATTGGTATTTATCTCGAAGCGGACAGCAAAATTGGGGGATTCTCATAGAATGTAGGCAGGATTTTAAAACCGTCTATTTACACCTCAAAAAATTCCTGATGGTCAAAACAGAAGCTGGCAAACAACTTTACTTTCGCTTCTACGACCCACGGGTACTGCCCACTTTTTTAGAGACAAGCGATGAGGCACAATTAAAAGCCTTTTTCGGACCAGTAGACAAATATATCCTAGAAGCCCAAAATGGACAAATGATTGAATATCAGTTTAGTGATAATAAATTAATCAAAAACAAGTCGGAATTTTTCCTACAAACCTCGTAAATTA
>JAHDFX010000336.1 GCA_020627965.1 Saprospiraceae bacterium | reverse complement strand
CAAAAGAGTCCCACTTTATATTAGTTATTTGTGGTTCGGCAACTTCCTGGATAAGTAAAAAAATCATTAATGATACTGGTGGGCTGCATAATCGAATAACAGAGATATTACATCTACATCCTTTCACACTTGCAGAAACCAGATTATTTTTTGAAAGCAAAAACTTAAAATATTCTCTTCAGGACAGTGCCAGATTATATATGTCACTTGGGGGCATTCCTTTTTATCTTGAAAGTTTGAGAAAGGGCGAAAGTTTTGCGGTTGCAATTGAACGTATCTGCTTTTCCCCTACCGGAATACTCAGGAATGAATATAACAACCTATATCAGGCTCTTTTCAATCACTCTGATATTCACCAGTCTATAGTAGAAGTTCTCACACAGCGCCAATCCGGGATGTCCAGAAAAGAAATACTTGCAAAAACCAATATTAACAGCAGCGGGAGCTTCAACAGGGCCATTAGTGAACTTATTATTTCTGACTTTGTCACAGAATATATACCGTTTGGAAAAAGAAGAAGAAACACCCTCTACAAATTAACCGATGAGTACTCTATATTTTATCATAGATTCATCAAATCTAATAAAAAATATACTCCAGGTATATGGCAGCAGCTAGCTACCAGTCAGACTTATAAAATATGGACAGGATATGCATTTGAATCACTTTGCCAAAAACACATTAAAGAAATTAAGCAAGCATTAGGAATATCAGCTGTCTATACAGAAATATCCAGTTTAAACATTCAGGGTGATAAGAAAAAAGCAGGGTTCCAGATTGATTTACTTATTGACAGGAAAGATAATTGTATTAATCTCTGTGAAATGAAATTCCACAATGTTCCATTTAAAATTGATAAAACCTATTATGAGCAATTAATCCAAAAACGGGAAGCATTTATCAAGCATACTAAAACTCCAAAACAGGTTTTTATTACTTTAATATCTAATCAGACCATCATTGAAAATGACTATTCTAAAGAGATTATTGATGCAGTAGTTCACCTTGCAGATATTGCTTCCAATTAATCTCAACAATCCCACCAAGCTTCTGTTCTAATCATATAATATTGTACTTTCGCTTTTCAAATTGAAAAATTATGTCTTATTCTCACAACGAAGTTAAGCCTTACGGCCAGACAGCCACTAAGAAAAATCAAGTAGAGGGGATGTTTGATAATATTGCCCCTTATTATGATTTCCTAAATCGTCTTTTGTCTTTGGGTATTGATAAAAGCTGGCGTAGGAAAGCTATTCAGCAATTGGCAGCCGATCAGCCTAAAGTGATTCTGGATGTGGCTACGGGTACTGCCGACGTTGCTATTGCAATGGCACATAAATTGCCTGTAGAAAAGATAGTAGGCTTGGACTTATCGAATGAGATGCTGGTTGTTGGCGGCAAAAAGATCAATAAAGCAAATTTACAGCATATCATCAGTTTGCAACAGGGAGATTCAGAAAATTTGCCCTTTGAAGACAATACTTTCGAGGCTATAACCGTTGCTTTTGGTGTAAGAAATTTTGAAAATCTGGAAAGGGGGTTGAGTGAAATGCAACGTGTCTTAAAACCAGGTGGAAAAGTTGTTGTATTGGAGTTTTCCCGTCCACGCATTTTCCCCTTCAAGCAGTTGTTTAACTTGTATTTTAAATATATCTTACCGCTCATTGGGCGTGTAACTTCTAAAGATCCCAAAGCATACAAGTATTTATACGAATCAGTACAGGCTTTTCCTGATGGACTGCAATTCGTCAACGTTCTGGATAAAACAGGATTTAAATCTAATCAATGCATACCATTAAGTCTCGGAATTTGCTCCATTTATGTGGGAGAAAAATAGCACTTTTATTATTTGTAGCATTATTTGCCACTCAGGCAAATGCACAGATCAAAGGCACCTATAATTATCTTGATTTTGCCAATAAGCCTTATTATTTTGGTATCACTTTATCCTACAATACTTCTGACTTCAGGATATCGCAAAGTGGTAATTTCATTTTAAACGACAGTCTTCGTCAGGTTTTATCGCCTAGAGGTCCGGGATTCAACCTAGGTATTGTGGGCAACTTAAAAGTAGGTAAGTATTTCGATTTCAGGCTTTTACCTACACTATCATTTTCAGACCGGCGGTTAGAGTATGACTTTGTGCAGGGCGGCAGAGTGAATAAAGAGCAGATAGAGGCAGTTTTTGTGGAAGCTCCGTTTCTGGTTCGGTATAAATCCGAGCCTTATAAAGATTTAAGAGTATTTGTTGTTGCCGGGGTGAAGTATTCTTATGATGTTGCCAGTAATTCCCGAACGCGACAGCGGGATTCCCTGATAAAAATTTCTCCTTCTGATTTCTCTGTAGAATATGGGGCGGGTGTTCAAATCTTCTTCCCTTATTTTATCTTTTCACCAGAATTCAAGGTTTCGCATGGAATGAGTAATATTTTGATCTATGATAATAACTTAATTTATACCTCAGTATTGGATAAGTTATTTTCAAGGACTTTTACCATTTCTTTCCATTTCGAGGGATAAAACTCTCCTCGATTTCTATTATAGTTTGTTGGCTGAACCTAATTAATTTGGGGAAGTAACGATTAAATTCATCATTATACAGCTTCAAATCTTTCTCTAGCTGTTCGTGTGCTTTACTGATATCTATGGTGGTTTTTACTCGTTTGGCAAAGAAATGGAACGTTGTGGCAATTCCCTTCATTTCCTGATAACCTGTAAGCCAGTTGTGTTCCATCATGGAAGGAAGGCGACGTTGTAATTTGGGCGGCAGTTTGTCGTAGTGCTTTTCCAGTGTTTGGTAAGTTTTTTGAGCAAAATCTTCCAGGCTTTCGTTTGAATAATTCGACCAGTTGATTGCCAGCAGGTGATCGTAGTATATATCTACAATGATGGAAGCATATTTTGAGTAAAGCGTATAAAGCCTTCGTTTACTCTCCTTTACAACTTCATGGCTATCTGTAAATGTATCAATATGGCGATGTAATTGAATACCTTTCTGAATACCTATAGGTAATTCTGCAATTCCCTGATTCCCTTTAATAAAATCGGCTGAAAGATTGCCTATCATGCGTTCTTCATCACCAAAAGACAGATATACATGTGCCAGATAATTCATAATGACCACAAAATAAAAACCATTCTACATAAAGCAGAATGGTTTTCAAAATTTATATTTATGCTTTCTTAACCAAGGTAAGAACGCATTTCATTTCTGTTATAAGACTTTCTTAATCTTCGAATTGCTCTTTCTTTGATCTGGCGAACACGTTCACGAGTCAATCCATATAATTCGCCTATTTCTTCCAGTGTCATGGACTGACGCCCATTCAAGCCAAAATAAGCGGAAAGAATTTCATTTTCACGAGGTGTGAGCATACGTAATCCTTCATCTACTTCCACCTTTCTAGACTCTTCCATCAAATCTTTATCAGGATTACCGTTAATGTCAGGCATTAGGTCGTACATAGTTGAGTCACCTTCATCGTTTCTTATTGGTGCATCAAATGACAAGTGTTTTGAATTGCCTTTCATCATATCACGAACTTCTTTAGGAGAAATATCTAGCAATTCTGCCAATTCTTCTAATTTCGGTTCGCGTTCAAACTCCTGAACAAAAGACATATACGCCTCATTAACTTTATTATATGATCCTACTTTATTTAGTGGTAAGCGTACAATTCTTGAGTATTCTACAATTGCTTGCAAGATAGACTGACGAATCCACCAAACTGCGTAAGAGATGAATTTGAAACCTTTGGTTTCATCAAAACGCTTGGCAGCTTTCATAAGACCGACATTACCTTCATTGATAAGGTCGCTTAATGATAAGCCTTGATTTTGATATTGTTTAGCCACTGAAACTACGAAACGAAGATTAGACTTGGTCATTTTTTCGAGTGCATTTTCATCGCCTTCACGAATTCTGCGAGCCAGGTCAGCCTCTTCTTCCGGAGTTAATAAATCAATCTTACCTATATCACTGAGATATTTATCTAAGGCAAGACTCTCTCTTGTTGTAATTTTGTTCGTAATTTTTAGCTGTCTCATAATTCCCTATTTGTTACTATATACGTACAGGGAGCAAAAAAAGTTGCATTGTTTTCTTGACTTTCTCAAAAAAAAACATAGTGCAACATAGTTTCGTATAAGTCAAGACCTTTTAAAACATTGACAATCAGAGAAAAGTAAAAAAACGGCTTTTTTTTCTATTTAAAACTTATTTTTTGAAAAAATATAAGAAATAATACAGTTATACAAAAAGCTCTTACCGATAAAACAGTAAGAGCTTTTAAAAGTTTGCTTATATTTTGATTGTAGAAACTATGCGTTTCTCTTAATCATTTCTTTTTTTATATCCTCCACGATCACGATTTCCATCACGTGGGGGGCGATTGCTTCTATCTCTATCTCCTTCGCTGCGAGGAGGGCGTGGTATAAGTGCTTTGCGGGAAAGTCTCATTTTTCCACTACGCTCATCTATACCGATCAATTTTACCTTGATCTTATCTCCTACTGAGATGACATCTTCTATT